>CANFJF010000089.1 GCA_947447355.1 Comamonadaceae bacterium
CTGCCAAGGGAATATTTTGTGACAAGCTCAAAATCTTCTCTCGCGGCGCTGACCCTCGGCGCCATCGGTGTTGTCTACGGCGACATCGGCACCAGCGTTCTGTATGCTGTCAAAGAAGTCTTTGGCTCCGGACATGTCGAATTCAGTCCGGACAACGTCTACGGTATCTTGTCCATCTTCTTTTGGACGTTGACAGTCATCGTCTCGATCAAATACGTGTCGTTGGTGCTGCGCGCCGACAACAACGGGGAAGGCGGTCTGGTGGCCATGCTGGCTTTGGCCTCACAAGCCGTCAAAGACAAACCAAAACTACGCCGTGTGTTGCTGATCGTCGGCATCTTTGGCACATCACTTTTTTATGGCGATGGCGTCATCACGCCGGCCATTTCAGTGCTGTCGGCGGTCGAGGGCTTAGAAATCATTTCACCCGCCTTCAAACAATACGTGGTGCCGACGACGCTGGTCATTCTGTTTGGTTTATTTGCGGTGCAAAAGCGCGGGACGGCCGGTATCGGCCAATTTTTTGGTCCGATCACGCTGGTTTGGTTTCTGGTGCTGGCTGTCTTGGGCATCTCACAAATCATCACTCACCCTGCGATCCTCGCAGCCATCAGCCCACATTACGCGGTGATGTTCATGTGGACCAACCCAGGCACCACTTTTATCATTCTGGGGGCCGTCGTGCTGTGCGTCACGGGCGCTGAAGCGCTGTATGCAGACCTCGGACACTTCGGCAAAAAACCCATCCGGCTCGCCTGGTTTTCAGTGGTCATGCCTTCGCTGACGCTGAACTATTTTGGTCAAGGCGCGCTGTTGCTGCAAAATCCAGACGCCGTCAAAAATCCATTCTTCCTGATGGCGCCCGATTGGGCCTTGCTGCCGCTGGTATTGCTGGCGACTATGGCCACCGTGATTGCCTCGCAAGCGCTTATCACAGGCGCCTTCAGCGTCACCAAGCAAGTGATCCAGCTCGGTTATTTGCCTCGCCTGAATATTCAACACACCAGCGTGCGTGACACCGGCCAGATTTACATGCCCATGGTCAACTGGGGGCTGTTTGTGACCATCGTGCTGGCCGTGGTGATGTTCCGTTCATCGAGCAATCTGGCCTCAGCCTACGGCATTGCGGTCACGCTGGACATGCTGATCACCACGATCCTGACCTTTTTCGTTGTTCGCTACGCTTGGAAATACCCGTTGTGGTTGTGCATCGCCGGGACTGGCGTGTTCTTCATCGTTGACTTGGCTTTCTTCAGCTCCAACCTGATGAAGCTGTTCGCGGGCGGCTGGTTTCCGCTGCTCATCGGGGGCGCCATCTTCACCCTCATGATCACTTGGAAAGAAGGTCGGGAACTGCTGAACAGCAAGTTGCACGCCGATGCGCTGGACCTGCCCTCTTTTCTCGAATCCGTCTTTGTCAGTCCACCCGTTCGCGTTGAGGGCACGGCAGTGTTTTTGACGGCGGAGCGCGGTATCGTCCCCAATGCCATGTTGCACAACCTCAAACACAACAAGGTACTGCACGCCAAAAACCTTTTTGTAACGGTGGAAAACCATGAAGTGCCTTGGATTGGCATGGACAAACGCGTGCAGATTGAATCTCTCGGCCACCATTGCTGGCAATTGGTGGTTCATTACGGCTTTAAGAATGATCTCAATCTGCCTAAGGCCTTGATGAACATCAACAGCCCCGGATGGGAGCTTGACCCCATGAGCACCAGCTACTTTTTGTCGCGTGACACCGTCATTCCAACGATTGGTGGCGGCATGGCGCCGTGGCGAGAAAAGCTGTTTGCACAGATGCATCACAACGCCAGTGGCGCGGCCGACTTTTTGAAATTGCCAAGCAACTCGGTGGTGGAGTTGGGCTCGAAGATTGAGATTTGAGATTTGGGTTTGAGGCTTGGCGCTGACAGCTTCGCCGGTAAGCTGGTGAGGCTACCGACCACAGACTCGACCGGAAGCACGACAACCTGCCAAAATCCACACTTGCGATTTCGCCTCGGTCTTCATTTCTATTGAATCTCAGCCCCACCATGAACATTCTTTTCGTTGCCGATCCGCTGGAGTCTTTCAAGATTTACAAGGACACCACCTTTGCCATGATGCGGGAAGCGCAGCGACGCGGCCACACTATCAGCGCTTGCGAAACCAAAGACATCATGTGGCAGCGCGGCACGCCGGTGACGGCCTTTGTGCGTGACATTCACCTCACCGGCGACGCGCAAAACTGGTTTGTCGCCAAGCAGCAGCACCCGGACGAACGGCCGCAGGCGCTGCGTGACTTTGGCTGCATCATCATGCGCAAAGACCCGCCGTTTGACAGTGAGTTTTTCTACAGCACCCACCTGCTGGAACAAGCCGAGCGCGAAGGCGCACGCGTCTTCAACAAGCCGCGTGCGCTGCGTGACCACCCTGAAAAACTCGCCATCATGGAGTTTCAGCAATTCATCGGCCCAACGCTGGTGACGCGCGACGCAGAAGACATCAAACGCTTTCACGCCGAGCACCAGGACATCATCTTGAAGCCGCTTGACGGCATGGGCGGCATGGGTATTTTTAGGGTCAAAGCCGACGGTATGAATCTGGGCAGCATCATCGAGACGCTGAACAAAGACGGCGCCCAAAGCGTCATGGTGCAAAAGTTTTTGCCAGAGATCGTCAAGGGTGACAAACGCGTGCTGGTGATTGGCGGCAAGCCCGTGCCTTTTGCGTTGGCGCGGATTCCGCAAGGCAATGAGGTGCGCGGCAACTTGGCCGCTGGTGGTCTGGGCGTGGCGCAAGCCCTGTCAGCGCGCGACCGCGAAATCGCCGAAGCAGTCGGTCCAGTGCTGGCTGCGCGCGGCCTGTTGCTGGCGGGAATCGACGTCATCGGTGACTGCATCACCGAGATCAACGTCACCAGCCCGACCTGCTTTCAGGAAATCTTTGACCAAACCGACTTTGATGTGGCGGCGATGTTTATCGACGCACTTGAAACGGCGCTGGCCACCTCGGCCTGAGCACCCAAGCCGCCCTTAGCGCGCCTTTATCGCCTTGTTAAGGGCTTGGCCCAACGACCAAGGCCCCGTCCACGAAGACCTTTAATTCCCCGGCTGCAAACGGCAACCAGGGTTCGTTGGTGGTGAGCGGCGCCGTCACCACCACCGCAACACGATCAGTCGGTTGCGTGTACTCCGCGAAGTCAACACTCAGGTCTTCGTCGCTCAAAGTCGCATGCGCAAACGGGTGTCGGCGTTCAACATAAAAAAGATTCGTCGAAGCATGCGCCCAAAGCGCCAAGCCATTGCTCAGCATGAAATTAAAGGTGCCGTGGCGCGCTATTTCTTTGGCCAGCTCACGCAGCGTCAACGTGAGTTCTGCCACGCTGGGCACACCCGCATGGGACTTGGCGAGCTCTTGCATGATCCAGCAAAAAGCACGCTCGCTGTCGGTGTCGCCAACCGGCTTGAAACCCGCGTGCAGGCGCGGATGAAAGTCTTTCAGGTCGCCGTTGTGCGCAAAGACCCAGTAGCGTCCCCACAGTTCACGCACGAAGGGGTGACAGTTTTCCAGCGCGATACGGCCTTGCGTGGCCTTGCGAATGTGGGCGATGACGTTGCGACTTTTGATCGGGTAGCGGCGGATCAACGCAGCCACCGGCGAGTCGGCGGCAGGCTGGTGATCGACAAAGTGGCGCAAGCCCTTGTCGCCTTCCGACCCGGCTTGGCCCATCTTGTTTTGACCTTCGAAAAATGCGATGCCCCAGCCATCGGTGTGCAGGTCGGTGTGTCCGCCACGCTGCGCAAACCCGGCGAAGCTGAAGGTCACATCGGTCGGGGTGTTGCAGTTCATTCCCAGCAGCTGGCACATATCAAGAAAGTCCTACTGAGGGTCGGAGCGTATCCGCCAAGCCGCAAACATGGCCAACACGCAAAACGCAGCCAGCATCATAAAAGTTTCATTGAAAGCCACCAGCCGGGCCGGGCTGCTGACCGGTTGCGCCAGTGAGTCGCCATGGGCAGCCAGCCGCCATTCCAGCACGATGCCGCACAAGCTCACACCAATGGCACCGCCCAACATGCGCAGAAAATTCACGGCGCTTGCGCCTTGTGACAACAACACTTGCGGCAGGGGCCGCAGCGAGCCGAGATTGAGCGAGGGCAAGATAAAGCCCAAGCCAATCCGGCCCAATATCGCCCAGAGCATCAGCCACCAGATGACGCTGTCCAGCGTCACCGTCACCATCAGTGCGAACGATGCCGCCAACAGCGCCAATCCCAAGGTCACCAACCGGTAGGTCGGGTGACGGTCGGCCAAGCGACCCACCACAGCAATGGCAATGGCCAGCACAACACCGGCGGGCAGCAAGACAAAACCCACATAGGATGCCGACATGCCCAAGGCCAGCTGCATGTACACCGGCAACAGATAGGTCGAACCAAACAGTGCCGTGCCGTAGATAAAGGCGACCATGCTGCCCATGGCAAACGGACGCGAGGCAAACAAAGTCAAGTTCATCAACGGCTCACCGCCGCGCATCGTCAACCGCCGCTGCCAAGCCAAAAATACAACGACAACTATCGCTGCACCGGCCAACAACAAGGCTGCGTGAAGTCCGCCACTGCTGTGCAACTCGACCATGCCGGTGAGCAGGCACAAGGTACCCACCGCCGCCAGCAGCAGGCCACGCCAATCGAGGGAGACTTCGCGATTCGTCGCACCTCCGCCCGGCGCAGAATCGGGCACGTACCGCAGAGCCAGCCAAATAGACGCCAGGCAGAGCGGAACCACCATGAAAAAAATCGACCGCCAACCAAACAGGTCGACCAGAATACCGCCCACACTCGGCCCAAGCGCAGGCGCCAGCACCACGCCCATGCCAAAAATGCCACTGGCACGCCCCTGCTCACTCGGCGCAAAGGCACGCATGATGATGATGGCCGGAATCGGTTGCACCACACCAGCCGCCAAGCCTTCTGCCACACGTGCGGCCAGCACCCAATCAAAGCTTCCAGCCAAACCACCCACCATGCCGCCCGTCATCAGCAGCAACATGCAGCCAATGTAGGTGTGCTGGTAACCGTAGCGAGCCAGTAGCCAGGGCGTTGTCAGCATGGAGACCGTCATGGCGGCCATGAAGCCCGACGAGACCCATTGCGCACGTTCTTGACCCAGCGCGAAGGTGTGCGACATGTCGGGAATCGCCACGTTGACGATGGTCGACGACATGATCGACGCCATGGTGCCAACCATGACAGCCAACAGCAACAGCCAGCGATAACGCGGACCATAATGCGCCTGCAGGTCAGCCAGCTTGGCGGAATGCTTCATCTAAGTTGCGGCCGACGGCATCAACTGCGCGGCTCTGACCACAGGCGCCCACCCCTCGCACCGTTCTCACGCTTGAGTTCGGTGATGAAGATGTCGACCGACTCTGGCGAACCGCCCAGCACTTCGACGGAGACACGAGTGATCTCTTCCACCAGCTTTTTCTTTTGCTCGGGGGTTCGACCTTCAAACATATCAATGCGGTAAGTGGGCATGTTTATCCTTTGAAACGGGTTGGCGACAGAATTCGCACATCGGAGTTTCCCATGATAAAAGCCCAAGTCCCCTTTATCTGTGCCGCTTGAAAATTGAAGACGAGCAGCCAAGGCGCCAACCTGTCAAACTTAAACGCGCCCAGGGTACCCAAGGCAAGTTTGCACTTTTCTTTTTTGCTCCTTTTTATCTGCCAGCCCCATCGAAAGCCTTCGCCTTGCCGTCACTCAGACACCCTGTTTCTTCACGCGCCTCAAGCTTCAGCGATACCCATTTGCCAAGTTTGGCTGGCAGGGCTTACAGCTGCAAGTGCGGCCGCCCCGTTTTTTTCAGGAACAGCCAATGTCTCGCCTGCAGCACGCCACTGGGCTACGACCCTCAACTCGGTCAATTGCTGTCGCTGGCGCCCACCGATGCGCCTGATGACACTTCAAACGGTACGTCGAAGCTTTGGCGGGCTTGGCCAATTTCTGAGGCTCCTGAGGCCGCAAAGGGTTGGGAGGTTTCAAGCTACCGTCGCTGCCTGAATCTGACAACACCCGCCGCCTGCAACTGGCTGGTGTCCGCGACTGACACGTTCGGCAATTCAACCGGCCTGTGCCGTGCCTGCCAACTGAATCACAAGATCCCCGACCTGAACGACCCTGAACATCCGGACAATGGCCAGCTGTGGGGGCTTGTCGAGCTGGCCAAACGGCGCTTGGTGTCTGCGCTGATGGTGCTGGGCTTGCCCGTAGCCTCCAAGCTCACCGAAGACCCTGAGCACGGTCTGATGTTTGATTTTTTACGTTCCGACAGCGAAGGCGGCCACGTCATGACCGGGCATGACACCGGCCTCATCACCATCAGCTTGGTCGAGGCCGACGACGCAACCCGTGAAGCCGCGCGCCAAGCCATGCACGAACCCTACCGCACGCTGCTCGGTCATTTCCGCCATGAAGTCGGCCACTATTACTGGGACCGACTGGTCTGGGGCACCGGCTGGATGAACGGCTTTCACAGCTTGTTTGGCGATGAAACCGCCGGCTACGCAGAAGCCTTACAGCGCCACTATGACGATGGCCCTGCAGCGGATTGGCCGCAACACTACGTGAGCGCCTACGCCAGCACGCACCCGTGGGAAGACTGGGCCGAGTGCTGGGCGCATTACCTGCACATGCGCGACACGGTCGACACCGCATCGAGTTTTGGCTTGAGCGCCAAGAAAATGCAGCTCGAGTTCACGCCTTTTGCCATCGACGCGCTGTACCAGCCAAAGCACCCCAAGGCTAAGCAATTTTTGGCTTTCTTGAATGACTGGACGCGACTCACCACCCTGCTCAACGAGATGTCGCGCTCCATGGGTCAACCTGACTTTTACCCCTTTGTGCTGCCGCGCGAGGTGGTGGCCAAGTTGCATTTCATTCACTTACTGGTGACGTCGACGGGCGAGTCCGCGTCAAAAGGAAAAGTGGCTACAGCAGGAAAAGCTCTCTCGTAAGTCTGCAAATCCGCCTCATAGCATCCGCAAGCCATGCTTTGAAGCGCGTCTTCGTCGAGCAACATGACGTAGCCGCGGCTGTAGCTGATGAAGCCACGCCGTTGAAATGCGCTGGCCGCTTGCGTCACGCTTTCGCGCCGCACACCAAGCATGTTAGAAAACACGTCATGGGTCAAAAAAATCTCGTTTGAACAAAGCCGGTCACGCGTCATCAACAAGACGCGTGCCAGCCGCTGTTCGACGGAGTGGTGATTGATGCAGACCGTCTGTTGCGCCAATTGACTCAGGCGTGCATCGCCATAGCGGTTGAGCACCGCACGCAAACAACGACTCTGCTGCAGGTGCTGTTGCAAGATTGTTCGCGTCATTCGAAAGGCCCGTCCTGCAGCTTGTACGCGGCCATGAAAAGCCGAGTGCTCAACGTCAAACACGGCCGAAGTCTGGAACATGCCCTCAGGGCCCACTTGGGCAACCGCCATGTCAGCGGCGGCCGGCACCGGCAAAATAATTGAAACAAAGCCTTCCACCGGAAACCACACGTGCCGTGATATTTCGCCCGCCACACAGACCATGGCATGCAACTCAAGCTCAACCAGCTCGCTCTGTGCGAGCAACACAGCGCGTTCAAGTGGCGGCAAGGTAGCAATCAAGTGATTCGCCAGCGACAAATTTTTCTGCGGCAAAACGATCCTCCATTCAACATCAACTGAGCGGTAGAACCCCCTGTCGAAGATATTGCACCTTGAATCAACGTGAGGCTGCGCCCAACAGTTCGTAACGCTCTGTAGTTTGTATCTCGGAATATGTCGACGCATTAACGAATGCACACAGGTTTTTCACACGCGACAGGGGACAGTGTCGAGCTGCTGGCCAACAGAGTCGCTCAGCGGCATTCATGAAAGCGGGTGCAGGGATTGCCGCCCTACGCTTTCCATGAACATATGATTTTTTATCCAGCCGACCATGACAAAACCCCTCCCGTCATGGCGAGCGCAGCGTGGCCATCCATCGTCGAGGTGCGCGGAGATGGACTGCCGCGCTTCGCTCGCAGAGACGAAAGGGTGTCATGGCGAGCGACGGCGCGGCCATCCATCGTCGAGGTGCGCGGAGATGGACTGCCGCGCTTCGCTCGCAGAGACGAAAGGGTGTCATGGCGAGCGCAGCGTGGCCATCCATCTTGGAGGTGCGCGGTGATGGACTGCCGCGCTTCGCTCGCAGAGACAGAAATGCGTCATGGCGAGCGCAGCGCGGCCATCCATCTTGGCGGTGCGCGGAGATGGACTGCCGCGCTGCGCTCGCAGAGACGAACCTTTTATGGCTCGCGGTATGGTCACTTGTATGCGTGCGGCACAGACGACTCGCTATGATGACTGGCTGACCAGCGCCCGCATTTGTCTTTCCCCCACCGCCCCCATTCATGTCGACCCCACCACCTTCCGGCGCGCCCTCCATCGCCGGCCTGAACCTCGCGCAGCAAGAAGCCGTCAACTACATGCACGGCCCTTGTCTTGTGCTGGCGGGCGCTGGCTCCGGCAAAACACGGGTCATCACGCACAAAATCGGGCGCTTGATTCAGGCCGGCCTGAAGCCCGAGCAAATTGCCGCCATCACCTTCACCAACAAAGCCGCCGCCGAAATGCGCGAGCGCGCCAAGAGCTTGATCGGCAAGAGCGCGCGCGGCGTGTTGATCTGCACCTTTCATGCGTTGGGCGTGCGCATGTTGCGCCAAGACGGTGGCGTGCTCGGCCTCAAACCGCAGTTCAGTATTTTGGACAGTGATGACGTCACCAGCATCTTGAAAGACGCTGGCGGTTCGACCGACTCGGCCACCGCGAAGCAATGGCAATGGACCATCAGCGCCTGGAAAAACAGCGGCCTGAACGCCGAGCAAGCCGAAGCGCAAGCCGCCACCGACGAAGAGCGCGTGCTGGCCCGCATCATGGCGCGCTACGAAGAGCGCCTCACCGCTTACCAAAGCGTCGACTTTGACGACCTGATCGGCCTGCCGCTGAAATTGCTCAAAGAGCACGACGAGGTTCGCGACAAATGGCAAGCCGCGCTCGGCCATGTGTTGGTCGACGAATACCAGGACACCAATGCCACGCAGTACGAGGTGCTGAAGCTGCTGGTCGGCGAACGTGGACGCTTCACGGCGGTGGGCGACGACGACCAATCCATCTACGGCTGGCGCGGCGCCACGCTCGACAACCTGAAACGCTTGCCAATTGAGTACCCCACGCTCAAAGTCGTCAAGCTAGAGCAAAACTACCGCTCGACCAGCGCCATCTTGCGCGCTGCCAACAACGTCATCGGCCCGAACCCGAAGCTCTACCCAAAGACGCTGTTCAGCGAACTCGGTGAAGGCGAACCCGTCCGCGTGGTCGACTGCGACAGCGAAGAACACGAAGCAGACCGCGTTGTCGCCCGTATCCAAAGCTTGCGCGCCGGTGGCGAGCTGCAAGCGGTTGGCAGCCAGTACAAAGACTGGAAAGACTTCAGCGTGCTGTACCGCGCCAACCACCAAGCCAAGGTTTTTGAAAAAGCTTTTCGGCGCGCGCAAATTCCGTACAAGGTCTCCGGTGGCCAAAGCTTTTTTGACCGCGCTGAAATCAAAGACCTGTGCGGCTGGCTGCGCCTGCTGACCAACAACGATGATGACCCGGCGTTCATGCGCGCCGTGACAACGCCCAAGCGCGGCATCGGCCATGTGACCTTGCAAGCCCTCGGCAACTTTGGCAGCCTGTACAAATTGAGCCTGTTTGAATCCTTGTTCAGCAACTCGCTAGAAACCGTGCTACCAGCCAAAGCAGTGGGTTCGCTGCAAGAGTTTGGCCGCTACATGAACGACCTAGAGCACCGCGCCAAACACACCGTGGGCGCGCAAGACGCACGCGTGTTTTTGAACGACTGGCTGAAAGACATCGACTACGAAAAACATTTGTACGACGCCGAAGACAGCGAAAAAGTAGCCGCTGCGCGTTGGACCAATGTGATGGATTTTTGCGACTGGATGGCGCAACGCTGCGGCGGTCAGATTGAAGACACCTCCGGCGCCACCGTCGAGAAAGAACGCAAGACCATGCTTGAAGTGGTGCAAACCATTGCGCTGCTGTCGACCATCAGCGAGCGAGAAGGCGACCAAGACGTCGTCACACTGTCCACCCTGCACGCCGCCAAAGGGCTGGAGTGGCCGCACGTGATGTTGGTCAGCTGCGTCGAAGGGCTGCTGCCCTTCAAGCTCGGCGAGGACGACGCCGAAGCCAGCGTCGAGAGCATTGCGCTGCGCCTGCAAGAAGAACGCCGGCTGATGTACGTTGGCATCACCCGCGCTCAACGCACGCTGTTGGTGAGTTGGCTGCGGCGGCGTAAAAAAGGCCGCGAGATGATTGCCGGCACACCCAGCCGTTTCATCGCCGAAATGGGCCTCGACAAAACCACGGTCAAAGAAGACCCGCGCGAAAAGATTCGCGCCTTGCGCGCCGAGTTTGCACAGCGCGCAGCCGACGGCGCCGCAGCCCAAGCCTTGGCTGAAGCCCAATCCAAAAACTGACTTTTTCCAGAAAGGTCAACGCCATGACACCCGTTTCAAATTTGCAGGCCCGCGTGACCTTTCGCGCTTGTTGCATTGGCCTGACGATGCTGTTGAACTTGAACCACAGCATCGCGCAAACCAAGCCTCCAGCAGCCGCTTCAGCACCCGCCAAAGCCTGCCTCACGGCGCAACAAGTCAAGACGGCAGATCTCTACGGCCAGTGGACGGTAGAGTTCACCAACCCACCGCGTGGCTTACCGGCCAAGGCGACGCTGCAACTGCAACGTCATGCCGAATACAGCGAGAGCTTAGCGGGCACGCTGGAGCGTGACTTCAGCGCAGTACCCGGCCGCAAAGTACCAGGCCACTCCCCGCGCGCGCAGGTCGCCGGCGATTTGGAGGGTGTCTTGTTCATGCTCGATGAATCGTCGAACGGCACCAATTTGACCGCCGGCTGGGACGGAAAAATCGTCGAAGGCAGCTGCGGGGAGGTCATCCAAGGTGTCTGGAAAGACCTCAGCAGCAATGCCGCGCCTGACGCAGCCGACGTGCCCTTCACCATGCGCCAAACCAGCGGCTGGTGAAGCCGCCAACCACTGAAGCAAATCGTCCCTGCGAGATAAAAGTCCGGTCACTGCGAGATTGAAAATTCCGTCTCTGCGAGCGACAGAACTCGTCACTGCGAACGAAGCGCGGCAGTCTAGGGGCCCGAATTCGGAGTCATGGATGGCCGCACTGCGCTCGCCATGACGCAGGGGATGGTTAGCCGCGCTTCGCTCGCCATGACGCAGGGGATAGATGGCCGCACTGCGCTCGCCATGACTCACCTTCCGTCACTGCGAGCGAAGCGCGGCAGTCCAGGGGCCCGAATTCGGAGTCATGGATGGCCGCGCTTCGCTCGCCATGACGCAGGGGATGGATGGCCGCGCTGCGCTCGCCATGACGCAGGAGATGGTTGGCCCGCTGGAGGAGTAGCGCTATTTACATGAACTCGCATTTGGCGACGTTGCCAGGCTGAACGGTCAACAGCAAGCCGACGTCACTTCCTGCACCGGGCTCGAGATTGATGAATCGGCGCGGCACAAATGGCGGCACGGCGCAAACATCCAAGGGATCGAGTTCCACGGAATGCTCTTGGTTCAGCCCCCAGATGACACGCCACCGCCCCTTGATGGCGACGAAGGTTTCATTCGTGTCGTGGTTGTGCAACTTAGGGCCATTACCCGGCTTGGCCTCCACGTAGGACATTTGAAAACCTTCGTGAATCGGGATCGCAGACATCGGGTCTTTGCCACCCTCCACGATCAACCCTTGGCCCACCACCAAATAATTTTTCCGCTCATGACCCGGCAGCAAGCTGTCGGGGTAGCGGTCGGGCGGAAACTTCAACTCCTTGAAACGGGCCACCCGTTTGTCCATGTCAGCGGGAGAAAGAGTCCGAATATCCATCTCGTATTTTTTTGCAGTGGTCATGTTGGTTGTCCTTTTAAATCAGTGAAAAATTTGGCTTAAAAACTCAGTCGCCCAACTTGATCCCCGTACTTTTGATGAGCTTGGCCCATTTGTCGATTTCGGCATTGATGAATCCGGTGAACTCAGAGACTGAATAAAGTTGCACCTCTGAGCCCGTCTTGGCTAACGCCTCCTTGATGTCCGACTGACCGTTGGCGGCCAGGATGCCTCGATTGAGTTGCTCAACGATGGCCGGCGGTGTCCCCGTCGGCGCAAAAATCCCGCCCCACACCACCAAGTCCAGCCCGGGGTAACCCAGTTCAATCAAGGTGGGCGTCGACGGCAGAAACGGGTTGCGGCGCGCACCCGCAATGGCCAGCGCTTTGACCCTGCCCGCCTCAATTTGCGGCACAGATTCAGCCGGATACCCGACCATCCCATCCACCTGCCCGCCCACCACATCATTCATCGCCAAGGCGGTGCCCTTGTAATAAATCATGTTCAGGTTGATGGCCGCGGCATTTTGAAACGACGCCATGACGACTTGCTGGAATGCATTGACAGTGGCCCAGCTCACTTGCCCCGGCTTGGCTTTGGCGGTGTCCACCAAGCCACGCAGACTGGTCAGGTTTGACGCATTGCTGGCAATCAAGACCGGGTTGGTGGTGAACAGCAAGCCGATCGGCATGAAGTCTTTGGCGGGGTCAAACCGCATCTTCATGCCACCGGGTTTGTTGATCGCCATTTCGCTGGTCGTACCGGCATAAAGGACATAGCCATCGGGCACCGCTTTCGCCACCATCTCACCGGCGATGTTGCCGCTGGCCCCTGGCCGGTTTTCAATCACGAAGGACTGCCCCAGGCTGGCAGTCAATTTCACGGCCACGCGGCGGGCGGCTACGTCTGTCGCGCTGCCCGGCGGAAAGCCCACAATGATCCGAACCGGCTTGTTCGGGTAAGCCCCCGATTGGGCTTGGGCGAGGGTGCCCGCGGTGCACAGAAGCGCGCCGAAGAGGGTCAGCAATAAACGTGGGCGCATGCAGTGAGTCCTGTTGAAACTTGAAAAATCTTGAGTGGTCATGATGCTAATCAAGAAATGCGGTGTTTCCCCATCAACAAAACGCATGCGTCCATCTCAACAACGACATGCCGCAAGCCCTGAAAATCGACAGCAACCTGAAGGAGTTTCTGATGAACATGATTGATCTGAGCCCAGCCGGCGCACCCATC
>CANFJF010000090.1 GCA_947447355.1 Comamonadaceae bacterium
AGTCTGAAATTTTGAAACTCAGCGTTCAGAGCGGCCAGAAAAGCACGCTATAATCTGAGGCTTCATTCCTCGATAGCTCAGTTGGTAGAGCGCCGGACTGTTAATCCGTAGGTCCCTGGTTCGAGCCCAGGTCGAGGAGCCAGAATTTACTGTTCTAGATCAAGCACTTAGCTAAAAAAGCTAGGTGCTTTTTTCTTGCCTATTCGATTGGATATTGGACGCTAATTAGACGCTGTCCAATATCCAATCGAATTTGGGTGCCTTAACTTGGGTACGTTAAGCACCAAAACTGGGGCTACTTTGCAAGCAGGTAGTGCCCCATGTTGCTGAATGCGTAGCCTGCAAAAACAACACTCATGCTCACGCGGCCTTTGATCCCTTGCATCACTGCAATGCTGGCGTAACCCAAGCCAACTAAAGCAATCAGCCAAGCACTCATGATGGTCTAGGAGAGTGAACTAAAAATTTTGCCCTCACTTTGCTTCCCGCTTCTTCAAGACTTGCGATGACGACTTGCGATAAAAGCTGAGCTAGCGGGCTAGGCCGATTGGTTCGCCCAGTTTTGGTTCTCTCTTCCTAACGCTGGACACCAATACCCCTTTAGTCATTCAACAGGCAAGTTGTGTTTGCCGGACGCACGTTTGACCCAAACTAGAGAACTGATCAAGACCGGTAGGACGAGTCTTCCTTGTCAAGTTGACTCAACATAGTGGGCCATTCGATAGGTGCAAGATTAAGTTTGCCTTGCGGACCATAGCGACTGGCCATGATGGTGGCCAGTTCATGACTCGGCATGCAGATTTCGCGTCCGGTGGACAACACATCCAGTTGAACTTTACAGGCAGACTCCAACCAATACATCAGATTCCAAGCGTCCGGCACAGTCGGCCCAGCGGCCAGAAGCCCGTGGTTGCGCAGGATGAGGGCACTATGGGGCCCGAGGTCGCGTGCGATGCGGGCTCTTTCAGTTTCATCCACCGTTGGCTCTTCGTAGTCGTGATAACCGATCGCATTATAAAAACGCATTGAATAGTGCGTCAACGGCAGGATACCTTCCTTCAAGGCCGAGATTGCCATTCCTGCACGAGTGTGGGTATGGATCACACAGCCCAAGTCATGGCGTGCAGCATGCACTGCGCTGTGCAACATAAAGCCGGCCCGGTTCACCGGGAATTCGCCAAATTCGCCTTCTGGCTTGTCCACCACATTGCCTTCGAGGTCGAGCGTATAAAAACACGACGCCGTGATGTCGGTGTAATGCATACCAAAAGGGTTGATCAAGAACAACTCCTTATTCGACGGCAGCTTGGCAGTGATGTGGTTGTAGATCAGGTCGCTCATGCCATAGCGTGCAATGAGACGGTAGCACGCAGCCAGATCGCTGCGGACTTTCCATTCGGCTTCGGTAACACGGCTACGGACAGATAGGGGACGAATCGACATAACAGTCACTTTGGTTTGTTTTAAATAGTGAGTTCAGATCGGTGTTTAGCTCTGGCGGCTTTCCGTTGCAGCAGAGGAAGGCAACTGCGCAAGATATTGCCCAGCGGTTTCGGGCATATGCAGGGTAATCACTTCGGCACCTTGAGCACCTGCGGTTATTGCGACCTCTCCGTCTTCCGCAGGGAAGAAGGCTGATTCCCAAAGTGACAGCGTGGCACCGTCCACCAGTGAAGTACCGGCAAGCACAAAAATAAACTGTCCAAAACTAGCGGCAATTGGCAGCAACAGTTGAGTCGCGTTTGGAGGCAGCCGGAACAGTTCGGCGCCAAGGCCTGCGTCTGCTGCAATCACAGTTTTGTGCTGGATGCTTTGCAGTGCCGACAGTTGTTCTACTGTCCAGGGTTGGCCTGCAGAAGCTTTTGCATGCCGCTTAGGACCCCGGATCATTTTTTCGCGCGATTCGGTATTCGGCGTGAGCCCGGTATCGAAAACAGCGCGAATCGTAAAGTACTTTAGCCAAGCGTCCCCCGACAAGATAGGCCCATACCCTGTGTAGGCGCCGGCATAGTGCACTGTCACAGGCCCGATAGGCTCCTGCCCGAAGGAGCCTTCACCCTCGACAAAAAGTTGGAATTGATTCTGACGGTGAAAATGAGGCGCGAGTTCGCAGTTAGGTGGCTGCTCGGCCAGAAAAACTGTGGGGGAATACAGCGAGTCCTCGCCGTTTTCCATCCACTCGCCTTTGTAAAAAATGCCGCCCATCATATTAAGCGGACGGCGTCGAGATTCACTACGTGACCTAGTGCCGAAAGAAATCATGATTGCCTCCTAAAAGCTTGAAAGATGCTTTGGGCCGCGGCCTAGCAGGACCGCAACGTCTTATTGCTTAACAAGATTAGCAGCCTTCGCAAGCTTGCTCCAGTTGATAACCTCAGAGCGAACGAAGTCATCGGTGTATTTAAGACCTCGCTGCTGAGCCGGTGGCACAAAAGCCCCCATTTTTGCAATGTTCGCCTGAATGGTTGAGTCATCCAATGCAGCGGACAACGCCTTTTGAAGCACAGCTAAGATCGATACTGGTGTGCCCTTGGGCGCAGAGAGTCCAACCCAAGGTGACGACTGTAACTGCGGCATGCCTTGCTCAGCCACCGTCGGCACATCAGGCATCGAACTCACCCTTTCGCTGGCCAACACAGCAATCGCGCGAATATGTCCGCTTTGCAGCGCCGCGCTCGAGGTGGGCATGGCATCGCAAGCACCTTGAATCTGCCCTGCCATGAGGTCACTGATCATCGGCGCAGCGCCTCGGTAAGGCACCATGGCTACATCAGTGCCTGTCTCAGACTTAAAAAATTCGCATTGAAGGTGCCCGGAGGTGCCGACCCCCACATTGCCGAATGACACTTTCCCCGGGTTTGCCTTGATGTATGCGACTACCTCCTGAAGGTTACTTACACGAATATTCTTGTTGACGACCATAAGAGCAGGAATGATTGCTGTCAGACCGATTTGCGCAAACGAGTCGACGGTGTAGGGCATCTTTTCATAGACGCTATACGCCGAAGCCTGTGAGCCCGATGAGCCCGCCACCAGCATATAACCGTCTGCGGGCGCTCTGGCGACCTTACTCGCGCCGATGATGCCACCCGCACCGGTGATATTTTCCACAACTATGGGTTGGCCTAAGTTTTCGCTCATATGTTTAATCACTAGGCGGGTGATGACATCGGTTGACCCGCCGGCAGCAATCGGCACAACTACCGTGATCGGGCGGGTTGGAAAGGTTTGAGCATTGGCCAGTGAGCTGAGGATACTCAGGCTACCAACTGCAAGTACAACAAATGCACGATGAAACGGTAAATATTTCAGCACAGGCATAAATTTCTCCAAAGTTTTACAAGTAGTGCATCAAAGATGCCGAGTAGTGATCCCGCAAGCAATTCAGTCCTGAAACCTGCGATGCATCTCAAGGTCCTTACAAAGCCGTCAAGCCACTTCAAACAACGCCGCCGCACCCATTCCGCCACCGATACACATGCTGGCCACCACGTACTTTACGCCGCGCCGCTTGCCTTCAATCAGCGCGTGGCCCACTACGCGTGAGCCTGTCATGCCATAGGGATGGCCGATGGATATGCCACCACCGTTAACGTTATATTTTTCAGGATCGATACCCAGATAGTCACGGCAATAAAGCGCTTGGCAGGCGAAGGCCTCGTTCAGTTCCCAAAGTCCGATGTCGT
Organism: Comamonadaceae bacterium; assembly: GCA_947447355.1. GTDB lineage: Bacteria > Pseudomonadota > Gammaproteobacteria > Burkholderiales > Burkholderiaceae_C > Polaromonas. The sequence goes on from CANFJF010000090.1 coordinate 3,687, forward strand.
CGATTTTCAGACCATGCTGCTTCAACAATTTGGGAATTGCGTAGATGGGGCCAATGCCCATTTCCTCGGGCGCGCAGCCTGCCACGGCCATACCGCGATAGATGCCGAGCGCCTGAAGGCCGCGGCGCTGGGCTAGACGGCCTTCCATCAGCACGCAGGCTGATGCACCGTCCGAAAGCTGACTCGCATTTCCCGCAGTAACCAAGCCGCCTTCGATCACAGGCCTGACCAAGGCCAAGCCATCGTAGGTGGTCTCGGGCCGGTTGCCTTCGTCTTTCGACAGCGTGACTTGCATGTGCGAAATTTTCTTGGTGATTTTGTCCGTCACTGCCATCTGGGTCGTGAATGCAACAATCTCAGCATCAAAACGCCCGGTCATCTGTGCCGCGGCAGTGCGCTGCTGTGAGGCCAAAGAGTAACGGTCTTGTGCCTCGCGCGATATGCCGTACTTCTTCGCCACAAATTCGGCAGTTTGCACCATAGGCATGTAGGCGTTAGGGGCATGCCGAATGACCTGCGGATCTTTTTCTTTGTCGACCCAGCCCATGTAGGCCTCCTGTACCGCCGTGATGTTATCGTGTCCACCTGCAACCACTATATCCATGCCATCGACAATCACCTGCTTGGCTGCAGTGGCAATCGCCATCAGGCCGGATGCGCATTGGCGGTCCATGGTCTGACCGGGTACCGTCACCGGTAGGCCGGCGGCCAGCAATGCATTGCGAGCGAGGTTCATTCCAGCCGTTCCGGCCGACATGACACAGCCAATCACTACGTCTTCAATATCGGTCCCATCCACTTTGGCGCGCTGGACAGCGTGCTTGATAGCGTGAGCCAACATAGTCGGCGATTTGGTCGCATTGAGGGCGCCTTTGTAGGCACGACCAATGCCAGTGCGCGCGGTGGAAACAATGACGGCATCTTTCATGGGGAATTCCTGGTGGTGTTTGTGGTGGGTATGAAGCGATAGCTTCAGCTGGCCTGCCAGTCCGAAAGGCGCAGATCGCTCTGAGCTAGGCTTGTAAGCAAAGGAGAAACAGTCCAGTAGCCAAACGGATTGCCACGCACTTTGGCGTAATGCGACAGCCGCTCAGCAATAGCAGTCAAACCAATGCGGTCGGCCATCCACAGCGGCCCGCCTTGGTGGTCTGGAAAACCGTAGCCCGCGGTCCACACAATGTCTATGTCGCCAGGGCGGTAGGCGATGCCTTCTTCGAGAATTTTTGCCCCCTCGTTAATCAGCGGGTACAGCAGGCGTTCGATGATTTCCTGCTTGCCAATGTCGCTGCGCTGCTCGATGCCGTGCGCGGCAGCGAGCGCCTGACTGATCCGGACAGTTTCCGGGTCCGCTACAGGCTTGCGCCCGTCGTAGGCGTAGTAGCCTGCACCGGTCTTCTGGCCGAAACGACCAAGCTCGAACAACTTTTGCACCACCGCGCGGTAGCTGTCGTCGGGAGGCAGGCCACCGGCCTTGCCATACTCAATGACTGTCTTAGCGCCAACATCAATACCCGCCATGTCGAGCATCCGGCACGGCCCCATCGCCATGCCGAGCCCTTCAACCGCGCCATCGATCTCGGCCGGTCTGGCACCTTCCATCATCAAAAATTCAGCCTCTCGCATGTAGACCTCGGCCATGCGATTTCCAATGAAGCCATAACAGACCCCAGACACCACGGCAACCTTGCCGATCTTGTGAGCCACCTGCATCACGGTGGCAAGCACATCAGGTGAGGTCTTGGCCCCGCGCACGACCTCAAGCAAGCGCATCACGTTGGCAGGGCTGAAGAAGTGCATGCCGACGACATCGGCTGGCCGTCCAGTAGCCTCTGCTAGCACGTCGACATCGAGCGTCGAGGTGTTGGTGGCGATGATCGCACCGGGTTTGCAGACCTTGCCGAGCCGTGCACAAACCTGCCTCTTCAGATCCATGTTCTCGAACACGGCCTCGATCACGAGGTCGCAATCGGCCAGCGCTGTGTCATCTAGCGAACCCCGCAGCAGCGCCATGCGTTGCTCAACCTCTGCACTAGTGAGCCGCCCTTTGGCAGCACTTGCTTCATAGTTGGAACGCACAAGTCCAAGCCCTCTGTCTAAAGCAGCTTGGGAAGTCTCGATCAGCACGGTTGGAATCCCTGCGTTAGCGAAGTTCATAGCGATACCGCCGCCCATGGTGCCGGCCCCGACGATGCCAACAGACGCGATGGTGCGAAGCAACACGTCCTTTTTCAAACCCGGAATCTTGGCCGCCTGACGTTCGGCAAAAAACAGGTGACGCATCGCCTTTGATTCAGGGGACACACGCAGTTCTTCGAAGAGCCGGGCCTCAATCGCTTCGCCTTCAGCGAACGGCAGCATCGAGGCCTGCACTGCCAAGACGATGTTGCGGGCTGAAGGGTAGAACGCCTTGCGCCGTGCAGCGTCATCAAGCGCCTGGGTGAAGAAATCGGCGGGGACGCTATCGGGCGAGACCTTTTGCGCACTGATGCGTCTTGGTTCTGCCAAACCTGCAATGAGCACCTTTGCAAAGTCTAGACCGACGTCGAGCGGTACGCCTTCAGTCACCTCGTCAACGATGCCGGCCTTTAGCGCCGCACCGCTGTCAATCATGCGACCGCTGGCAATCAGATCGAGCGCCAGTGCAACACCGATAAGGCGCGGTAGGCGCTGTGTGCCGAGTGAGCCGGGCAAGATGCCGAGCTTTACCTCGGGCATGCCGAATTGCGTGCGTGGTGTTGCTACACGGTAATGACAGGACAACGCCAACTCCATACCACCACCCAACACCGAACCGTGAAGGACAGCGGCAACTGGTCGATCGAGAGCCTCTAAACGAGCAAGCGTGCGGTTGTATAGAGACGTTGAAAACTTGGGATCGTCAAAAGTGGTGATGTCGCCACCCGCAACAAAGGTACGACCCTCGCAATGCACCAGAAACGCGGCGTATGAACGATCGGCCTCAAATGCATCTAAAGCGGCAGCCAAGCCGGCAATGACCTCGGCAGATAATGCATTGACAGGGGGGTTAGCGATGAGCAGCACGGCGATGGCACCATGGCGCTGCAGGTAGACAGTTTTAGTCACAATTTCTTCTGAGTTGTAGTCATCAGGACGGCACGTTGAACGCTGCGGCAAGACACTTGCGACATAAGCGAAAACGGCACTTGGTAACGCACACTGCCTTCAGTGATCGTGGCAATAAGCTTGGGGAGTCGTATGACGTTACGCTGCTTGGCTGCGCCGCAGTTTCATCAGTCTCAAGGGCCGATAAACCAGTAGAGTTTCTCCAGCGGCGTTCTTAACGGAGTTCTGCGTACGCACCAAACCGCGATCGTTCTTCGAGGTCAAACGGGCTTCGATAACCTCACAGTGCACGTAAATTGTGTCGCCCACAGATATGGGCTTCTTGGCGTCCAGTTCGAGGTTCAGGAAGGCTAGGCCAGTACCCTCAATCGATGGAAGAATCAATCCCTCGGCCATTGCAAACACCATCGCCAAAGGCACTGGCCGACCAGCAATCGCATTACTGGAGCGGTCCTCCAAATTAGTGAAGAGGTCTTCGTGAAACCAAGAAAAACTGATAAAAGCGTTCAGGTCGGACTCCAGAATGGTTCGCCCAGCACTGCGCCATGAAGTTCCGACCGCACAATCTTCGTAAAAAAGTGCGCAGCTCAGTCGACCAAGATCACTCATGAAATATTCCTGTTGCGACGGTGCGCATTAGTAAGACTTAGGCAGACCCAGCACCTTCTCGGCGATGTAGCTCATGATCAGCTGGATGCTAATAGGTGCAATACGAAGCAGCATGGACTCTCTAAAATAGCGCTCAACATGGTATTCCTTGGCATAGCCAAAGCCTCCATGCATGAGAACTGCAGTTTCGCAGGCCCTGAATCCAGCCTCACCTGCCAAGTATTTAGCGGCATTTGCCTCCGCTCCGCAGGCTAAGCCCTGGTCATACTTCCACGCCGCGTTCATCACCATTAAGTTGGCGGCCTCAAGTTCCATCCAGCACTTTGCGAGCGGATGCTGCACGCCTTGATTTTTACCAATCGGTCGGTCAAACACGATTCGCTCCTTGGCGTACTGAGTCGCACGCTTAAGCGCAACGCGACCCAGGCCAATGCCAGCCGCTGCGGCTAACGCACGCTCTGGATTCATGCCATGCAGAATATTTCGAAAACCCTCACCCTCTTTTCCAATCAGGTCTTCTGCAGGTACGGGCAGATTGTCGATAAAAAGCTCATTTGAATCGACACACTTTCGCCCAAGTTTTTCGATCTCTTTAACGTCGACAAAGCGATGGTCTAGGTTTGTGTAAAACAGGCTAAGGCCGTCAGTTGGTTTTTTGCAATCTTCTAGCGGTGTTGTACGCGCCAGAAGAAGCATCTTTTCCGTAACTTGCGCCGTACTGATCCAAACTTTTCGACCATTCACAATGTATTTGTCTCCTTCACGGCGAGCAAACGTCTTTAGCTGGGTGGTGTTAAGGCCAGTGTTTGGTTCTGTGACGGCGAAGCAGGCTTTTTCCTTGCCCGAAATTAAGGGGGGCAGGATGCGCTGCTTTTGCTCTTCAGTACCATACATAACAACCGGATTGAGACCAAAAATATTCATGTGCACAGCAGAAACGCCACTCATACCGGCACCCGACTCGCTAATGGCCTGAACCACGATGGCTGCCTCCATGATGCCCAAACCCGCACCGCCATATTCCTCTGGCATGCAAACGCCTAGCCAGCCGGCATCCGCAATAGCTTGATGAAAATCAAGTGGAAAACCTCCGTGACGGTCCTTTTCAAGCCAGTAATTGGCGTCGAAATCGGCACACACACGGCTGACCGCCTCTCTAATTGCTTCTTGTTCTGGAGTAAACGAAAAATTCATAGGAATTTCTTTCAGTCAAGTTGGATATTCAAATCATCAACCGTCTTTTTGAAACGGTCGATTTCGCCGGCAAGGAATGCGGCATAACGTTCAGGCGTAGTCGAAATCACATATCCGCCTTGTGCCGCAAGGGTCGCAGTCATCTCGGAGCTACTCATGACCTTTGCGATCTCTGCTGCCATACGATGCACGATAGAAGCTGGTGTCTTAGCCGCCACCATGACGCCTTGCCAGCCAGACGCTTCCACATTGGGTGAGCCGCTTTGCGCCAGCGTAGGTACATCAGGAAGAACCGGTGAACGCTCACTGGACGTTACAAAAAGCGCTTTTAGTTTGCCGGATTTAATTAGCGGTAGTGGCGAATTAACTGAGTCAAACTGGAAGTGGGTGCCGCCCGATAGAAGACCTTGCAGCGCATCACTGCTACCTTTGTAAGGGGCGTGTGTGGCGCTTAGCCCGTTAGCCTTGAGGACCATTGCGGCAGCGATGTGAGCTAGGTTACCTATACCGGGACTGCCATAGTTGAACTTCTCAGGATTGGCACGAAGCAGAGCTTCCCATTCGCGGAAGTTGTTAGCAGGAAATGATTCTGCAACGACACAAACTAAAGGCAATGTTGCCGTACCGTTCACAGCTGCGAGGTCACGCAATGGGTCAATCAGCGATTTCCGATAAAGGACTGAACTCAAAGCTAACGAAGAGCTGTTGTATAAAAATGTGTAGCCATCGGGTTTAGCGCGGGCTACGATCGATGCAGCTATATTTCCATTGGCGCCGGGACGATTTTCTACAATAACCTGGCTCTTGAGCCGCTCCGACAATCGGAACGCTAATGCACGAGCAACAATGTCATTGGGTCCCCCAGGTGCAAAGCCGACTACCAAACTGATTGGCTTGCTGGGCCAGTCGGATTGTGCACGTGTCAAGGTGGATAGCGATAAAAGCGACAGGGCGATAGCGCTTCGGCGTGTGATGATTTTCATTGAGTCTCCTTGCATTTATTTTTTTGAACAGCAGCTCCGGATTCAAGCAATTTATTTATTTCAAAATCCGTCAAACCTGCTTGTGTCAACACTTCAAATGTGTGTTGCCCCAGACGCGGCGGCAAGGTGTAGGCTGACTTTTCACCATTGAAACGAAGTGGTGGGGCAGGCATGACCAGATCACCCATCGAAGGATCCTCGATGGTCGTAAAAAAACCGGTCCGAGCAAGATGAGGGTCTTTTTCTAAATCGGCTAAACGACTCATCGGGGCCGCAGGAATGTCCAGGCGCTCGCAGGCCTCTAGCCAATCGGCTGTCGACCGTAAGGCGAGGCATTTAGCCAACTCGTTATACAAAGCGTCAATGTGCTTAGTACGCGCCGCCATCCCTTCAAACCGCGGGTCGTTCAGGAGGTCGATTCGATCCACCTCCTGAAAAAATCTTTTCCAATGACGGTCTGAGTACGGGACGACACAAACGTACCCATCGGTTGTTTTATAGGGACGTCGCCACTTAGTCACAAGCCGCCCGTATCCTGGCTCGCTCAAGGGTGGTCGAAAGTGAGCGCCATAAAAGTGTTCAACTAGCGTGAAGCTCACCATAGATTCAAGCATTGGCATTTCAACGTAGGAACCATGACCATCCCTGCTTCGCGCAACCAAGGCTATAAGCAGCGCTTGAGTTGCAAACAGCGCGCAGGCTTTGTCTGCAATCACGGTGGGCAGGTAGGCAGGCTCGCCCCCCTGAAGTTCACTAAGCGAAGCCAACCCACAAAGGCCTTGAATAATGTCGTCATATGCGGGCTGCCCCGCATAAGGGCCGCCTTCTGCAAATCCGTGCACGGCAACGACAACAAGCTTCGGATTACGCTGTCGTAGCGTGTCAGGAGCCAAGCCCAAAGCAGCCATTTTCTGCGGCCGCATGCTGTAGATCAACACATCGGCAGTGTCAATGAGAACTAAAAGCGCTGCGCGTGCTGCAGCTTGTTTGAGGTCAAGAACAATGCTGCGCTTGCTGCGGTTCGCGCCGATAAAAGTTGCAGCCATTCCGGCCTCAATTGACGGGCCAGTGGTGCGGGTTGAATCACCTCCGGGCGATTCAATTTTGACGACGTCCGCACCATAGTCGCCGAGCATTTGTGTGGCGTAAGGGCCAAGCATGACCGTAGTCATGTCTAAGATACGAATTCCAGCCAACGGTGGGACTGCATCGACGGAACGTTTGATTTTTTCGGAGACCATTGAGTGACGAACATCCATTAAAAATGACCTCGATGGACGGGGCTTCATGCTGGATGTAGGATTGGTAAAAGCCGATAGTAGGTCTCCACGCAACGACTGGCTAATATTTTTTTACTCGTTACTGATACTATTTTTCAATCGTGAACCAATGAATCTAAAGCAGTTAAATCAGTTTGTGGTGCTTGCAGAGACTCTCAATTTTCGCAATGCCGCCATCAAATTAAATATGGCGCAGCCACCGCTTTCGGTGTCTATCCGCAACCTAGAGGAGGACATCGGCGAACGATTGTTTCAACGCTCTACCAAAGGAGTAGAGTTGACATCAGTAGGGAAAAGTGTGCTGGAACATGCACGACGCAGCATCTTTCATGCGGAACAGTTCCGTCACGCAGCGCAGCTTGCGGCGGGCGGGCAAGTTGGAAGCCTGCGAATAAATTTCGTCGCGTCATCAACGCTTCGGCTTCTGCCAAGAAGCATCATTCACTTTCGAACTAGCCATCCAAAAGTTAATCTTCACTTGCTCGAAGCCAGCACAGACTCGATCATGATCGGCTTGCGTGACGGGGTCCTTGACGTCGGTCTGGTGAGGTCTCCCACGCCAACTTATCCATCAGTCATCACGACGTTGATTGAACGGAACCACTATATTGCTGCGCTGCCAAAAAATCATCCAATGGCATCCAAGGATCAACTACGACTAATCGACTTGCGAGATGAGCAGTTCATACTTCCATCGCCTAAAGACGGATCCGCTGCGTACATGTCGATGATGCTGGCATGCCAGCAAGCTGGATTTACCCCTCACATTGTTCAGGAAGCCTCTCACGCACAAACGATTCTTGCGTTGGTTGAGAGTGGTCTTGGCGTAGCCCTCGTCCCCAACCCTTGGAAAGATTTAGTTCCACGGGATGTGGTTTTTATGGACTTGGTGGGGATGCCGACTACCGAGATGGGAATCGCTTTTGCATGTCGTAAAGAAGAAGAGCATGGAGCCTTGGTTCGAGAGTTCCGCAAGTCAGTAGAAGCCGCCGGTCGCGAAGTTCCTTCGTCTCATATCCCTTCGCTTTGAACTCATCAATCACCATAGCGTTGCACTTTGCATTTCATTTTTGGATTCGTCGTAGTGATTAAGAATGCGATATTTGAGCCGATATCTCTCGCAATGAGTAATCCTCTAGATCTTCCAAACGATCAAAAATTTTCGTAGCTTCTGCAGGGGAATAAATACCCAGAAGACAACCTTGGAATTTTTCGTGACGCTCCATTTTGTTCATTGGGTTTCGGGGATCGCCAGAAGGTACGGTGATCTTGCTACGGAAAACTTTTCCACGTGCATGCACTGCAACTTCAGCAGGAACTGCGTCAGCTGAGATATCGGGTTCAAGGTCTGCCCGTGATTGAAATACGATGCGATCTAACAGGGCAAGAACCCGAGGATCTTTTACCCATTGGTCAGTGTATTGCGACAAGCCAGCTTGCCCCTCGATCGCAGCGACTGCTAGGCTGAACTCCATGCTGAATTTCCCTTCAAGCCCAGTTTTGGGCTTCGGATAAAGCAGGACAGTCTTTGCAAATGGACTTGCATCGCAAATAATCTTATCGATTTCGGAAAAATCAATTTGATGTTCTTTTTTGATTGCGAGTATGGCGTCTAGACCGCAATGCGTTGCACCGCATGCAGGGTAACGTTTCAATACGATGCCAGGTTCGTCAAGCTCCCAAGATGCATTCAACTGAACTTCAAGTTCTTCTGATGAAGGTATGGAGCGAGCGTTGAGTGTTTGAGCCCATCCAAACGCACCTTCAAAAGCGGTGAGATCCGAGGTGAAGCCTTCGCGTGCCAATTCAGCCGCGAGAACGGCGCCGCGCGCGGCGTTACCCGCATGAAAAGGCTTAGTCATCGTGCCGAAATTCCTCCGAATTCCGCAGGCCTCTGAAGCTGCTATGCCTAAGGCCATTGCGGTTTGCTGTGGTGTTAAACGCAACAATTTTGAAACAGCAGCAGTAGAACCAATGACGCCGATGGTTGCGGTTGCATGCCAGCCATGGGCATATTGAAGCGGGTTCACCAGCCGTCCAAGTTTACCGTTCACCTGCACGCCAAGTGCGTAAGCGAGTATCAGCTCTGCCCCCG
>CANFJF010000091.1 GCA_947447355.1 Comamonadaceae bacterium
CAGCGTGAAGGTCCAGACCACCAGCGCCATCAAGACCAGCAGGCCGAGCAAGGTGCCGGCGCCGTTGATGCCGCTTTGCTGCCCCAGAATCCACACCAGCCAAGCCACAGTGGCAAACATCGGAAAAGCCATGAAGGTCTTGAAGGTGACCATCCACTGGCCGGGTCTTGGCATGACCCGAGCCACTGCCGGCACCATACTGGCCAACAAATAAGGCAGCGCCATGCCCACGCCAATCGCACCAAAGATGGCCAGGGCTTGAACCGCCGGTAAGCCGACAGCCAAGCCCAGCGAGGCCCCCATGAACGGTGCTGTGCAGGGCGACGCGACGGCGGTGGCCAGCACGCCCGACAAAAATGAATTGACGGTGGTGTTTTTGGATTGCAGGCTGGCCAAGCGGCTGGGCAGCAATTGACCAAACTCAAACAGTCCGGCCAGGTTCAGGCCGAGCAAGGTGAACAAGGCCGCCAAGCCGGCAACCACCGCCGGACTTTGCAACTGAAAGCCCCAGCCAAGTTGTTCGCCCGCTGCACGCAGGCCCAATAGCAAACCGCCCAGCGCCAGAAACGACAGCACCACACCGGCCGTGTAAGCCACCCCGCTGGCCGTGCGACTGGCCTGGTCTTTGACCTGCATGAAGCCGACCATCTTGATGGCCAGCACCGGAAACACGCAGGGCATGAGGTTCAGGATCAAGCCGCCGAGCAAAGCGCCCAACAATGCGGCCATCCAAGTCAAGGTCGGGGCTGATGTGGGTGCTGTGGGCACCATGGCCGCAGCTGCATTGGCTTTGAGGGCGGCTTCGAGTGCAGCGGGCACGGCGATGGGGGCGGCGAGACTAGGCCATTCGCCTTTGACCGGCAGCTCGATGCGCCAAGCTTGGTTGGCTGCTCCTTTGTCATCGGCCAAGGCCAGCACCACCGGCATGCGTTGTGGGCTGTCGCTGCGATGCGCCGACAGCGGTACTTGTGCTGTCCACAAGCCGTCTTTCCAAGTTTGCGCAATCGTTCCGGCAGGCTCAGTGACGCCGCCGGTCTCAGGGTAAAAATCCAGCGATTGGCCGCGCCACGCAGCCGGCAAACCGGCCACAGAGACGCTAATGGCTTTGGTCTCAACGTTGATTTGTCCGCTACCAGCCGCCAAGGCGCGCGGGCTGGCGGCCCATGCCGCTTCAAAGAGCCGGCCATTGGTGGCGCTGGAACTGCGCGCCGGCAAGGTCAGCGTGAACTCACCTTCCTGGGGGATGCATTCGCGCTTGCAGACCAGCCATGTCGCGCTGAGTTGGAGTGTTAATTGGTTGGCGCTGAAGCCCGGTGCGACGGTCAGCGGCACAGGCAGCAAGACGGTGTTCTCGTAGCCGTAGTTGGCTAAATTGCCGATGGGGATTTTCTTGGGTGTTGGCCAGGCGATCTCGCCCGCCGTGATGCCGGCGGGGAGTTTCCATGTCAGTTCAGTCGGCAAACCGGAGTCACCGGAGTTCTTCCAATAGGTGTGCCATTCAGGCTGATGCTTGATCTGCAGGCCGATCCAGACCGGTTGACCCGCCGTGATGCCTTGCGGTGCATAAGCCATCAATTCGGCCCTTACCTCGCCAGTGCTGACAACGGCAGAGCCTTTAACGCTGCTTCCGCTGGTACTGAACAGCGCTGGTGTGGACTGCGCTGCAATCGGTGCAGCGGCAAAAGCGATGCTTGCGACCAGCAACAGCTTGACAAGTGAATTCAGGGGGGAGAGGGCGCGCATGGGTTGTTGTGAGCCCATGCGCTGGAGAAAAGTTCCGTTCCATCCTCTGTCAAGGGTGTCTTGGACGTGTATTGGCGTGGTCATGCTGTGGATGATACGGGCGGCGCATGGACTGCTGGGAATGCGAACCCCGAAGAACGAAGTGATAGATGATTACTTAGTATTCTTTTATTTTGTAAAAATAGGATATGTCCTACTGATAATTGAAAAATTAGGTGGCAATATGGGTAAAAATAATTCTATTGAATTAATTAAATACATTTTGGCACTTTTAACTAGGAGATTCCATGAAATCACTCAATCGTTTGCGCCGTACTTTGCTGGTGACAGCCGTCGCCGCGGGCGCTATGGCCCTGCCTTTCGCGGCATCGGCTCAAGCTCCGATCGTGATCAAGTTCAGCCATGTGGTGGCAGAGCAAACACCCAAAGGCCAAGGCGCCATGAAGTTCAAGGAACTCGCCGAGAAGAAATTCCCGGGCCGCGTTCAAGTGCAAGTCTTCCCAAGCTCGCAGCTCTTTGGTGACGCCAAAGAGCTGGAAGCTTTGCTGCTGGGCGATGTGCAGTTCATCGCACCATCACTGTCCAAGTTTGACCGCTACACCAAGAAGATCCAGGTCTATGACCTGCCATTTCTGTTCGACAACATCGAGGCGGTGGACCGCTTCCAGTCTGGCCCGCAGGGTCAGGCACTGCTCAAGTCCATGACCAACCGCGGTTTGCTGGGGTTGGGCTACTGGCACAACGGCATGAAGCAAATGTCCACTAATAAAGACAAGCTGACGCGCCCAGAAGACGTCAAGGGTCTGAAGTTCCGGATTCAAGCCTCTGATGTGCTCGAAGCGCAGTTCCGCGCACTCGGGGCAAGTCCACAAAAGATGGCTTTCTCAGAGGTTTATCAGGCCCTGCAAACGGGCGTGGTCGACGGCCAAGAAAACACCTGGTCTAACATCTATTCGCAAAAATTCCATGAAGTGCAGAAGACCGTCGCTGAGACCAATCACGGCGTGATCGATTACATGCTGGTGACCAATGCCAAATGGTGGAATGGCTTGCCAGCAGACATTCGGAAGGGTTTGACGGAAGCTATGGCTGAAGCCACGGCGCACGCCAACAAATTGGCCGCCGACATCAACCAGACCGACCGCAAGAAAATCGCCGACACCGGCAAGGCCAAGATCCAAACCTTGTCCAAAGAAGATGTGGCGGCATGGCGCAAGACGATGGAGCCCGTGTGGAAAAAATTCGAGGGTGACATTGGTCGGGATCTGATCGACGCTGCATTGAAGTCAAACAAGTAAAACTAAACAGAACTTAACCGAACCAAACCAAAGGAAAGGGCCCGTCATGAGGGCCCTTTAGTCATATATGCGTTGGCTTAAATATTTCGAGGAAGGCTTGATCGTCGTCCTCATGGCAGCGATGACGCTACTCACCTTCGTGCAGGTGGTGGCGCGGTACGTCTTCAATGACAGCTTTGTCTGGGTCATGGAAGCCACGGGCGTCATGTTCGCCTGGCTGATTTTTGTCGGCATGTCTTATGGCGTGCGTGTCGGCGCCCACATTGGTGTGGACGCCTTGGTCAAGTCACTGGGTGAGCGCGCTGCACGTCAAGTGGCGACTGCCGCCGCCGCGCTGTGCATCGTTTACGCCCTGCTAGTGGCCTTCGGTGGCTATCAATATGTTTACAAAATCTACAGCGTTGGCATCTTGATGCAAGACATTCCGATTGCGAGCTGGATTCCGCGCGTGATCTTGCCACTTGGTTTTTTGCTGCTCGCTTTTCGCTTTGCGCAGGTGCTGTGGCGGTTGCTCAGTGGCCAAGACGGTCAATTGCTGGGTGACGAGGCAGAAGACGCCCTCAGGCTCCAAGAAGATGCTTCATTTGACGAGGTGAAAAAATGACCATCGCTGCACTTTTTGTCCTGCTATTTATCTTCATGGCGGTCGGCATGCCGGTCGCTGTCGCGCTGGGCCTGTCTTCCATCTTGACCATCCTGATGTTCGCGCAGGACTCGCTGGCGTCGCTCACGCTCAAGCTGTTTGAATCGTCGGAACACTACACGCTGTTGGCCATTCCGTTCTTCATTTTGGGCGGTGCTTTCATGACCACCGGCGGTGTCGCCCGGCGCATGATCAGCTTTGCCAATGCCTGCATCGGACATCTGCGCGGTGGTCTGGCCATGGCGTCAGTGCTGGCCTGTATGTTGTTTGCGGCGGTGTCGGGTTCATCGCCAGCCACGGTGGTGGCGGTCGGTGCTATCGTCATCGCCGGCATGGTCAAGGCCGGTTATTCGAAGGAGTTTGCGGCGGGTGTCATTTGCAATGCGGGAACGCTAGGCATTTTAATTCCACCCTCTATCGTATTGGTGGTTTACGGCGCAGCCACCGAGACATCGGTCGGCCAGTTGTTCATGGCCGGCGTGATTCCCGGCCTAGTGCTTGGGTTGATGCTGATCGTGGCGATTTACGTGCGTGCGCGCATTCTCGACATCCCCCGGGAACCGCGCGCGTCGATGCGTGAAGTCCTGAAAACGGGCCGTGACTCCCTGTGGGGCTTGTTGCTGATCGTCATTATTCTGGGTGGTATTTATGGCGGCGTTTTCACGCCGACTGAGGCGGCGGCTGTGGCGGCCGTCTACGCCTTCATCATTGCTGTATTTGTCTACCGCGACATCAAAATGGCACAGGTGCCAAAGGTGATTCTGGACGCCGGCAAGGTCACGGTGATGCTGATGTTCATTGTGGCGAATGCGCTGCTGTTTGCGCATGTGTTGACCACTGAACGCATTCCGCAGCAGATCGCTGAAACCATCATCGCTTGGGGTATGCCTGCATGGCAATTTTTGATCGTCGTCAACATCTTGCTGTTGATTGCCGGCATGTTCATGGAGCCGACGGGCATCATCTTGATCATGGCACCGATCTTGTTCCCTATTGCAACGCAGTTGGGCATTGACCCTGTTCATCTGGGCATCATCATGGTGGTGAACTTGGAGATCGGGATGGTGACGCCGCCGATTGGTTTGAACCTCTTTGTCACAGCGGGTATCACCAAAATGTCCATCATGGCGGTGGCGCGTGCCGCTATGCCATGGACGATGGTCTTGGTCGCCTTCTTGATCCTCATCACCTACGTGCCTGCTGTCACGATGTTCTTACCGAATTTGCTGTTCTGATGTTTGACCGGCCCGGGGCTGGCTCCGGGTCGGTCGTGCTGTGTCGGTGTCCCAGCACGTCGCGGGCGTTGTCTTTGTCGTGCAGGGCAAACTTACCCACCAGCGTGGCGCTGGCGGCATTCAAACCGATCACTTCCACAGCGACGCCTTCGCGGCGGAACCTGAACACCACTTTGTCCAACGCACTGATGGACGTGATGTCCCAGAAGTGGGCATGGGTGAGGTCGATGCGAACCTTGTCAATCGACTCCTTGAACTCAAAGGCTTGGGCGAAACGGTCTGCTGAGGCAAAGAAAACCTGACCCCTGACGTCGTAAGTTCGGCTCTGACCATTGGCGTCTAAGGTCGAATGCACCTTGAGAATTTGGCCGACCTTGTGCGCAAAGAAAAAGCCCGACAACAGCACGCCAGTCAAAACGCCCTTGGACAAATCGTGGCTCGCGACCGTGACGATCACGGTGGCGAGCATCACCACGCTGGAGCTGGTTGGGTGGTCGCGCAAGCTGCGGATCGAGTTCCAGTTGAAGGTGCCAATCGACACCATGATCATGACGGCGACCAGCGCCGCCATCGGAATTTGTTGGACCCATGCACCCAAGAACACGACAAAGATCAGCAGCACCACGCCAGCGGCCAGAGTGGACAATCGGCCGCGGCCACCTGACTTCACGTTGATGACCGACTGACCGATCATGGCGCAACCGGCCATTCCGCCGATGAAACCAGTCGCGATGTTGGCCACCCCTTGGCCGACGCATTCGCGGTGTTTGTCACTCTTGGTGTCGGTCATGTCGTCGACGATGGTGGCAGTCATCAGTGACTCTAGTAAGCCGACCACCATCAATGTGAGTGAGTACGGGAAGATGATGGCCAACGTGTCAAAGGTCAGCGGCACGTTCGGGATCAAAAACATAGGCAGGCTGTCGGGGAGCTCGCCCATGTCGCCGACGGTGCGAATGTCCAGGTGCAGCAACATCGAGACGCCTGTCAGTACGACGATGGTCACCAGCGGTGACGGCACCGCCTTGGTGATGTACGGCAAGCCGTAAATGATACCCAGCCCGGCGGCGGTCATGGCGTAAACCTGCCAGCCCACATGGGTGAGTTCCGGCATTTGCGCCAAGAAGATCAAAATCGCCAAAGCGTTGACGAACCCGGTCACCACAGAGCGGGAGACAAAACGCATCAAGACGCCCAGCTTGACCCAGCCGGCGATGACTTGCAGCACGCCCGTGAGCACCGTGGCGGCCAGCAAATACCCCAGCCCATGGCTTTTGACCAGCGTCACCATCACCAGCGCCATGGCGCCGGTGGCGGCCGAGATCATGCCCGGCCGACCGCCAAAAATGGAGATCAGCGTGGCGATTGAAAACGAGGCGTAGAGGCCGACCTCCGGGTCGACACCGGCGATGATGGAAAACGCAATGGCTTCGGGGATGAGCGCTAGCGCAACCACCATGCCGGCCAGCAAATCGTTTCGGACATTGGAGAGCCAGTCCTCGCGCAGGGTATTGAAAGACATGAGATGTGCGCGACCATCGGGTTGATGGCCGTCGGAAAATTTAAACAAAAAAGGAGTCGCACAGACGCGCATCTAGGACGCAGCGTGAGTCGTAAGAAATCAATGTGGGCCAGCTGCCCAACACCGTCCAGTTCAAGTCACGGCGGGGTGACGGAACAGAAATAACCCCGTGGCAGGCCAGCGCCGCGGTAAAAAACCGGGCAGGGGACATGCGACAGGGTGGGTAAATACATCACCTTATTTTAGGAGCGCCTCGAAGATTCATCCGGGGCCCATTGCCTATTCCTGAAACACCACGCGGGCATTGCTTCGATAATCAGTGAATGATCAGTTCCGCCGCGCCTTTGCCCGCCACCACCTCTGAGCCGCCGCGCGTCGTGCTGGCTACGCTCAATGCCAAGTACATCCATGCGTCGCTCGGACTGCGTTGCTTGTTGGCCAACATGGACCGGCATGGCGGCGGCGGTTTGCGTGCGGTGACGCAACTGCGGGAGTTCGTGATTCAGCAGCGGCCGACACAAATTGTGGAGGAACTGCTGGCGCTGAACCCGCAGGTGATTGGGCTGGGCATCTACATCTGGAACGTGGTCGAGACCACGCAGGTGCTGCGGCTGCTCAAAGCTTTGCGGCCAGACATCAAGGTGGTGTTGGGTGGCCCTGAGGTCAGCCATGAAGTTGAGGCACAAGAAATTTGCCGCTTGGCTGACCATGTCATCACCGGCTGGGGCGACGTGAGTTTCCCGAAGATTTGCCGTGCGCTGCTGGACGGTCCGCAGCCGCTGATGAAGGTTATTGCCGGGGAGCAGCCGCCGTTGGATGATCTGGCTTTTCCATACGACGAGTACACCGATGCGGACATTGCCAAGCGCTTGTTGTATGTGGAGGCGTCCCGCGGCTGCCCCTTTAAGTGTGAGTTTTGCTTAAGCGCGCTCGACAAGACGGCCTGGGCTTTTGACCTTGACGCCTTCATGGCCGAGATGAACGCCTTGTACCAAAGGGGCGCTCGTAATTTTAAGTTTGTGGACCGCACCTTTAACCTGAAGGTCGAGCATTCAGTGCGCATCTTGCAGTTCTTTTTAGACCGATTGCAGATGGCCAATGAGGTGCCGAATTTGTTTGTGCACTTTGAAGTCGTGCCCGACAGCTTGCCGGATCGTTTGAAAGAATTGATCGTTCAATTCCCCGCCGGTTCGCTGCAATTTGAAGTCGGTATTCAGAGCTTCAACCCTGAAGTGCAACAGCGTATCTCGCGAAAGCAAGACAACCTGAAGACAGCTGACAACCTGCGCTGGCTGGTCAACCAAAGTCAGGCGCACGTTCACGCTGATTTAATTTTTGGCCTGCCCGGGGAAACGCTGGAGAGCTTTGCCGCTGGCTTTGACCGGCTCTATGCCCTAGCCCCGCATGAGATTCAGTTCGGCATATTGAAGCGCTTGCGCGGCACGCCGATTGCCCGCCACACGGCAGATTTTGCGATGGTCTACGACCCACAGACGCCCTATACGATTTTGCAAAACTCGACGATTGACTTTGCCACGCTGCAGCGCATTCAGCGCTTTGCGCGCTACTGGGACATGATCGCTAATTCAGGCCGATTTTTGCGGGCACGTGCGCTGTTGCTGGACGGTGTCGAGGGCTCGCCGATGTCGGCGTTTTCAGCGTTCTTGAGCTTCAGCGACTGGCTCTGGCAGAGCACCGGCAAGACCCACGAATTTGCCTTGGAAAAACTGGTTGATTTGTTGTTCGAGCATTTGACCGGACCACGCGGCATGGCTGAAGACACGGTGCGGCAAGCGCTGTTAGCTGACTACCAAGCCAGCGGTGCGCGCGCCAAACCCAAGTGTCTGGCCGAACTGTTGCAAGCTGCCAGCCCGTCGCAAACACAGGGGGGTCAGGCACGGGCTCAGCGGCAAAGCCGACACGTCAGCCAGCACGTGGCGGGCCAGCTGCGCAGCGAGATTCAGCAAGCGGCTGCGGCGGCTTGAAGACCTTGGGCTGCTTCACAATTTCAATGCACACTTCAACCTCGTTTTATTGAACTGACTACACGCATGAAAACTCCTACACCTCGTTTTTGGGCTGATCTCAAAAGCCCTGACTTCGCGCGTTTGGATATCCGCCGAACCATCGCCGTGCTGCCGCTGGCGGCGATTGAACAACATGGCCCGCACCTGCCGCTGAGCGTTGACACCGACCTCGTCAACGGCGTGATTGCGCACTCGCTGCCGTATCTGGCCGCAGACCTCAAAGTCCTTTTTTTGCCAACGCAAACCGTGGGCCGCAGCATCGAGCATGTGACTTTTCCGGGCACGCTGACCCTCAGTGCTGCCGCGCTGATTCAAGCTTGGGTTGACCTCGGTGAATGCGTTGCGCGCACGGGTGTCAAAAAGCTGGTGCTGCTGAATTCGCACGGCGGAAATGTCTCAACCATGGACATCGTCGGGCGTGAGTTACGGGCGCGTTTCGGCATGACGGTGGCGCTGGTCAACACCTTTGCCTTGCCGATGCCGGCCGAAGTGCAAAGCATGTTTGGTGCCGACGAGCCGCGCTTTGGTGTGCATGGTGGCGACGTCGAAACTTCGATGATGCTGGCGCTGCACCCCGAGCGTGTCGACATGCAGCAAGCTAAAAATTTCGCCTCCAGCAGCCAAGAACGTGCAAAAAATTTCCCGATCATTGGCAACGGCAGCAGTGTCAAACTGGCTTGGGCTGCGCAAGACCTGAACCCCTCAGGTGCCGCCGGCAATGCAGCTGCCGCCACGGCAGACAAAGGCCGCGCCGTGCTCAAGGCCAGTGGTCAGGCGTTGGCCGCGTTGTTGGCCGAGTTCGACACGCTGACGCCTTTCTGAGTCACACAGTCACAAGGTGATGCTGCCGTCGATGCAGCTGACCGACTGTCCGCCGACCCAGACTTGCCCGCTGGCATCGCGCTGAATGTAGACCTGACCGGCGCGTCCGATGCACACGCCTTGCGAGGCCAAGTAGCGCTCGGGCAAGCGTCCTTCGCCGATCAGCCACTGCGCCAAACTGGCGTTCAGGCTGCCTGTGACCGGGTCTTCGTTGATGCCTGTGGCAGCGCAAAAGGCGCGTACTTCCAGCCGCGGCGTTTCGTCTGGAGTCTGCTTGTCGGATTGTTTGAACGCAGCCGCCTCGCGGTTGATGCGTCCAATCAACGGCGGTGCGTTGTCATCTAGGTAGATACTGGCGACACCGACTTTGATGTTGAGCTTGACCAGCGCCGCGTGATCAGGGGTGAGTTGCAGCACGGTCTCGGGTGAGTCGAGCAAAAGGCCAAGAAAAAACGGACCGTTGTCGAGCAGTTGCGCCGCCAAGATCTGTTGCGCATGAAGCCTCAAAGCCTCAGCCACGGCGTCAAGCAACGCTGGATCGGGCTCGCTGCGGCGCAGCGTTGGTGCGCTAAAAGCCAGTCGCTCCGGGCGCTTGGCATCGCGTTCGAGCTGACTCAGGATGTCGCGTTGAATCGTCACCAAACCGACCGCACATTGCTGCACCACTTGACCTGCTGTTCGCGCTTGACCGCCAGCTTCAAGCCAAGCGTGGCAGCTACCCAGCGTCGGGTGACCGGCAAATGGCAGTTCACCGCCGGGCGTGAAAATCCGCACCCGGTAGTCTGCCGCTGCATCGGTGGGCGGCAACAAATAAGTGGTTTCAGAAAGGTTGGTCCAGCGCGCAAAACGCTGCATCGCCTCGTCGCTGAGTCCCTCGCCATCCAGCACCACGGCCAGTGCGTTGCCGAGGTAGGCCGTGTCAGTGAAGACGTCGACTTGTTTGAAACGACGGGCGTGCATGCCGAGCTGTGCGTGCTTTGGCAGTGCGCTCAGCTCAGCGCCATGTCGAGCACGCCGGTGCTGGCCTGCCGCCCGCTGAGCACTTGAAACCAGCGCTCAATATTCGGACGGCTCTCGCGCTGCTGGGGCAGATTGAACCAACGGTGCACATCGCAGCCCAGCGGAATATCGGCCATCGTGAAATGATCACCGGCCATGAAAGCATGGCGGGCCAGATGGGCGTCCAGTACAGCCATGAGAGATTCAACCGCAACGTTCGACTCTGCAATCGCATCGGCATTGCGTTGCTCAGGGGCGGTTCGGATCAGTTGCCAAAAGCCCGTGCGACTCGCCGGGTTCAGGTTGGTCTGTTGCCAGTCCATCCATTGTTCGGCCACAAAACGCTCACGCAAAGAGGTCGGGTACAGCTGCCCCAGCGAATGCTTGGCGCACAGGTAGCGCACGATCACATTCGACTCCCACAACACAAACTCTTCATCCACAATCACTGGCACGGTTGAGTTCGGATTCAAGCGGATGTACTCAGGCGTTTTCACGACGCCAAACTTTCCCCCAGCCTCGGTACGCTGAAAGTCCAGCCCGAGTTCTTGCGCCGTCCAGACGACTTTTTTGACATTGATAGAGCTCATGCGGCCCCAGATGTTCAAGGTGTTGGCGGCGGTCACAGTGGGTTCTTGCATTTATTGTTCCAGCTTCAGGTTGGCGTCTTTCACCAGCTTTTCAAACTTCACGCTTTCGGCGCGCACGTAGTTGGTAAATTCGGCAGGTGAGTTTTTGGGCACGGCCAGATTGTCGGCATCAAAGCGCGCCCGAATGTCGGGGCTGGCCAAGATGGCGTTGACTTCATGGTTGAGACTGTCGATGACCGATGCAGGCGTACCGACTGGCGCAAACAAGCCGCCCCACAGCGTGTAGCTGAAGCCGGGCAAGCCAGATTCAGCAATGGTCGGAACCTGCGGCAAGGAGCTCATGCGTTGCGGGGTGGTCACGGCCAGCGCTTTGAGTTTGCCGCCTTTGACCTGCGGCATCGCCGCCGAGGCGCTACTGAAAAACGCTTGCAGTCGGCCGGCGATCAGGTCTGAGAGCAACGGTCCGACGCCTTTGTAGGGCACATGCACCATGTTGATTTTGAGGCCCAAACCCAAGGCCACGGCCGACAGGTGACCAGGGGTGCCCGCGCCCACCGAGCCGTAGCTGAATTCGCCGGGTTTGGCGCGCGCCATTTGAATGAATTCTGCAATCGTGTTGTAAGGCGCATCAGCCGGCGCCAGCATCACCAGCGGGGCATTGCCGATCAAGACCACTGGCGTCAGCTCTTTCATCGGGTCGTAACCCATGTCCTTCATCAACACCCGGTTGACGGTGATCTCGCCGGTTTGGCCCAAGAACAAGGTGTAGCCGTCGTTTTTGGCTTTGGCTGCAAAGCGCGTGCCGATGGTGCCGGACACGCCGGGCTTGTTGTCGATCAACACCGGCTGTTTGTAGACCGTGCCAAGTCGCTCACCAACGATGCGGGCAAAGGAATCGCCTTGACCGCCCGGTGCATAGGCGACGACGATGGAGATGGGTTTGGCAGGATAAGGATCAGCGGCGATGGCCGTTGTGCCCAATAGCACCAAAGGCAACATCAGGGATAAAGCGCCGATGGGTTTGAGTGCGCGCAGCAGCGTCGATGTGGTTTTTCTCATGGTCATCTCTGATGTTGTGGTTTTGTGCAGTTAGTTGCTGGGTCTAGAAAATTATTGTATGGCTTGCAAAGTCGTTGCCGCAGTTAGCGTAGCAGCATCCAGCCAGCGGTCAGCACCAGCACCGCAGCCATCACGCGGTTGAATCCGCGCAGGCGTTGGCGGGTGCCGTCCGGTCCGGCCAGCCATTCGCGCAGCAGCGAGCCAACCAGCGCATACGCCAGATTGCTGCCAAAGGCGAAGCTCAGCATCACTGGCAAGACAATCGCAAAGCGCCAGCCTGCATTGTCATAGCCAGCGATCCAGCCGCTGACAATTGCCAGCGCCAGCATCCACGCTTTGATGTTCACCATCTGCAGTGCGACACCTTGCCAGAAGCCGATCTGCAGCCTTTGGGCATCAGCTTGGCCGAGTTCTTGTGTCGTGGCCAAGCGCCGCGCCAGCCACACGAGGTAAGCCACGCCCGTCAGCTTCACGGCCCAAGCCAGCCAAGGCAGAGCGACGAGCAAGGCGCCAACGCCGAGCGCGCTGAAGGTCAGCAGCAGGCCCCAGCCCAAGGGCACGGCGCAAACAAAAGGCATGGCGTGGCGCAAGCCGTGGTTGGCCGCCATCGCGGTAGACAAGGCGGTGTTCGGGCCGGGCGTGAAGCTCATGGCCGTGGCCAGCACCAACAGGGCGAAGAATTCGGTGCTAGTCATGGATGGATGCTGACTGCATCGTCGTTGCGAGCGCAGCCGCGCAGCCACCCTTGCGCCGCCCCGTCATGGCGAGCGCAGCGCGGCCATCCATGGCTGCGAATGCGGGGTCCTGGACTGCCACGCTCCGCTCGCAGTGACAGATGCCCGTCATGGCGAGCGCAGCGCGGCCATCCATGACTGCGGATTCGGGCTCCTGGACTGCCACGCTCCGCTCGCAGTGACAGATGCCCGTCATGACGAGCGCAGCGCGGCCATCCA
>CANFJF010000092.1 GCA_947447355.1 Comamonadaceae bacterium
CACCGCGGTGATTTGCAAATGCTCTTGTACAAAGCGGTGCTCGAGCGTCTCGGCAAGGACAGCGTGGTCACTGGCCATAAGTTTGTGTCAGTGGCTCAAGACAGTGACGGTCTGACGGCATCATTCAAGGACAACGAAGGTAATGACTTGCCCAAGGTTCGTGCCAACTTACTGGTGGGTTGTGACGGTATTAATTCCGCCGTTCGTAAGCAGTTTTACCCGGCAGAAGGCGACCCGGTCTACTCCGGCTTAACTGTCTGGCGCGGCGTCACGTCTCACAAACCATTTCTCAGTGGGGCCGACACCATTCGTGCCGGCTGGATGCCAGTTGGCAAACTGATGATCTATCCGATCCGCGACAACATTGACGCTGAAGGAAACCAGTTGATGAACTGGGTAGCAACGCTTGAGCGCCCCAAGCCGACCAGCTACGACTGGAACGGCCAGGCCAAGCTTGAGGACTTCATCGAGCCCTACTCAACGTGGAACTTTGATTGGCTGGATGTGCCGGCACTGTTGAAAAAGACCGAGCGCTACATGGTCTACCCGATGGTCGACCGCGACCCCGTGCCCACCTGGACCTTTGGTCGGGTGACCTTGTTAGGTGATGCGGCTCACCCGATGTACCCACGTGGATCCAATGGTGCAGGCCAGTCGATTCTGGATGCGCGCTACATGACAGGATGCTTCAAACGCAAGGGGACCATTGAAGAAGCCTTGCAAGACTACGACAAGGTGCGTGTTGAAGCGACCGGCAAAGTGGTTTTGATGAACCGCGCCAACCCACCCGATACCGTGCTGCGCGTGGTCTACGAGCGCACTGGCGGCAAGCGCTTCAACAAGATTGAGGACGTGATCTCAAGCGCTGAGTTGCAAGAAATTCTGGACAGCTACAAGGCGGTGGCTGGATTCCAAATCAAGGAACTGGCCAAGCGTCCGTCCATGGTTTAAGCCGGAATGAACGATTGCTTCGCGCGCACTTGTTAAGTGCAGCGAGGATTTACATAAAATTATCAAAGGAGACAACGATGAAATTGCCTGGACTGATTGTTCCACCGCTCACCCCCTTCACTGCGGAGCTGAAGGTCGATGAAAAAGCCCTTCAAACCGGCGTGAATTACGTCGTTGAGGATTGCAATGCTGCCATGGTCATTGCTGCTGGCGTCGAGGCGCAGGAATACCACTATCTGACCATGGACGAGCGCAAGAACTTGATCGCCAGAACGATCGATTACGTCGATGGTCGCTGCCCGGTGGCCGTTGGGATTTCACACCCTTCGTTCAAGATCGCCATTGAACTGGCGCACTACGCCGAAAAAAATGGTGCCAAAGCGGTTCAGTTGCTCGCTCCGCTTCGCCCGTTCGGTGGCGAGCCAACCCAGGCCGAACTTATCGCCTACTTCGAGGCGGTCACGCGCGAAAGTCATTTGCCGATGGTGCTGTACCTGAACCCAGGTCCCGGCGCCAATGTCTCCATCCCAGCGACCATTGCACTGTCGCAACTGGAGCGGATCAAGTACGTCAAGGAAAGCTCACGCGATTTGTCGCGCGTTTCCAGGCTCATTTCTGAGGTCGAGTTGAGTGGTCACGCCAAGTATTTCACGACGATGCAAATGCTGCTGATCACTTTGCAGTTGGGAGGCTCCGGTGTGACTCTGCCGCCGCCAGCGGCAATGCTCGCCAACAAGGTGATTCAGGCTTTCGTGGCTGGAGATATGCAGGAAGCTGCGCGACTTCAGCTGCAGTTTGCTCTGTTTCCGGCACGCTGGATGCACAACGGACTTACCCCGACCATGAAGGCCGCGATGAAAATCCTCGGTATTCCCGCTGGAGATCCGTACCCGCCGTTTCCGCCGATTGGCGGCGAAGAACTCAAGGCCCTAGAGGCCTATTTGAAGACCACCGATCTGGTGCACAAACACTAGACACGAGCACATCCCGCCTGCGATGAAGGACGAATCAACGTCCAAAACTATCTGAGACTTACAAGATGACTTCAATTTTCAATGCCTTTCGATCCTTGGCAGTTTTCTCGCTGGCGACGTTCTCGGCCGTTGCATTTTCGCAGGCAAGCTACCCGAATCGTCCGATCAAGATTGTTGTCCCTTATGCCGCAGGTGGTGGTGCCGATCAGGTCACGCGGCTGTTCGGCCAGCGGCTGGCAGACCGCCTCAAGCAGCCGGTGGTGATCGATAATCGCGGCGGTGGCAGCAATACCATTGGCATGTCCATAGTCGCCAAAGCGCCGGCCGATGGTTACACCCTTGGCTTGGTAACGCCCACTTTCTTGATGACTCAGTCGATGATGAAAAATCACCCGTACGACACCATCAAAGACTTTTCTGCGGTTGCCATGTTGGGTGATGCACCCTTATTTTTGGTGGTCCCGGCCAGCCTGCCAGTTAACAATATGAAGGAGTTCATACAGTACGGCAAAGCCCATCAGGGACAGCTGAACTGGGCCTCCGGTGGAACAACATCCACACAAGGTTTGGCGGGCTTGATGTTCAGTTCAGCCGCCGGCCTGAAGACCATGCAGATCCAATACAAAGGCAGCTCGCAAGGCATGACGGATCTGTTGGCTGGCCGTGTGCAGTTTATGTTCAACCCGATGCCATCGATCATCGGCCATACCAAAAGCGGCACGTTGAAAATTCTCGGTGTGGCCAGTGCCGAGCGGTTGACCGCCCACCCAGAGATTCCAGTCATTGCCGACACCGTGCCCGGCTTTAGCACGGCAGGCTGGTTCGCACTGGTGGCGCCTGCCGGTACGCCCAAGGAGATCATTGACCGACTGAACCGCGAAGCCAGCGACATTATCAAGACCCCTGAGGTGCGTGCCAGCATGATAGAAAGCGGTCTTGAGCCAAGGAGCATGAATCCAGCCGACTTCGGCAAAATGATGGCGGTTGACTTTGCCAAGTACGCCAAAATCTTTGCTGAGGCAGGCATCAAGCTGGAGTGATGGTGGCTAGTGTGGCGCAGACGCACATCAAGGATTTTTCAGGTCAAGTACAGGGTCATCGATGGTCATCAGGGTGCACGTTCACCATCATCTAGTCTCTTCACTATCTTTCAATTTACCAACTCACTACACCAGGAGACTCTATGCTCAATATCAAACGACTGTCTTTCGATGAAGCCGCAATTTTGATTGCCGGTGCAGCCCAAAAGGCCGCCGAAATGAATATCCCCATGTGCACCGCTGTGACCGACGAGTCAGGCCATCTGATCAAATTTGACCGCATGGATGGGGGCAAGGTCAGCAGTATTTCGATTGCTATTGACAAAGCTTTTACCGGTGCGGTGGCTCGAAAAGGCACGCACGTTTACAACGAGCTCTGCCAGCCGGGCAAGCCAACGTTCGGCATTCACATGACCAACGGCGGACACTTCAGCATCATTGGGGGTGGCTTGCCGGTCGTGGTCGATGGCCAGATCGTTGGCGGCATTGGCATCAGCTCAGGCACGGCTCATGAAGACCAGATTTGTGCGGAAGGTGCGCTCGCGTATTTTTACGAAAAAACCGGCATGAAGGCTTGAGTTACCTCAGCTGATTGCGCCACAAACCACCTTCGGTAAACCCATGTCAAAACTCAAACTGTCGCTCGCTTGCTGGAACTACGATCGGACCCGTGCCTTGATGGATGGATCGGTACAAGCAGAGGGCATTGATCTGAACTATTTGAGCCTGCCAGTCGAAGAAACTTTTTTTCGGATGTTGCGCAACAAAGAGTTTGATGTTGCTGAGTTGTCGCTGTCCTCCTACCTGATCGGGCTGACAAAACCCGAGCGACCTTTCATCGCAATTCCCGTTTTCCCTTCCTGCGTTTTCAGGCACTCCGGTATTTTTGTGAATGCTGATTCGGGCATCCACGAAGCCAAGGACCTGATCGGCAAGCGGGTTGGAACGCCCGAATATCAAATGACGGCCGCAGTATGGATCCGCGGCATTCTGGCTGACCATCATGGTGTTCCTGTTGACAGCATGACCTATTACACGGGCGGGGCTGAGCAACCTGGGCGAGCAGAAAAGCTCAAACTGGCGTTGCCCCCCAACATCAAAGTTGAGCGCATTGGTCCGACCCAAACATTGTCACAAATGTTGTTGGACGGCGAGATAGATGCGCTGTACACCGCTCGCACGCCATCCACGTTCAAGACTGGCGGTGGCAAAGTCCGGCGGCTGTTTCCAAACTATGGAGAGGTTGAGCGCAACTACTTCCGTCAAACCGGTATTTTCCCGATCATGCATGTGATCGTGATTCGCCGCGAAGTGTATGAGGCCAATCGTTGGATTGCGCAGTCACTTTACAAAGCATTCCTGGAGGCGCAACGACGCAGCTATGAGGACCTTCAAGAAAACGTGGTTTTGAAAACTATGTTGCCCTGGCTCAATTCGAACGTTGACGAAGTCTGCGCAGAGATGGGGGATGATTTTTGGCCTTATGGTGTAGACCGCACGCAGACCACCTTGTCGACCCTGCTGCGCTACTCACGGGAACAAGGGCTCACGTCTACCGCCTTGGAGCCACACGCACTGTTCGCACCTGAGACGCTCGAAGCTTTCAAGATTTAAGGGCGTTTAAGTCGACGGGTTCAGCGGTACGTAGCCACATTTTTATAACATCGCAGGGCGTCGCTGTTGCCAAGCCAGCCAGACCAATGCAGCGCCGGTCAGTGCCAGCGGCAACAGCGAACCGAGATTAAGCAAATGCCAACCCTGTGTGGTGACCAGCACGCCAGAGGCCAAGGATGTTATCGCCAGCACCGAAAAAACGCAGAAATTCAGGGCACCTTGTGCCTTGTCTTGTTCTTCAGGGCGGTATGTGCTCAGTGCCAGTGTGGTGGCACCGGTGAACAGAAAATTCCAGCCGACGCCTACCAAAAATAAAGCCAACAAAAACTCGTGCAGGCTGACACCCGACAGCGCGACCATCACGCACAAAATATTCAGCGCCAGCCCGACGCCCATGATGGGCAAGGTGCCAAATCGGCGGATCAGGTGGCCGGTGAACAGACCCGGTGCAAACATGCCGATCACGTGCCATTGCAGCACCAGCGCCGTGTCCGAAAAAGGCAGGCCGCAGACCTGCATGGCAATCGGCGTAGCAGCCATCAACAGGTTCATCACGCCGTAACCTAACGCACCGGCCGCCGCCGCCACGATGAAGGCCGGTTGCCGCATGATCACGCCCAGTGGCCGCCCGCCTGAGTGGGCTGTTTGCACCGGCACTGGCGGAAAGCGGATGCCCGCCAGTAACAACATTGCCAGCAGTGCCACAACGGCCAAAGCCAGGTAAGCGCCGGCAAAGGGGATGTTACTCAGGTTGCGTGTGAATGAAGCCAGGTTCGGTCCGGCGACAGCACCGATCAAGCCACCCGCCATCACCAACGAAACCGCTTTTTCCTTGAACCCGGGCGCCGCCAGCTCCGCCGCTGCAAAGCGGTACAGCAGCGCATTGGCGTTGTAATAACCGGCGATCAAGGTGGCGCCGACCAGCAGCCAAAACTGACTGGTATAGGCAGCCCATGCGCACAAAAGCGCGGAGCCAAAGGCCACGGCCAAACCCAGCTGAAACGATTTTTTCCGACCAAAGTGTTTCTGCGTTTTCGCCACCAGACCGGTTGACAGTGCCCCACCGACCACATAGCCCATCACCGGCAAGGTGGCCATCCAGCCCAGCGGCGCCAGACTCAGACCGACCAAGCCATTGATGGCGATGAAGGTGACGTTGTTGGTCAAGAACAGCCCTTGGCAGAGCGTGAGGAGCCAGAGGTTGCGATTCATAAGCTAGTGTTTATACATGAGCTTATGACTAAATCATCTGACGGTGATAGCGCGACTAGACGTCAAGGGCGGTGTTGTCAGCGACTCAAGGCCAGTACCAAGGCCGTCAGCGCGGCAGTTTCTGCCCGCAGAACCCTTGGCCCCAAGGTCACAGGAGAAAATCCGCTGGCGATGGCCAAGGCTTCTTCTTGCGCACTCAGCCCGCCTTCAGGGCCGCTCAAAAAGCACACGGCGGCGTTGTCAGGCAGGTCGACCAGCGCGTGGGCCAGCGGCTGCGTGCCGTCAGCCAACGAGAGCAGGCAGCGCAGTACCGGCTGCTCGGCCGAAGCGGGCGGCAAGGTTTTCAGCCAAGCGGCGAGGTCCCGCACCGGTGCCACCGTCGGCACACGGTTGCCACCGCATTGTTCGCAGGCCGCTACTGCGACGGACTGCCAGTGATTTTGTTTTTTCTCGGCGCGCTCGCCTGACAGGCGTAACACGCTGCGGCTGGTGTGCAGCGGTTGCAGGCTGTTGACGCCGATCTCGGTGGCTTTTTCGACCAGCCAATCCATGCGCTCGTTGGCCGGCATGCCCAGCGCCAGCTGCACGCTGCGGCCGACTTCACGCTCGCTGGCGTGGTGTGCGCCCAAGCAGACGTCGACATCGCTGCGGCCCATGCGCGTGATGGAGGCGTCCCACTCGCCGCCCTGACCATTGAACAGCGTGATGCTTTGGCCGGGCTGCATGCGCAGCACTTGCACATGGCGCGCGGTGCTGTCGGGCAGGCTCAATGTGGCGCCTGCCGCCATCGGAACATCTGCAAAAAAGCGGGCGGCCATTAAAAGGTGTATCCGATGCGGGTTTCGTTGCCTTCAATCTCGTCGAGCAAGACCATCAAGGGCCCGAGTTGGCGGTAACGCGAGGCGGTGCTGCGGGCATACTTGATGAAGCGCGGCGTATCGGTCAAGTACTGCGGCTTGCCGTCGCGTAAAGTCAGTCGCGCAAAAATGCCGAGGATTTTCAGATGCCGTTGCAGGCCCATCCACTCCACAGCACGGTAAAACTCGCCGAAGTCATCGCCCACCGGCAAGCCGGCCTTACGGGCTTTTTGCCAGTAACGGATGGTGATGTCGATAACGAACTCTTCATCCCAGCTCAAAAAAGCATCGCGCATCAAGCTGGCGATGTCGTAAGTGATTGGGCCGTAGACGGCGTCCTGAAAATCCAACACGCCAAGCGTCGGGCGATGCTCGACCGATTTTGCTGGGATGAAATTTTCCGCAGGGCCGCCCCAAGGAAAATTAGCCCCTTGAGGGGGCAGCGAACCACACGCAGTGGGGAGCGTGGGGGCTATTAGATCTAGCGTGGGGGCCATTAAGTTTCTGGGCATGAAGTCGCGGTGAACAAACACGCGCGCGCCGCCCAACGAATTCAGATTGCTGTCTTTGATTTGCGCAAAAAAACCAGTCAGTTTTTCTTGCAGGGCGGTGTCGACGGTGATACCGCGGTGCTGCGCTATGTACCAGTCCGGAAACAGTGCCAGTTCGCGTGACAACAGAGCGTCGTCATAGGCTGGCAAGACGTCGGGCTTTGAAGACAACTGCCATTGAATCAATACATCCACCGCGTCCATGTACAGCCGGTGTATGAGCTCCCCGTTTTGCGGCACGATGTCCAGCGAACCTTGCTGCTTGATGACATCCATCATGGTTTGCGAGCCGAGATCACTCAGCAACATGAAGCCTTGCGCCTGATCCCAGGCCAGCACGCGCGGCGCATTCAGCCCGGCTTGGGCCATCAGTTCTGCGACTTTGACGAATGGGGCGCAGTCTTCCTGCGCCGGTGGGGCGTCCATGATGATGCCGCTGCCTGCGCCTTGGCCAATCCGGAAGTAGCGCCTGAAGCTGGCGTCGGCCGAGGCCAGGCGCAGCGTGAGCGGGTCCAGCTGGTAGAGCACACTGGTGGTTGCGAGCCATTCGGCAAACGCGGCCGCCCGCGCTGGATCACTCCAGACAATGGCTGACTCGGCGGGTGTTACATCGCCATTGGGGTTGGGTGCACTTGAAGTAGAAGGGGTCATGGATAATCAGACGGAAATCGACAAACCGGGTTTATCTCATATTAACGATGCGTTCTGCATCTCACACTCCCCTTATTCTCGCGCCCATCGGGCATGCAGTCCGCAGCTTGGTCAATTTGATCGCGCTCGGCCTGATGACCGGTGCGCCTTTGTACGCCCAAAACTTGCCGACCAGTCTCCCCGGGAGCGAGCTGCTGCCGACGCTGAAAAGCTCGCTGAAGTTGGCCGACAAGCAGCCAGAAGGTCCCGGCAATGAAGTACCGACCTTTGTCTTTGGAGACCAGATCACCGGCCGCACCAGCCTTGAAACCACCATCGACGGCAATGCTGAACTGCGGCGGGGTAAGACCTCAGTGCGCGCCGACCGGCTTGAATACTTCCAGCCAGACGATTTGGTGAAAACGCGCGGCAATGTGCGTATCAGTAACGCTGGCAATCTATTCTGGGGCCCCGAGCTGGCGCTGAAGATAGACACCTTCGAAGGCTCGTTCACGCAACCGAGTTACCGCTTTTTAGCCGGAGGCAATGGGCAGGCCGCGCAAATCATCTTTGTTGATGATAAGCACTTTGTGGCGAATCAAGCCACCTACACGACCTGCGAACGTGGTAACGAAGACAGTTGGATGCCCGATTGGCAGATGACCGGCGAACGCTTCACCTTTGACTTTGACAAAGAAACTGGTGTTGCCACCGGCGCCACCCTGCGTTTCAAGGACGTGCCGATTCTGCATTGGCCCGGTTCGCTGTCTTTTCCATTGAGCGACAAGCGCAAGTCGGGCGTGATGCCGCCGACCTTTGCAGTGGACTCGATCAGTGGTCTCGCGGTGACGGCGCCTTACTACTTCGACATTGCGCCGAACCGCGACGCCACGCTGACGCCGACGTATGCCAGCAAGCGTGGCGTCAATTTGGCTGGCGAATTCCGCTATCTCGAGCCAGGCTACCGTGGTGTTCTACGCGCCAGTTATTTGCCTGGTGACATGCTGCGCAACGAGGACCGTTGGTCCTTGGGTTATCAGCACAACGGCGTGGTCAACACGGGTCTTTCCAGCATCGGTAATGTCGGCGTTGGCCTGACGCTGAATCGGGTCAGCGATGACAACTACTGGCGTGATTTTTCTGGCTTTGGCGGGACCACTCTGACCGGCAGTGCTCTGGGCGGCACCAGCTTAGGCGGCACAGGTCAGACACAACGGTTGCTGAACAATGACCTGAATCTGACTTGGGCTAAGGGCTTTTTAACGACCGGTTTTCGGCTGCAAAAATGGCAGACGCTACAAGACCCTGCTCCAGCGGCATCGCTGATTCCCCCTTACGATCGGCTGCCGCAAATCACTGCGCGTTACGCCCGCAGCAATGTGTCGCTGGGGGGCGTGAGCGGCATCGATTGGTCGGTCGATGGCGACTTCACCAGCTTTTCCGCCTTGAGCCGCCTGACCAACCAACCCAATGCCGAGCGCGCCTACACACGGGCTGAAATCAGCCGACCGTTTCTCTGGCCCGCCGGCTACATCACGCCCAAGTTGCAGTTGCGTGCCACCAGTTATCAGTTTGATGCGCCACTGTCCACCGCCGGAAGTGGAGGTCTCACATCTGCCAATGTTGTCGTGCCGACGTTCAGCCTGGATGCCGGGCTGCAGTTCGAACGGGACGCATCTTACTTTGGTCGGAGTTTCACGCAGACGCTGGAGCCGCGCGCGTTTTATGTCCGGACGCCTTACCGGAATCAAAACTTTCTCCCCAACTATGACTCCGGCGACAACAGTTTCAATTTCGCGACGGTCTTCACCGAAAACGCATTTGCCGGCAATGACCGGATTTCGGATGCAAACCTGTTGACGTTGGGTGTGACATCGCGCTTGCTGGACCCGGCCAGCGGAGCTGAGCTGATGCGCTTTGGCGTGGCCCAGCGCCTGCGTTTTGAAGACCAGCTTGTCACACTCCCTGGCGCCGCCCCGGTGACGGACCGCTTGAGCGACTTGCTGCTGGGTGCAACGGCCAATTGGACGCGGGAATGGTCCGTTGACGCGACCACACAATACAACCCGAAACTTGGTGAATCTGAGCGCACCAGTTTTGGCGCGCGTTACAGCCCCAGCAACTACCGTGTCATTAACGTGTCTTACTTGAAGCAGGTCGGTATCAGCGATCAGCGTGGCATCAGCTGGCAATGGCCGATCAATGACCTTTGGGGTGACAAGGGCGAAGATCTCGGCGCAGGACGCGGCCAGGGAGGCGGCCGTTGGTACAGCGTTGGTCGCTTGAACTACAGCATGTTCGACAAAATGTTGGTCAATTCCGTTGTGGGCTTTGAGTACGATGGTTGCTGCTGGATCGGTCGTGTTGTCTTGCAGCGAACGCAGAGCGCCATCTCCGTTGGGTATTCCCAGCCTGGGAATACCCAAATCATGTTTCAGCTCGAATTTGTTGGCTTTGCCCGGATTGGCGAGAATCCTCTCCAGGCACTCCGCGCCAATATTCCGAAATACCAATTCCTGCGCGAGCAGATCACGCCTCCGAGCCGGTTTACCAACTATGACTAAGTACCTTCCTCCTTTCGCCTTTGGCCGGTTCTCGCTGACGCGTCTAAGCATCTTGAGCAGTCTTTCCGTTGCGTTGTTGCTCGGTGCGCTAGTGCTGCCGGTCAGCGCGCAAACCTTGCGTCTGCCGAGTGCCAGCAGGGCCCCCAGCTTAACGATACCTGCTGACGTCGGGACTGAATCTCGCACCGGTGACTTCATTGTCGCGGTCGTTAATTCAGAGCCGATCACCAACAATGAAGTGCAAACCCGGTTGGTCCGCATCGAACAGCAACTGTCTCGGCAAGGCACTGTGCCGCCGCGCAACCAACTTGCGCGCGAAGTGCTGGAGCGCCTGATCATCGAACGAGCACAGCTTCAATTGGCACGTGAGTTAGAGGTGCGCCCTGATGAAGCGGCCGTCGATCAGGCGGCGACTACAGTTGCCCGACAAAATCAGCTGTCGCTCGACGAATTAAAAAGTCGTCTGGTCGCAGATGGCATGGACTACACGCGCTTTCGGGCCGACTTGCGCGAAGAGTTGACCCTGGCGCGGCTGCGCGAACGCGAGGTTGATGCACGGGTCAAAGTGAGCGAACAAGACATCGACCAGTTTTTGCGTGAACGCGACGCCCAAGCACAGGCAAGCCCTGAGTTGCTCAACATCGCCCAAATTTTGGTGGCTGTGCCGGAAACGGCCACGACTGAGCAAGTGGCCGTGCTGCAGGCCAAAGCTCAGCGCGCATTGGTGCGTATTCGTGCCGGCGAGGCTTTTGCCACGGTGGCGGCAGAGATGTCTGATTCGCCTGAAGCGGCTCGTGGTGGTGAACTCGGGCCGCGGCCAGCCGAGCGTTTGCCAACGCTGTTTGTCGACGCTACACGCAACCTCCCGGCCGGCGGCCTGTCAGGGCCTCTGCGCAGCGGTGCGGGCTTTCATGTGATCAAGCTGATTGAGAAAAGGCGCGAGGCGGTGGGTAACAGTGTCATGCAGACCCGGGCGCGCCACATCTTGTTGCGGCTCACCCCCCAGTTGACGGAGCAAGCCGCCATAGACAAACTGGCCGGCTTCAAACGTCGTATTGTGGCCGGACAGGCCGACTTTGCCGAACTGGCGCGAGAGAACAGCCAAGACGGGTCTGCCAAAGAGGGTGGTGATCTTGGTTGGGCGTCCCCCGGTATGTTCGTGGCTGAATTCGAGCAGACCATGAACCAGCTCGCACCCGGTCAGGTGTCCGACCCCTTGGTGTCGCGGTTTGGCGTGCACCTGATCGAAGTGCAGGAGCGGCGCGAGACGATGCTGACAGAGCGCGAGCAGCGTGAGGCCGTGCGCAATATCGTGCGCGCGAGAAAAATTGACGAAGCGTATAACCAATGGCTGCAAGATGTACGCGGCCGCGCTTATGTGGAGTTTAGAAATTGAAGAACGCATGAAGCACATTGCGCGCAAACGATTTGGCCAGCATTTCCTGACAGATCGCGGCATCATTGAAGACATTATTTTGGCCATTGACCCGAAGCCGGGTGACCCTATGGTTGAGATTGGCCCTGGCTTGGCGGCGATGACACAGCCCTTGGTTGAGCGGCTCGGGCACCTCACGGTGATTGAATTAGACCGTGATTTGGCAAAACAGCTGCGTTCGCATCCGCAACTCACTGTGGTCGAATCTGACGTTCTGAGGGTTGATTTCCGTGAACTCGCTGCAGACATTTGTGGCGCAGTTCGCACCGCCGCAAACGTGGGGGCCACAGACCGCAGCGCAGGGCCGCCCCAAGCAAGGTCAGCCCCCTCGGGGGGCAGTGCATTACACGAAGCAAAAAGCGTGGGGGCCAGTAAACTCCGCGTCGTTGGCAATTTGCCCTACAACATCTCAACGCCCATTTTGTTTCATTTGCTGGAGGTGGCTGACGTGATCGAAGATCAGCACTTCATGCTGCAAAAGGAAGTGATTGACCGCATGGTGGCTCGGCCTTCGACATCCGACTACGGTCGGTTGAGTGTCATGCTGCAGTGGCGTTACGCCATGGAGAATGTGTTGTTGGTGCCACCGCAAAGTTTCGATCCGCCACCGCGCGTCAACAGCGCTGTTGTGCGGATGGTCCCGCATGCTGAACCCGCCGTGCTGGAAGTGAATTTGCTCAGTGAAGTGGTGCAAGTGGCTTTTAGCCAACGCCGTAAGTTGTTGCGCCACACACTTGGACGTTGGTTGGAGGAACGCAAATTCAGTGGTGAATTTAACATCCAGCGCC
>CANFJF010000093.1 GCA_947447355.1 Comamonadaceae bacterium
AATTTTTGTTCAGATTGCCAAATAAGGCGAGCGACCAGAACGCAGCGCCAAGACCGGCATGACAGCGTTCAAGCGGCTTACCGTTGCCCTGCTCGGTGCTGACGCATCAGGCAAAAAAAGTTTGGCAGAGGCGCTGTCGCAAGCTTTGGCAGCGGTATCAGCAGCCATTGAGCCAGCGACTTCTGCGGCCACCTTACAGCGACACTGGCAAATCACCACTGATGCCCCTTTGCAGTGCTTGCTACAACGTGTTGTGGGAGCAGTGAGCCACCTTGACGGCTCAAATTTAGACTTCGAATCCACCGACTTCCAAACTTCGTTACGAGAGCAACGCCGCTTTGACCACACCTTGTTGCTTGGTTTGGATCTCGCACCGACTGCACTAGCAATGCACTCGCAAAGCGCTGACGTACGCAGCCACATGGACGCTCTGCTCAGGCGTTCACTGGCACAAGCCGGCATACCGTTTCAAGTGATTCACGGGGAAGGCGATGAGCGGCTACGGCAAGCGCTGTCAGCATTAACTCCACCCTCAGCCGAAGTGGAGACCCCGCCGTCAGAAACATCAAGACCCCGCAAGCCCTGGGTCTGGGCCTGCGACAAGTGCAGCGACCCGGTATGCGAGCACCGGCTGCTGAGCGACTTGCTATTGAACCGTTGAAGCCGGTGGCAATTGGCTGCCTTGATCGGTGAACAGATGCGCTGCATCGACCGGGTCAAAGTCGTACTGGGCACCGCAAAACTCGCAACCGACATTGACATCGCCACGCTCGGCCAGAATGCTGTCGATCTCGGCCACACCCAGTCCGCGCAGCATGTTGCCGACGCGTTCACGCGAGCAACTGCAGGCAAAACTTGGTGCGTCAGGCTCAAAACGCGTGATCTGCTCTTCCCAAAACAGCCGGTGCAAGATGGTGTCGGCATCCAGCGTCAGCAACTCCTCCGCCTTCAGCGTAGACGCCAGTAGCGAGATCCGGTTGTAGTGTTCGTTCAAACCAATCTCGTCTTCATTGGCTGAAAAATCTATCTGACCCTCTAAGTTGCCCTGCCCTTTGACGGGCAAGCGCTGAATCAGCAGCCCGGCTGCGACCTCACCGTTGGCCGCCAACACCAGCTTGGTGTCGAGTTGCTCACTCTGCAGCATGTAGTGCTCCAGCACTTCGCTGAGTTTCTCAAGCTTCTCGTGCTGATCGCCAAACAGCGGCACCACGCCTTGGTAGGGTTGTTGGCCTGGCAAGCGGTCTTTCGGGTCCAGCGTGATGGCGCAGCGGCCCAAGTTGTTCAAATTAACCATCTCACTCAGGCTGGCGCCAGGCTGCACACCGCCAGCCCCGGCAGCTGTCAGCGTGGCTGTGGCGCGCAAGCTCAGGTCGGGCTGGACTTCAGCGACAGCCAATTTGACCGGACCATCACCAAAAATCTGCAGCACCAGCGCGCCGTTGAACTTGATATTGCTCTGCATCAACGCCGCAGCAGCGGTCATCTCACCCAGCAATTGCAGCACCTCGGGCGGATAGCCGCCAGCCGCTTCCCGTCGTTTCAGAATTTCGCGCCAAGCGTCATCGAGTCGGACTAACATGCCACGGACTGGCAAGCCATCGAAAATAAATTTGTGAAGTTCAGACATTCTTGTAAAGGTGAATCAGGCCAGTTTCTTGAGGCCAGCTTGAAAGCGCTGGGCATTGTCAACATAGTGTTTTGCAATTCTTTGCAGATCGGCGATCTGCTCCGGCGTTAACTGCCGAACGACTTTCGCCGGGCTACCCATGATCATCGATCCATCCGGAAACTCTTTGCCCTCGGTCACCAGCGAACAGGCACCGACGATGCAGTTTTTACCGATCCGCGCATTGTTCAGTATCACCGAGCCAATGCCCACCAGCGTGCCGTCGCCAATGGTGCAGCCGTGCAGCATGACCTGATGACCGACCGACACGTTGTCACCGATGGTCAACGGTTTGTCCGGGTCGGCATGCAAGGTGCAGTTGTCTTGAATGTTCGTGCCCAGGCCGATGCGGATGGTGTCGGAGTCGCCCCGCACCACGGTACCAAACCAGATGCTGCTGCCCTCGCCCATGACGACGTCGCCCATGACTTCTGCGCTGTCAGCAACCCAAACGGAAGCATGTAATCGGGGGGCCACGTCGCCCAGTTGGTAGATCGCCATCGTTGTCCTTTTTAGTACGCAAACCAAGTCAGAATTGTAAGGAAGACTGAAGTTGTCAGTGGCAGCAAGGCTAAGACAGAACCAGAGTGGGCCACAGTGGACGCAAGGGGCCGGGATAATGCCCTGCATGCCGTCCTCTAGTTTGCCCTCCACTTTGTCCCCCAACTCATTGCGCAAGCAGGCCCTCAGCTTGCTCCTGATGCGCAACGCCGACGCCAAAGCCGCCGCCGTGCGCGCACTGCCACCCGACGGTGCTGTGAGCTTGGCAGAAACGCAAGCCGTGCTGGCAGAGCCGCCCGGTGTGCCAGGCAGGCCAGAACGTCCATTACTGCGTCCACCGTCAGACATGAAAAGCCGTGCCGTTGGTTCGCCAGAGGGCCGCGCTGGTTTGCTGCATGCGCTGGCCCACATTGAGAGCAACGCCATCGACTTGGCGCTCGATGTGTTGTGGCGTTTTGACGGTATGCCAGAAGCCTTTTACCTCGACTGGTTGCAAGTGGCGCGCGAGGAAGCCCTGCACTTTCAGCTGCTGCACGCGCACCTGACCGAACTCGGTTTTGTCTACGGTGATTTTCCGGCGCACAACGGTTTGTGGGAGATGGCCGAAAAAACGCGAAACGATGTGATGGCGCGTATGGCACTGGTGCCGCGCACGCTAGAAGCGCGCGGGCTCGACGCGTCGCCGGCGATTCGCAACAAATTGATCTCGATCGGCGACCGCCGGGGGGGCGAGATCATCGACATCATCCTGCGTGACGAAATCAGCCATGTGGCAATAGGCAACCACTGGTACCGCCACCTGTGCCAAGCGCGCGGGTTAGACCCGATCAGCACCTATGCCGCACTGGCTACCCGGTACGGCGCACCCAAGCTCAAAGGCCCGTTCAACTTCGAAGCCAGACGCGCAGCAGGCTTTGACGAAACAGAACTAGCACTCTTGGGCCTAGCCGACACAGCGGGCATTTAAATTCACGCATCAACTTAATGCCTCTTTCCTGCTCAGCTTGCAGGCTTTCTAATGCTGAATTAAGCTTATAAATAGCTTGGTGCTTTTTGTGCGACTTTCGAGAGCGCCGGGTGCGTTCAATCTCGAACGGTTTGCCGGAACAGTTCTGCCATGCACAAATTACTGCACACGCCACTTCAATCTCAACTCGGTGGCCTGTCGATGCCCATCGCGGTGCAACTGCCGAAGGGCCAAACACTGGGGCCGGCTGATGCGCCAGTCAAGGTGTTGCTCTCAGAGTGGTCAAGCTTGGCTCGGCTCAAGACTGGACAGATGGGGGCTTTGGCTGAAGAGTTTGTTGAAGGCAAGCTCAAGCTTGAAGGACGCATGCGCGATGTCATGGCTACCGTTGCTGGTTTGCTGCCTGGTAATCCCGTCCTCAGCGACAACGGCTGGTGGCGCAACATGCTCGGTCGGGCTCGCGCCAAGGGCTTGCACACGCTGAAAAGAGACGCATCACAAGTGCAGTTTCACTATGATGTATCCGACGATTTTTATGCCTTGTGGCTGGACCCGCGCCGGGTTTATTCCTGTGCTTACTACCGCGACCAGGCGATGACGTTGGCTGAAGCGCAAGACGCCAAGCTAGACCATATTTGCCGCAAGCTCATGCTGCAGCCGGGCGAGCGTTTTCTCGACATTGGCGCCGGCTGGGGTGCATTGCTGCTGTGGGCGGCTGAGCATTACGATGTCGATGCAACCGGAATCACCCTGTCAAAAAATCAGCATGCCCATGTGCAACGCCTGATTGAAGAAAAAGGCCTGCAAGGTCGCGTGCGGATAAAGTTGCTCGACTACCGACACATGGACGAAAGCCATGCCTTTGACAAAATATCGTCAGTCGGGATGTTGGAGCACGTTGGCCAAGCCAACCTAGAGCGCTACTTTGCCAAGGTGCTACGCCTGCTGGTACCAGGCGGGCTGGCACTGAACCATGGCATCACGGCGGGCGGCGCCGACAACCGGCAGCTCGGGGCAGGCATGGGGGATTTCATCGAGAAATATATTTTCCCGGGGGGCGAGCTGGTGCATGTCAGCCGCTTGCTGGAACACATGGCGCGGGCCGGACTTGAAGTGGTCGACGCTGAAAATCTACGGCCGCACTACGCTCGCACCTTATGGGATTGGTCAGATGCATTGGAAGGCCAGTTGGACAGAGCACGCAAAGTTCTTGCCGCTGAAGGTGGCGATCAACGCGCTGAAAAAACGCTACGTGCTTATCGACTCTACCTCGCCGGCAGCGCGATGAGTTTTGAAAAAGGCTGGATCGCCCTGCACCAAGTCTTGGCCACACGCCCGTCAGAAAGTCCCTCGGCTTATCCCTTCAAACGCGACTACATGTACCAGTGAGTCTGAACTAAGGTAAGGCATCAGCCACGCGGATGGTGTTCCCCGTGAATGGCTTTCAAGCGCTCACGCGCCACATGGGTGTAAATCGTCGTCGTGGAAATGTCGGCGTGACCCAGCAGCATTTGCACAGCACGCAGGTCAGCGCCGTGGTTCAGCAAGTGGGTGGCAAAAGCGTGCCGCAAAGTGTGCGGGGACAAAGGTGAATGAATGCCCGCGAGTTGGGCGTATTTTTTTA
Source organism: Comamonadaceae bacterium (assembly GCA_947447355.1). Taxonomy (GTDB): domain Bacteria; phylum Pseudomonadota; class Gammaproteobacteria; order Burkholderiales; family Burkholderiaceae_C; genus Polaromonas. The sequence continues at coordinate 4,759 of CANFJF010000093.1, forward strand.
CCAGCATCCAGAACATCACGCGGCTCATGCCGCTGCCACGCGCGGTCACAAACAAATCGTCGGTTTGTTGCCCGCCCAAAATAACCGGCCTCGCTTCGGCTAAATAAACCACGAGGCATTCCCGCGCCACCTGACCAAACGGCACCAGCCGCTCCTTGCTGCCCTTTCCCATGACGCGCAGCACGCCTTCGTTCATGCCGAGGTGAAAGGTTTTCAGGCCGACCAGCTCACTCACCCGCAATCCACTGGCGTACAGCAACTCCAGCATGGCTTTGTCGCGCAAGCCCAGCGGCGTGTCATCCGGCGGCGCACTCAAAAGAGCATCGACTTGCGCTTCAGACATGGTTTTGGGAACCCGCAAGGCTTGGCGTGCCGATTGCAGCTTGAGCGTGGGGTCTTCGGTCAGCTGATGCTCGCGCACAGCCCAACGAAAGTAACGTTTGAACACCGTCAACCGCCGGTTCGCCGTGGTCGCTTTGGTTTCAGCATGGCGTGCGCCGAAATAAGCACTCAGGTCGGCTTCAGTCGTACTGTTAAGCACCTTGCCGAGCCCCGCCAACCACTGCGCAAACAAGGTGAGGTCGCGCCGGTAAGCCTGCAAGGTGTTGCGCGACAGGCCGTCTTCCAGCCAAAGCGCGTCGACAAAAGCATCGACCGCCGAATCAGAGACATCACTCACCGGGATTGAAACCACGCGAACCCTTTGCGTATTGCTTGAAATGAGTGCGCCAAAAGCCCGCCCGTCATGGCGAGCGAAGCGTGGCCATCCATGACTGCGAATTCGGGTTCATGGGCTGCCACGCTGCGCTCGCAGAGACAGATTTAATGCGCTCACAGAAACTGATTCAATTCACTCGCGGCGACAGGCCTCAACGACTGTATTTCTGGGCCGACTAACCTCAGTCCAGCTTGAGCTTGCTATCGACGACGACCTTTTTGTAGACCTCTAACTCGGCCTTGATTTGCGCTGAGAATTGCTCAGGCGTATTGGCGATGATGATCGAGCCCGTGTCTTCGATGCGCCTGCGGACAGCAGGGTCCTCCAGCGCCTTGCGCACACCGGCGCTGATCTTTTCAACCACTTCTTTCGGCAGGGCTTTGGGGCCCACGATGCCGTAGTAAGCCATACGGTTCACCGGCTCTAGACCGACTTCCTTGAAGGTTGGCACGTCTGGCAACACAGCCAAACGAGTTGGCGCCGCCACAATGATCGGGATCAACCGTTTTTGCTGAATGAACGGCAACGCAGAAGGCAAGTTGTCAAAAATAATTTGAACTTGACCCGCCACCGTGTCGTTCAGTGCCGGGCCGGCGCCGCGGTAAGGAATGTGCGTGATGAAAGTTTGAGTCAGGTTCTTGAACAACTCAGTCTGCAGGTGGCCGATGCCGCCCGTGCCTGATGAGGAATAGGAGTATTTACCCGGGTTTTTCTTCACCTCAGCAAGGAACTCTTTGTAATTGCGGGCCGGAAAGCTCGGGTGCACCGCAATGATGTTGGGCGTTGCCGCGATGTTGATGATGGGTGTGAAATCTGTCAGCGGGTTGTACGGGATTTTGGGGTTGATGGCTGGGTTGGCTGCGGTCGTAGACACTGTGGCAATGCCCAATGTGTAGCCGTCTGGAGTGGCCCTGGCTGTTTCGGTCGCACCCACGATGCCGCCGCCACCAGCCTTGTTTTCAACCACCACGACTTGGCTTAGCGCCTTGCCCAGCGGCTCGGAAATGACACGGGCAACGATGTCGGTGGTGCCGCCGGGTGCAAACGGAACCTGTAGCTTGATGGGTTTGTTCGGGTAGTTTTGGGCAAGAACAGAAGCAGACACACTGGTCAACGCCAGAGCGACCAAGGTGACCCTATTGAGCAGATGACGACGGTGCATGGAAGACCCTTTGATAAATTGAGAAACAGCTCGCATGTTAATCGCAAGCGCTGACTCAAAGACGGGCGGTTATTCTTGAGCGGTGAATTACGCCCAACTTTTATTCCCTGACTTCTCTCTGATCCTCTGCGGCTACTTGGTGTGCCGCTACACGGCGCTGAATCGCACCGTTTGGGAGCAAGTTGAAAACCTGGTTTATTTCTTCCTTTTCCCGGTACTGTTGTTTCAGTCCATCGTCAAAAGTCCGCTTGATTTGGTCGCCACTTCCAGCTTCATTGGCGCTGGGCTGACGATGGGACTGCTGGGCATTGCGATGGCCTACAGCTTGCCTCATTGTCCATGGTTTGGCGCCCGGATCGACCCGCGTGAGCACGCTGGTAGCGCCCAAGTCGCCTTTCGCTTCAACTCCTTTATCGGCTTGGCCATCGCTGAACGGCTGGCCGGCGCAGAAGGATTGCTGCTGATCGCCGTGCTGATTGGCGTCTGTGTGCCCCTGTTCAACGTGGCGGCCGTCTGGCCCATGACGCGGCATGCCAAGCGAGGTTTTTTACGCGAACTGGTGCGCAACCCCCTGATCATCGCCACCGCCAGCGGCCTCGTGGCCAACCTGCTCGGCTTCCACATTCCAACTTGGATTGAACCCACCACCAGCCACATCGGCGCTGCGTCTCTGGCCCTCGGTCTGATGGCCGCTGGGGCGGGCATGCAGTTCAGCTCACTGGCGCGGGGCAAAACGCTGGGGCTGTCGTTGCTGCTGATCAAACATCTGCTGCTGCCGCTGGTCGCCCTCGGACTGTCGCGTTTGTTTGGTTTGCCCGCCGTTCAAACGACGGTGTTGCTGGCTTTTTCGGCCTTGCCAACAGCCTCCAGCGCTTATGTACTGGCTGCGCGCATGGGCTACAACGGCGCTTACGTGGCCGGCCTGGTGACTCTGTCAACCGTGCTGGGCATGCTCAGCCTGCCGTTTGCGCTGGGTGTTCTGCGCTAATGCCCGCTTGCAGCAGCGCCCACTGCACGTGCTCACGCACGACTTCGGAGGCATTCTGGCTTTGCGACAGCAGCGAGGCTTGTAGCGCACGCACATCAACATCACCAGCAACGCCCTCCGTGGCGGTGCGCAGTGCGTTGCCCATCGCCACCGCCAGATTACGCAACCAGCGCTCATGGCCAATCCGCCGAATGGCGCTGCCTTCGGTGAAGTGCAAAAACTCAGCCTCGCTCCAGCCGAACAGCGTTTGCAACTGCTGACCCGTCAGGCCGGTGCGTTCATCAAAATCCGGCAAGGCACTGCGCTGGGCAAACTTGTTCCAGGGGCACACCAGCTGACAGTCGTCACAGCCATAAATGCGGTTCCCGATCAAGGCACGCAGTTCCAGCGGAATCGATCCCGCATGCTCAATCGTCAGGTAAGAAATACAGCGCCGTGCGTCCAGCCGGTGCGGCGCCACGATGGCCTGCGTCGGGCAGACGTCGATGCAGGCACTGCAACTGCCGCAATGCGCAGACACCGGCTCACTGGGCGGCAGCGCCATGTCGACATAGATTTCACCAAGGAAGAACATCGACCCGGCGTCGCGATTGAGTAACAGTGTGTGCTTGCCGCGCCAGCCCTGACCGCTGCGCGCAGCCAGTTCTGCCTCCAGCACCGGGGCGGAATCTGTGAAGGCCCGATGCCCCAGTTGCCCGACGTGTTCGGCGATGCGCTCACCGAGTTTTTGCAGGCGAGAACGCATCACTTTATGGTAGTCCCGCCCTCTGGCGTAGACCGAAATCACGGCTTCACCTGGGCGATCCAACCGCGCCAGTTCACGCGCTTGCCAGTCAGCCGAATCGGCGGCATCCATCCTCGGTAAATAGTCCATGCGCGCCGTGATCACGCTCACGGTGCCGGGAATCAACGCCGCCGGTCGGGCTCTTTTCAGACCGTGCGCGGCCATGTAATGCATGTCCCCATGAAATCCGGCCGCCAGCCAAGCTGATAATCCAGCTTCGGCGGTAGACAAGTCGACACCCGCCACGCCAATTTGCGAGAATCCAAGCTCGCGCGCCCACAGTTGAATTTGAGACACGAATTGATGGCTATTGAGGTTCACCCCGCTATTGTAAAAAGTCTGCGCTGGTCTAGCGAAGATGACACGCGGGCGTTTGCTGAAGCGTTGGCCCAACAAGTGCAAAGCGCCGGGCCAAGCCTGAATGCATCGATTCAACTGCGCGGTGATCTTGGCGCCGGTAAAACCACCTTGGTGCGCTATCTGCTGAAAGCGCTCGGCGTTGAAGGCCGCATCAAAAGCCCGACCTACGCCGTGGTTGAGCCCTACACGGTCAGCGGTCCCGATACTGCCTCACTGAACATCTGGCACTTTGATTTTTACCGCTTCAATGACCCCGACGAATGGGAAGAAGCCGGCTTTCGCGAGATCTTTGCCAGCCCCGGCCTGAAGCTCGTCGAATGGCCTGAAAAAGCCGGAGAGCACTTGCCCACCGCCGATTTAACTGTGGCTATTGAACTGACAGCAGACGATGAACGCAAGGTCAGCGTGCAAGCTCTCACACCGGCAGGCGCCAGACTGCTCAACGCATGAAGATCGGGTCACCACCCCGCCGCCGCGACGTTCTGCAATTCGGCAGCTTGGTGTTGCTGTTGGGCATGCAACAAATCGCCCGTGGTGCGGACATTGTGGCGGTGCGCATGTGGCCATCCAAAGATTACACGCGCGTCACCATCGAGTCAGACCGCGAGATCAAGGCGCGGCAGTTTTTGCTGGCTGACCCACCCCGCGTGGCGATTGACATTGAGGGCATTCAGCTGCTGCCGGCCCTGAGTGAGTTGATCGCCAAAGTCAGGCCCGAAGACCCCAATGTGGCCGGCATTCGCGTCGGACAAAATGCGCCCGGCGTGGTGCGCCTGGTGATCGATCTCAAGCAAGCGGTGAAACCTCAGGTCTTCACGCTCTCACCGATTGAGCCTTACCAACACCGCCTGGTGTTTGACCTGTATCCTCAGAAAATGGTGGACCCGCTGGAAGCCCTGATTGCGGATCGCCTCAAGGACATCCAAGCCGCTGAAGCGCAGGTGGCACTGGCCGATCCCTTGGGTGATTTGATTGCCGGTCAAGGCCGACGCACTGAGCCCCCCAAAAACAGCCCCGCACCGTCCTCGAGCAAAAACAAGACTGACAGGCTCGTCATCGTCGCGCTTGACCCGGGCCACGGTGGCGAAGACCCGGGTGCCGTCGGACCGGGCGGGACCTATGAAAAAGACGTGGTGCTGCAAATCGCCTTGCAGTTGCAAGAGCGCATCAACAAGCAACCCAATATGCGGGCTTACATGACGCGTGACGCTGACTTTTTTGTACCGCTCAATGTGCGTGTTCAAAAAGCCCAGCGGGTGCAAGCCGATCTGTTCATCAGCATCCACGCTGATGCGTTTTTCACGCCCAGGCCTCAAGGTGCCAGCATCTTTGTGCTGAGCGACCGCGGTGCGACCAGCAGCTCGGCGCGCTGGCTCGCCAACAAAGAAAACGCGGCAGACTTGGTCGGCGGCGTCAACCTCAAAGCCAAAGATACCAACGTGCTCAAAGCCATGCTGGACATGAGCACCACAGCGCAGATCAACGACAGTCTCAAACTCGGCGGTGCCATGCTCGGCGAGATGGGGAACGTCGGCAGACTTCACAAGCCTCGCGTCGAACAGGCCAACTTTGCAGTCCTCAAAGCGCACGACATTCCCAGCGTGCTGGTCGAGACCGCTTTCATCAGCAACCCGGATGAAGAAGCTCGATTGCGTAACCCCACGTATCAGGCGCAACTGTCTGATGCACTGATGCGCGGCATCATGCGCTACTTCGCTAAAAACCCACCGCTGGCGCGCAATCGGGCGCTGTAGAGCTTGAGCGCAACAGCGTGAGTCACGCGTATAGGCGTCTTCGACCACTGCTGTTCGCTTTAAACACAGACCCTTAATAATTAAACGGATTAGTTCCTTTTGGTAATTTATTACACTTTTTTATCTATCATTCACAACTTATAAAAATAGTTAAACAAATGTAACTATCTAACAAGTGCCGTCAACAGCCGACGAGCTGGGTGACGCACCCTTCTGTGTCGAATTGCTTAGAGAGTCACGAATATGAAATGTATCGTTCAAAAATTGAAGATGGGGGGCAGAGGTAGGTCAGACCCCAATCAATCCAAAAAATTCAGCTTAGCGCAGCCCAAGGATTGAACAAAACCACGCCGGACGATTGAAAATCAGCGACGTTTCTTGTCACCAAAGTCATCCCATGCACCAGCGCGGTGGCGGCAATCAGGCTGTCCATGGCCGGGCGCGGGTCGGGCACATGCAGCGCGGCACAACGCTGCGCAACGGCGGTATCAACCGGCAGAATACGACCGGCAAAGGCCGGCAGAACATGGCTCTCGAGCCAAGCCCGAAAAATAGCGCCCTGCGGTGGGTCGCGGCGCTCGGCCAACAACACACCCACTTCCAGCTCTTGTACGGTGATGGCAGACACATACAGGTCGACGGCATCAACGCTGTCGGCCCACTGTGCGACGTTTTTATCGGCTCGGCCAAAGCGAATTTTGCGCAGCTCAGAGACTACGTTGGTGTCGAGCAGGAACATCACGAAAAGTCCACGGGCCGCGGGAACTCAGGCGAACGCTGAATGCCAAAGTCAACTTCAGCGAGACCCGGCATGGCCAGCAAATCGGCAATCTTTTGGTGGCTGCCAGTCATGCGCCGATAGAACTCGATGCTCATCAAAACATGGGCCGGCCGGCCCCGGTCTGTGATGAACACCGGGCCATTGTTGGCAGCCCGCTTTGCCTCGCTCGCAGCTTGATTGAACTCTCGGCTAGATAAGGTCGTGATGGTCACAATGGCACCTCGCTACAAATGAATTTGGTAGACATGTTACTACATCGAGCATGTGCAGCGTACAAATCACTAATTGGGGGCAGACCCCGATTAGTCCGTCAACGGCATCGACTTCACGCTGCGCGCCGAGCCTTCACAGCGCCAATCAGCACCAGCAAGCCAGGCACCAGAATCATCGCCCAGATGATCGAGCTCAGGTTGTCTTTGACCCACGTGAAGTTGCCAAACAGATAACCGGCACCGCACAGGCCAACCACCCAGATGAGCGCACCAATCACGTTGTAGGCTGTGAACTTGCTCCGGCTCATGTCGGCGACGCCGGCGACAAAAGGCGCGAAGGTGCGGACGAACGGCATGAAGCGCGCCAGGATGATGGTGACGCCGCCATAGCGTTCGTAAAAGTTATGCGCTTGGTCGAAGGCACGTTTGTTGAAAAATCGGGAGTCTTCCCACTGGAACACCTTGGGGCCGAAATAACGGCCGACGGTGTAGTTGCACTGGTCGCCCAAGATGGCCGCCACCAACAACACACCGATAGACACCGGCAGGCTGATCAAACCGACACCGCACAAAGCGCCGACGATGAACAGCAACGAGTCGCCCGGCAAAAACGGCATCACCACTACACCGGTCT
>CANFJF010000094.1 GCA_947447355.1 Comamonadaceae bacterium
AATTTTATCGAATTATTTGCAACAAATGCTTAAATCATTAAAAACATTAAATATATTTTGAATGCTGATAAGCGTCAGTTGAAAGACAAGACGCCCAAACTTTGCTGACAAGATTTTGCTTAGCATCGACTGTTTGAAACAGTGGCTCGGTGTGTCGTGCACTTCGACGGTAGATGTAACGCTGGCGACAGTGAAACATCACAAGCGCTTGAATGTCTGGATTAAACCGGCAGCTGCACAAAACCAATGGGCAACAGATGACAAACACGATTTCAAAAAGCTGGGTGCTGGCCTTGCTGCTGCATTTGGGCATGTTGCCTATAGATTGCTGACAGACACTCAGAAATCGGCGCCAATAAAAAAACCCACTATCTTTTGAATAGCAGGCTTTCTAAATCTGACGCGGTGTTGAATGGTAGGGCGTGAGTGACTTGAACACTCGACCAAAGGATTATGAGTCCTCTGCTCTAACCAACTGAGCTAACGCCCCGAACCAGCGGCGATTGTAAGCGGCAGCGGCATGCGTTAAGTCCAACTTTCCAACTGCCAGCGAAAGTGATCTTCACGTCCACCGCCACCTCTTCTACCGGCCATTGTGTAATTGCCATCTGTTTCTCTGACGACCCACCGACCGATCTCAGGGGCGAACCAAAGCGTGTCGCGCCTGGCTGTATCAACTCTGGTGATGTCGCGGTGACTCATTCGGATTCGTTTGTCAATGCGAACCGTATCAAAGGTGCCGCAGGCCAGTTGAACCTTTTCCCAAGCGGTCACCGTCGTTGTTGCATTGATCCAATAGCGAAATGATGACGTTCCCGACTGGTAATGCATGTCGTTAGATTGACTTGCTCCCACGCTGAAATTGTCCAACCACAAAGGCAAGGATGTTTCGTAGGTTTGCAGTAAATCCCAATACGGATCTTCTTTGACTTGGCCCCACACGGTCTGAAACTCATCACCCAGATCGACATTATTTTTTGAACGCCGGCTGATGCGTATGCCGCCATCCAAGCTAACAACTTCTTCCTTGACGGTGTCAAGTAGTTGGCTGTTGTAAAAGTTGACCTTGCTGTAGGTCCAGCTTTGACCCAATGCTGGCGGTCGGACTGAACCTGCTGGCCCCCCGCTACGCAGAGTAGATGTCGCCAGAGGCGGAAGGTACTGAATCGCGCAGCCGGTAGGAAGGGCCAATAGCGCCAACAGTGATCGACGTTTGAAAATGTCCATGCCTTGACCTTAAACTGCCACCCCTGTACCGCTTAGCTGTCCCAGTCACCACCGCCCACGTCGGCGCTGCCGCCGTCATCCCAGGAACCGTTGTCCGTGACGCCAAAATTCTGACCGCCCATGGTGCTGTTGTTGTCGTTAATCGGTTCGTAGTTGTTGCTGTTGTTATTGGCCAGACGGGACGATGCATCATGGCTGCCTTCGTTGTTGCCCATCAGACTTTTGCCGATGGCTTGAGCGGCCATCATGCCTGCACCCACCGCCAAGCCAGTGGCCAGGCCACCGGCAATATTGCTGCCGATGCCGCTGGCCGCTGGCTGGCCGTAGACCGGTCCGGCAGCAGGCGCGCCGCCCATGCCGAAGGTTTGAGGACCGCTCAAACCATTAGCCGGTTGACTACCCATGGGTGCCTGATTGGCTGGGGAAGCATAAGGTTGCTGCGCATGGAACTCGACAGGTGCGTCTTTGCGGCGAAACATGAAGTAACCAATAAGCATGACGCCGCCAGCCAGCAGCAGGGGCATACCCCAGGAAAAACCAGAGGCGGACGCAGCCGGGCTTGCATAACTATTGATATGGCTGGACGGCGAATTGCCATTGCCGGATGACTGCTGAACAGGCCGGGCAGAAATTTTGGCGCGCAGGCTCTGAACCGCTTCAGCCTTGGCAAATGGCAGGCCGGGAGCCAGCTTTTCTGCGGTCGCAAGCATGTCGCCGGCGCGGCCGTTCAGCCCTTGCTTGGCAAACAGTTCCGCCTGCACAAAGTGCGCCTTGGCACTGTTCGGGTGGGCCACCAAGACTTGCTGGATCATGGTCTGAGCCTGGTCCATTTTTCCGGATTGAGCCGCTTCGTAGACCTGATTCAGGGTAGGTTCAGACTGGGCAAAAGCCAGACCAAATCCCAGCATGGCGGCAATGGTGAGCCACTTGCCTAAGCGTTGAGTAAAAGCACCGATCATGGAACTACCTTTGAAGTGTTAAAGCCGAACCGTTGCAAGTTGGAGGCGTTCAAAGCCAATGCAAGGCCTCCAAAATCGAATTCTATTTGCTGTGACTCAAAGCCGTGCTGACCAGCTTTGAGGTGATGTCGACGATTTGAATCATTTTTTCGTAAGGCATGCGCATCGGGCCGATCACGCCCAGCGTGCCAACGACCTGGCCATCAACCTCATACGGCGCAGTCACCACCGAAAGCTCTTGGTACGGGATGACCTGGCTTTCGCCACCGATGTAAATACGCACGCCTTCAGCGCGGCTGGAAACGTCGAGCAGCCGCATCAGCTGGGCTTTTTGCTCAAACAGGTCAAACAGCTTGCGCAGGCTACTCATATCGCCCGAAAAGTCGCTGACCGCCAGCAGGTTGCGCTCACCGGACACGACCACCTCTTCACTGGATTCGATCGCTTCGGCGCTGACTTTAACGGCGGCCTGCATCAGGCTGGCGATTTCGCCACGCAGAGCTTCAACCTCATTTTTAAGCCGCTCGCGGACTTCTTCCATGGCCATGCCGGCGTAGTGCGAATTCAAAAAATTGGCAGCTTCGATCAACTGGCTTTGCGAAAAATCGGTCTCCGTGAAGATCACGCGGTTTTGCACATCGCCGTCAGGCGACACGATGATCACCAAAACGCGCCGGTCTGACAGCCGGAGAAATTCAATGTGGCGAAACACCGAGGTACGCCGTGGCGCCATCACCACACCCACGAACTGCGACAAGTTTGAGAGCATGTGCGCGGCATTGGTCAAGACTTTTTGCGGCTGGTCGGGGGCCAATTGATGGCCGCCCATCAAGCCCGAGCCAAGATGCGACGGCTGCAGGGTGAGCATGGTATCGACAAACAGCCGGTAACCCCGGGCCGTGGGCACCCGCCCAGCCGAGGTGTGCGGACTGATGATCAGCCCCTGCTCCTCCAAGTCACTCATGACATTGCGAATGGTGGCGGGCGACAACTCCACCCCAGAGGCCTTGGACAGCGTGCGTGAGCCCACCGGTTGGCCGTCAGCAATGTAGCGCTCTACCAGCGCTTTGAGCAATAACTTCGCGCGATCATCAAGCATGCTGGCGATTCTACGGATTCAAGCGTCTTGGTTGTGATGTAATTTAAAAATGAAGTCAAAATTCCGCCACGTCGCCCTGATTGGCAAGTACCACGCCCAAGGTTCGCGGTCGGCGCTCGAAGGCATCGCGCAATTTTTGGGCGCACAGGGTTGCGAGGTGGCGATTGAGGAAGACACCGCCAGCAACGCCGGAATCACGACTTACCCGATCCTTGATGTCGCGCAAATTGGCGCGCAATGCGACCTGGGCCTGGTAGTGGGCGGCGACGGTACGATGCTCGGGATTGGTCGGCTACTGGCGCAATTTGGCGTGCCCTTGGTCGGCATCAACCAAGGTCGGCTCGGCTTCATCACCGACATCGCTTTCGAGGCATACCAAACCACACTGGCGCCCATTTTGCAAGGCCACTACGACGAAGACCCGCGCTGGATGATGCAGGCCAAAGTCGTTCGCGACGGCCACTGTGTTTTCAATGCCACCGCCATGAACGATGTCGTGGTGAACCGTGGTGCTTCGGCCGGCATGGTCGAACTGCGGGTTGAAGTCGATGGCCGCTTTGTGGCCAACCAGCGCGCCGACGGTTTGATCATCGCGTCCCCCACCGGTTCGACGGCTTACGCGCTGTCAGCAGGTGGGCCGTTGTTGCACCCGTCGATTGGCGGCTGGATCTTGGTGCCCATCGCACCGCACAATTTGGCAAACCGCCCCATCGTGCTGTCCGACAAAGGGGAGATTGCCGTCGAAATTGTGGCGGGCCGCGACGCCAGCGCTAACTTCGATATGCAGACCCTGACCAGTCTGTTGCACGGCGACCGCATCATCGTTCGCCGCTCTGAGCATCAAGTCCGCTTTTTGCACCCGGTCGGCTGGAGCTACTTCGACACCCTGCGCAAAAAACTGCACTGGAATGAAGGCCCCGCCTGAGCCATGAGCCTGAAACGCATTTACCTCCGTGACTTCGTGATCGTCCGCGAACTGGAGCTTGAGCTAGCCAGCGGGTTCACGGTACTCACGGGCGAAACCGGCGCGGGTAAATCGATCTTGATTGATGCGTTGCAACTCGCCTTGGGCGCCCGCGCAGACGCGGCCGTGGTGCGCGAAGGCGCAGAGCGCTGCGAGATCAGCGTCGCCTTTAATTGCTCCGCACCGCTGCTGGCGTGGCTAGAAGACAAAGGCCTGCCGATTGAAGACGACCTGTTGCTGCGGCGCACGATTGACGTGCAGGGCAAGAGCCGCGCATGGATCAATGGCAGCCCAGCCACTGCCACGCAACTGAAAGAAGTCGCCGACCTGCTGGTTGACATCCATGGCCAGCACGCTTGGCAAAGCCTGACCCGGCCGGAATCGGTGCGCGGCCTGCTGGACGCCTACGCTGGCGTCTCGCTCAGTAAATTAAATCCCTGCTGGCAAGCTTTGCGCGCCGCCCAAAAAACACTGGATGAAGCCCGCAACGCCCAAGACAGCCTGCAACGCGAGCAAGAACGGCTGGCCTGGCAAATCGGCGAGCTCGACAAGCTGGCGCCGGGTGCCGACGAATGGGACGAACTCAACACGCAGCACAGCCGCCTGTCGAACGCGCAGGCCTTGCGAGACGCTGTTGAAGCGGCGCTGAGTGCACTGCAAGACGCCGATGACAACGCGACCAGTCAGCTGGGTCGGGCCCTTTCGGCACTCCAAGCGCAAGCGCACATTGAGCCGCAATTTGCCGGCCCACTGGAAGTTCTACACAGCGCTTTGGCACAAGCTGAAGACGCCGTGCACTCCCTGAATGGCTACGCACGACATTCCGAACTGGAGCCGCAGCGCCTGAACGAATTGGACGAGCGACTCGCCAATTGGGTCAGCTTGGCGCGCCGCTACAAACGCCCGCCTGCCGAGTTGCCCGAGTTGCTGGCCAGCTGGCGCCAAGAACTGGAAAAACTAGACGCCGCCACTAATTTGGCGGCGCTGGAGCGCGCGGTCAGCAGTGCGCAAACAGCCTATTTGGCGGAAGCCAGAATCATCTCTGCCGCGCGCACCAAAGCCGCGCCGGCACTGGGCAAGGCCATCACCGTAGCCATGCAAGGATTGGGCATGCAGGGCGGCCAATTTCAAGTCTCGCTCGGCAAGTTGGAGCAAGCTGCAGCCCATGGGCTGGAACAAGCCGAATTTTTAGTCGCAGGTCACAGCGGCAGCACGCCGCGACCGGTTGGCAAAGTGGCTTCTGGCGGCGAGTTGTCGCGCATCGCGCTGGCCATTGCGGTCACCACCAGCCAACTCGGTCAAGCCGAAACCTTGATTTTTGACGAGGTTGATTCGGGCGTTGGCGGAGCGGTGGCAGAAACTGTCGGCAGACTCATGAAGCAACTTGGCAAAGATCGTCAGGTGATGGCCGTGACCCACCTTCCGCAAGTGGCCGCCTGTGCCGACCAGCACTTGGTGGTGGCCAAGCGCAGCGACAAGATCGGCACCGCCAGCACCGTGAGTGCCGTCAACCGCGAGCAGCGAGTCGCCGAGATCGCCCGCATGCTGGGCGGCGAAAAGCTCTCCAGCACGACACTGGCACACGCCAAAGAAATGCTCGGGGAATGAACGCCGATATGAGCGCCAGTATGACCACCCCGCAAGCCATGGACATGGTGCTGATCACCGGTATGTCCGGCTCGGGCAAATCAGTCGCGCTGAACGCGTTGGAAGACGCCGGCTACTACTGTGTCGACAACCTGCCGCCAGAGTTGTTGAACAGCTTTGTGGCGCTTGAACTGAAGCATGGCGCGAGCCGCGTGGCGATCGCCATGGACGTCCGAAGCGCCGCTTCGCTGCCGCAAGTGCCGCAGCAACTGCGTGCGCTTCGCGAGCAAGGGATTGATGTCAAATCTATTTTTCTCGATGCCAGCACCGACACGCTGGTGCGTCGATTTTCAGAAACGCGACGCATGCACCCGCTGTCGCGCGTGGGCGTTGCGGACCAGCACCGCGCGCTGGTCGAAGCGATTGAACTTGAGCGCGAATTGCTCGGTGACCTGCGTGAGCAAGCGCTGGTGCTAGACACCAGCATCATCCGTTCGTCGCAGCTTCAGGCTTACGTCAAAACACTAATTTCTGCGCCTGTCGATCGCCTCACATTGGTGTTTGAATCTTTTGCCTTCAAGCGCGGCGTGCCGCTGGACGCGGACTTTGTTTTTGACGTTCGCATGTTGCCCAATCCGCATTACGAAAGCGAGTTGCGTGACCTCACCGGCCGCGATCAACCCGTGGCTGACTACCTGCGGTCGCACCCTGAAGTGGCAGAGATGTTCACCAGCATTGAGCAGTTCATACGGCGCTGGCTGCAGGCGCTGGTGCGCGACCACCGAAGCTATGTCACGGTGGCCGTTGGCTGCACCGGTGGCCAACACCGGTCGGTGTACTTGGTAGAAGCGCTGACGCTGGCTTTCAGCCCGCAATGGCAAACACTGAAGCGGCACCGCGAACTCGACGCCTTGCGATAACCTGTCATTTGAAGATTCACTGAATAACTCGCAACATTCCAGCGAAGCGTAGAACATGAACAATCCCGCGATTTCAAGAGTTCAAAACAGTGGCGCAACTGCGGCGCCTGAAAGCGGCGTGACGGCACAGGCGGCCGCCATACCGATTCTGATCTCACTGAGCTTTTGCCACCTGCTCAACGACCTCATTCAATCCCTGATCCCCGCGTTGTACCCGCTGTTCAAGCAGGAGTTCAATCTGGACTTTGGCCAGATTGGCATCATTACCCTCGCCTTTCAGATGACGGCCTCGTTGTTGCAGCCAACTGTCGGTTTTTACACCGACAAGCATCCCCAACCTTACTCACTGGCGCTAGGCATGTGCTCGACACTGATCGGACTGCTGCTGCTGTCGGTTGCGCACAACTACATGGCGATTCTGTTTGCGGCTGCGCTGGTCGGCACAGGCTCTGCGATTTTTCACCCCGAGGCTTCACGCGTCGCACGCATGGCGTCTGGTGGCCGTTATGGCAGCGCCCAAGCCTTTTTTCAAGTCGGCGGCAACGTCGGGCAGGCCGTCGGCCCGCTGTTGGCAGCCTTTATCGTCCTGCCGCGCGGTCAAGGCGCGATTGCCTGGATCTCGCTCGCTGCGCTCGTTGCGATGGGCTTGTTAACCCGCATTGGCATGTGGTACGGCACACGCTCACGACCTGGTCAGGCCGCAGCACGCACAAGAACCCAAACGCACAATTTGTCTCGCGCACGGGTCCTGTTCTTAGTCTGCGTGCTGATGTTATTGCTGTTTTCCAAGAACGTGTATAGCTCGAGTCTGACCTCCTTCTTCACCTTTTATCTGATTGAACGCTTCAATCTACCGATACAAGCAGCGCAGATCCAATTGTTTATTTTTATGGCCTCTATCGCGGTGGGTACCTTGGTCGGCGGTGCCTTAACCGACCGGATCGGTCGCAAACCCATGATCTGGATTTCCATTCTGGGCGCCCTGCCCTTCACGTTGGCGCTGCCCTATGCAGACCTGTTCTGGACGGGCGTGCTCACGATCATCATCGGCATGCTGATGGCCTCGGCCTTTCCAGCCATCTTGGTGTATGCCCATGAGCTGATACCGGGTCGCGTCGGCCTGGTATCAGGGATGTTCTTTGGATTAGCGTTTGGACTTGGTGGGTTAGGTGCGGCCATCCTTGGCCACATCGCCGACTCACAAGGGATAGCGTTTATTTATCAGCTTTGCTCCTACCTGCCAGTGCTGGGCTTGGTTGCCTGGTTCCTGCCTAATCTCAGCGCAGTCAAATCAGGCTCTTGAGGCGTCGAGTGAAGGCGCCGCACGTTAACGCACAGTCATAGCGCACAGTAGCAACGCCCCTAAAAAATTTTAGACAAAGGCTTCGAGCAGCTCCACGGGGTCTCCGTAGAGGCTGGCCATCTCCACCACGGCTGGGTCGCGAAGCGCCATCAAAAAGCCTTTGTCGATGAGTGTGTTTTTGCCAGCGGTGACGGTGGCGTCGAAGACGATCAAGTCTTGGTGCACCGGTGGTTCTTCCCAGTTGGGCATGACGCGGCGAATGTAATCACTGGGTTTGACCAAATCCACGCCGAAGTGCAGCGCGCCCGGCGAATTAGAACCAGCTGGATAGACAGTGTGGCGCGGGGCTTTGGGATTGAAGCCGCAGCCGCCGCCCTCGATGATTTTTCCGCCCATCAGCATGTCACGCAGGATGACGGCATCAGGGGACTCTCCAGTCACTTCGGTGACAAGATTATTTTTAAAAACCACGGCGATTTTTTCCATAAAGGGCCGTGCAAAGCCGATGGCCCACTGGGGATAGAGCACGCCCTCGATGTTGATTTTGGCTGTGGGGTCGCTTTTCATCGCCGTGCTGTCCCAAAAGTTCGGGCCGTGCGTGGGCAGGTAGTGCACATAGCAGCCCGGCTCGTCGGCGAACATCTTGCCGCGCCAGCGGTTACCCGCAAACATGGTGTCACGCATCTCACGTGTGTAAGGAATGCGCAGGTCGCTGCCACGCTCGTCGCTGAAGCGCAATTCAAAATTCTCACCCTTGGGAATGCGCTTCTCCGTGGCGCGCAGGATCTCGCCCACAAGTTCTATCGGGAAGCGCGCCTGCGGCGTCATCAGCAAATCAAGATCTCGAAAATAAGTGATCTTGACCCAGCGCTGTCCAGCTTTGCGCATGGCAACATTGAAGGGATCTTCGATAGAGCAAAACCAGGTCGACACGACAAAGTCGGCTTTCTTGATCAGCGGCTGTACTTCCTCAGGCACACAGGACAAGGTCGTTGTTGGCGCCATGTATTGACTGAGCGTGGCGCCGCGTGCGCGTGCAACGCCGGTGATGGCATCCACCACGCGCGGGTCAAGCAAAGGATCGGTCAGCATCAGCACGCGCTCGCCAGGGCGTATCGCGAAAACCTTGAAAAAATTGTCCAGCGCCTGAAAGTAATGCTTGGTGTCTGTGATCGAACTCTTAAGCGTGGGCGGCAGACCGACGTACTGGATCGGGTTGCCGTTTTCACCGGTCTGTGTCTGGGGGTTCATCAGCATGATGGTTTTTTCTGTTTCTCTATTTTTATGTTTGTGATGTTCAGTCGACTTTGGCGCCCGAATCTTTCACCAGCTTGGCCCACATCGGCAACTCCTTAGCGATGTGCTGAGAAAGAGCCTCGGGCGTGCTCGGCGAGGGGAAGGCACCGCGAGCACCCAAGTTGTCGCGCACCTGCGGGTCATTCAGCGCTTGGCGCAGCACGGCGTTGAGCTTGTCAATGATGGCGCGCGGCGTGCCGGCAGGGGCGTAAATGCCATCCGTCGCGGCGATGTCGAAACCGGGCACGCCTGCCTCGTCCATCGTAGGAAGTTCAGGCGCGGTGGGCACGCGGGTCAACGTGGTGACGGCGAGACCCTTGAGCTTGCCGGCCTTGGCTTGTGGATAGACGTTCACCATCAAATCGATCATCAGTTGCACTTCGCCGCCCAGCATGCCGGTGAGCGCTGCGCCGCCGCCTTTGTAAGGAATGTGCACGATGTCCACACCGGTCATGTTTTTGAAAAATGTGCCGGCCATGTGCGAGGTCGTGCCATTGCCCGCTGAGGCAAAACTCACCTTGCCCGGATTCGCCTTGAGATAGGCGATAAGTTCCTTGATGTTGTTGACCGGCAGGCTTGGATGCACGACGACCATGGCTGGAATGGTGGTGAACCGCGTGATGGGCGCGAAATCCTTGAGGGGGTCAAATCCGGTCCTGCCGTAAAGGGCGTGGTTGATGCCGTGCGTGCCGTTGGTCCCGTGCAATAGCGTGTAACCGTCGGGATTGGCCCGTGCGACCAGTTCAGAACCGACATTGCCACCGGCACCTGGCCGGTTTTCAATGATGATGGACTGGCCAAGAATTTGAGAGGCACGGGGAATCACTGCACGGGAAAGGTTGTCAGCCCCACCACCAGGCGGGAAGGGCACGATCAAGCGGATTGGCCTGTCCGGATAATTGGATTGAGCCTGAACCAAGCCGAGCATTGACAGTGTCGCGAAGAGCACGATGTTGCGCGTGAGCGCGAGCATTAACCGAACATGAGACATAAGATTCCTCTTGCTCTATCACTCAAAATGTCTCGCGATGTCTGGATCAAACTGACCATCGATCAACACAAACAAAACACGGCACATTTTTCCTGATCGGTTCGCCCAGGCGTGGTTGGTTCCGCGCTCGACTAAAAAATCACCTGTTTTCATCAGCACTTCCTCTTCGTCGAGCACCAAGGTAATTTCACCTTCAAGGACCAAGGCATAGTCGACCGTTTGAGTGCGATGCATAAAGGGGTGTTTGGCTTGACCCGTTTGGTTGGTTGACGCAGTTTGAGTGCCCAAGGCACCCCATGCAACCTTGCTGCCTTGAGCATCTATCTTTTCAAGCCATTCACCCTCTGGGCCGAATTCGATGATGCGAACCACGGTTCCATTTTTAGGAGGCTCCAGTTTCAAAGGGCGTGAAGTGGGATCTGCTTCGTTGCCCACATAGGCAGGCGTTTGATCCGTCATCCACAATTGCGTCAGGTGGTACCCCACTCTTTTAGGATTGGTGTGCACCGACGGTGCCAATTGGTCTTCGGTGACGATGGCGCGACCCTGGGCATCATGCCCCGTGACGATGCGTCGAATATAGGACCTTGGGGTTGGCTCGCTCATTGCGCTGGTACTCCTGTTTCTTTCACAATTTTTCCCCACTTGCTGACTTCTCTTTTCAAGTAGTCGTTGAAGTCTTGAGGGCTGCCTGTTTGTGCCTCGAATCCAGCCGCGGTCAACCTGTCGCGAAAATCTGGTGTACGCACCGCGTCAGCAATCAAGGCATTTAATCGATTCACTGTGTCAGTGGGTAATTTTGCGGGGGCAAACAAACCCACCCACGTGTAGTCTTCGAAATTAGGAAATCCAGACTCGGCAACCGTTGGAATGTTGGGCAATGATTCCAAACGCTTCAGACTCGTTACCGCCAAGGCTTTGACTTTCCCGGCCTTGATCAAAGGAACGGCGGGAGGCAATGCAACGCTGGCCAAGGGCACTTGGTTTGCCATGGTGGCGTTCAAGGCAGGGGCGGCACCTTGAAACGGGATATGCACCGCGTCCAAACCACCGAGCACACGCAACACGTGGTCACCCGTCAAGTGTGGCGTGCTGCCAATACCTGCTGACCCATAGGACACGCTCTTGCCTTTGTAATTGCGCAAAAATTCTCTCAGATCATTAGACGGCTCACTAGGATGGGCAACGATGATGTTGGGGCTCGCCGCAATCAGACCAATAGAGGAAAAATCTTTCAATGCATCGTAGCCAGGGTCTTTGTAAAGCGTTTGATTGACCGCCATCGAACTGGTGGTCACTAGCAGCACATAGCCGTCCGCAGGATCTTTAGCGACCAGTCGCGCTGCAATATTTCCACCTGCGCCGGCACGGTTTTCAACAACCACCGATTGCCCTAGCTTCTCTTGCATAGCTTGCCCCAACAGTCTGGCCACAATGTCGGCAGGACCACCAGGGGCAAAAGCCACCACCAACTTGATGGGCTTAGCCGGCCATGGCTGGGTTTGTGCAAAAGAACTGGAGATAAAAACCAGGCACAACAAAGAGACACATAGACGAACGAGCCAATGGAGGCGCATGACAATTCCTTTCAATCGCAGATTGGGTTCCGCTTGCAGGGGAGTTCTGCTCGAGCCACGCATCAATTCGTCATAGGTCATCGTTGGCCTTCAGACGCCATCAGCTATCCATCGACAAAACCCCCGGTTTGCACCCAGCAATGCCTGACTTGGCAAGCTCACCACCAAGGGCACGGTTTTAAACGAGACCTTGGTGGCCTGAGTCTGGTGCCCTCTTC
>CANFJF010000095.1 GCA_947447355.1 Comamonadaceae bacterium
TCGGCCTGTACGCAGACGCTTTCAACACCTTGCGGCAGCTTGAAAAGAGCGCACCTCAAGCTATTCCCCTTGCGGCCGAACTGCTGGCCAACGTTGCGATCAACGGCTTGGAACAGGTTGCTGCTCTAGACCTACTCAAACGCAGCTACGAGGCCATGCCATCGGTCGATGTGGTCGAAGCCATCATCAGGCTCGACAGCGACACCCACTCCGCGCGCGACTGGTACGTCAAACACTTGGAAAACCAGCCCTCGCTGGTCGCCGCCACACGCTGGATAGCCGGCGAGCGCTTTGAAAATGAGCAGCCTCACGGCTTAGTGCAACGCGCTCTTGACAAAGCCACCAAACCCTTGATGCGCTACCGCTGCGCCGCCTGCGGTTTCGAAGCCACACAGCACTTCTGGCACTGCCCCGGTTGCCAGGCTTGGGACAGCTACTCCGCTCGGCGGATTGAAGAGCTGTGAGAATAAGTGCGGCTCAACTAGCCTAAACCCCGTCATGGCAAGCGAAGCGCGGCCAGTCCTCGACCCCGTCATGGCGAGCGCAGCGCGGCCATCCTTCGACCCCGTCATGGCGAGCGCAGCGCGGCCATCCATGTCTGCGAATTCGGGCTCTTGGACTGCCGCGATTCGCTCGCAGCGACGGAATTTTCAGCGTGGCGTTCAAAGTCTGTGAGCTGTATTGGACCGTATCAGGACGAGCTCCCCAAGGCGCCCACTCAGTTGAACTTCATTCTGTTCACACCATAGTCGCAATGCGGCTTCGACGGCATGGGCTTCGAACGCAAACCAAGCGTCAAGGACAGCTCTCGACTCCAGCAACTTTTTAAACCGGCTGTAAGCGCGTTTGTGTCGAAATAAGTCGACCACGGCGTCCACATCATCAGGCAGTTCTTGAGCAACGAAGGAAAGCGCCAGATCCTACCGAGATTCAAATCGGTCTTGTCCGGTATGGCGATTTACCGATCCGATATTTCTAGGTCTTGAGGAACCTCCTCGTCGAATTCAAGGACATCCGACGTGCAGTAGATTGCGCCCGTGTCAACACAGATAAAAGCACGGCTTTCAAACTGCGCACCAAAGCTGACGAAATCAAAGGCACGCAGCAGATCAGCAAATTTAATGGTTACCAAGGCATCCTCCATTGTGTTTGAAGATGTGACTGTCGATGAAGACTTTACAAGACGCAGACTTAGGCCTTAGAGGGCCAGCCTTGTCCTACAGGACACTCAATACTTGTGCTTCGGGTACGGCCGAGACAAACCCACAATGCGCCCGACCAAGCGCGCCAGATAGCGCGGCTGCAGCAACAGCAAGCGAGGCACCAGCGTTAACAGGGCCAGCAGCAGCGTCTTCCAACGCAAGCGCACAGCGTCTGCGGCGCCAAAGTACTTGCTTTCAAACACCAGCTTCGACTGCGCGTGGTGATAGCCGCGAATGAATTCCGACTTGAGTGGATTCGGCCCCTTCACCGAGCCCCTGGACAAGTGCGTGATCTCGACATCGGGCACCAACACGATCTGCTGGTTGGCCAAAAATACGCGCTGGCAAAGGTCTTCATCTTCGTAATAAAGAAAAAAGGTCTCGTCGAAAAACCCGATGTTCTTCATCACCGCCATGTTTAGCAGCATCACGGCGCCGCACACAAAACCAATGCAACACGGCCCCTCAGCCCTGGGGCCATTGCTTGCCCAATGCGTGGCAGGCCAGCGGTAACTCACTTCAGGCGAGCCGTCACGGCGGATCAAATGCGGCGCGATGATGGCGGCGTCTGGGAATTCCTCCGCAGCTTGCAACATCCCCGTTAAAAAAGCTGCGGTGGGCAAACAATCCGGATTGAGCAACAAGGCATAGGGCGTGGTGATCGTCGCCAATGCTCGGTTATTGGCCGCGCCGAAGCCGAGGTTTTTTTCGTTCCGAATCAAGGTCGCGTTGGGCAGTACGATCTGCAATTGCGCCTCAATGTCGTCGTCACTCGCGTTGTCAACGATGACGACGTTTTTAAGCGACTTCAGCGCCTCTGACAACGCGGGCAGGCAGTGCGCGCTGTTGTAGGTGACGGAAATAATGGTCACGTCGTCTGAATCAAATTTTTTGATCATGTCCATCACTCAGTCAACTCAATTCCACGGCAGACGGACGTCACGCCCGGTCGCACGCGGATGGTTTTTTGACAAACGTTCGCCAGCCAAAACTTGTTCATACTTTTCAATATAGCCACGGGCCATTGTTTCCGCGTTGAAACTCTCAACCGCATGCTGATGGCAGGCTCGCATGTCAAAGGACTGCTCTTGAATCGCTGCGACCAATTCTGCCTTTGAGGCGGACAAACATCCATACTCAGGGCCGACCAGTTCAGGCAAGGCTCCATAAGGCGTTGAAAAAACCGGGCAACCAAAATAAAGACTTTCGATCACGGCCAAGCCAAAAGGCTCGTGCCAACGCACAGGAAATATCAGTCCATTGGACGCGTTCAGCAACCGAAACTTCTCTGACCCACCCACCATGCCGTGAAATTCAATTCGACGAGACCAAGTGAAACGAAAACCGCGCTTTAGGTTCAGCCGTGTGCCGCCCATCACAGCTAGCTTCACGCTTGCATCCAAAGCGACATCAATCGCCCCAGCCACATTTTTAACGCGCCAAGCCGCTTTTCCCAAGAAATGGTGATGCTCACGCCGCGCATCAAAATCCACCGGACCGTACGCATCCCAATTCAAACCGTTGTGGACGAACTGATCAGACCCGTGACGTTGCGCATGGTTCTTAGACACAAAAATGGAATTGAACGGGAGCACATTGTCAGCAGCCGTGTTGCCGTGTTCGGTCACCACATACGGCTTAGTGAAGCCCTCATCCAAACTGAATTCGGGCTTGAATTGAAAGTGAACGATGTCGATTTCATCCGGAATTTGCATGCGTAAATCAAGGGCGGGGTCAATGTGCAAAACCTTGGCAAAAGGACAAGTCGAGCCAGCCGCTACTAGGTAAGTGACTTGATGACCCAACTGACTTAGCGCGTAGCCCAAATCCCAAATCACGCGCTCAGTACCGCCATACGCATAGACTGGGATAGATGTTTTGCTCACCAATAAGATGCGCATGAAGTTAATTTCTTAAAGTCACATCATCAGAAACAGATGACTTCATGAACAACAGCAAACAAACTGCTACAGCGATGGACAACATCGTTGGGTAGTAATTGTGGGCAAAGTTAACATTGGTCAAGCTACTGGTCGAGTGCATGAACAATATTCCAGCCATGCCCAAAGCTGCCATGGGTTGCTCTTTTCGCAACCGCACGACCATGTACAAGAGTCCTGCGAGAAATGACAAAAAGCTTACCAGTCCAAATAAACCTTGGTCAAACAATTCTTCAACATAGTTGTTGTGTAGATGTCCGAGACTTTCTGCCGCTGCAGAGCTAGCCTCAGCACCCCAACGCCGAATGGATGCCATGCGCACCTCACGACCAACGCCCATCAAGAGATGATCTGGAACTTCCCCAACGGCTCGGGTCCAAAGGTAAAGCCGAACACCGACTGACGTGTCCATACTTGCCGCGTTCGAGCTGTCCATGACTGAAAACTCTTTCACGGCTAGCTGGATACGCTGCGCCGGAACAGAAATGAGTGAAGGAAATATTTGAACGAGAAGGGTTATAGCAACAACACCACCCAAGACATTGCTCGCCATTGCTTGCCACTTAATTCCGCTCCTAGCGTAATGCCAGAGAGAAGCCCCAGCGACCCAAAAAACAATGCCGTACGAACCGCGCGCTTGACTGAGTAAAACAGCAGCAACACCAACGACAACGCCGGATGCATAAAACAAACGCACCGACAGTCGTTGTGATGAAGCGCTCAACGTCAGCGCCAATACGACACAGACCAGCAACGACATCGACGCACCCCAAGGTATTTGATTTGTAGGTGCGCCTTCTGCTCCAAGGGCAACCATCCAACCAAAACCTACCCAAGAAGCCATAACCAATGCATACCCGAGCCATGTCAATTGGACGCTGGTAAAGCGTGTGTAATGGACAAGCCCCAGCAAACCGAGTGCGCCAAATAACAGGCGGAACTCAGCGTGTCGTTCGCCCCAGCTATCGCTCCAGTAGAACTGGGTAACAGCTCTTATTGCAAGTGCTGCTAGACAAGCAACAACCCAGCCCTTAGCCACAAAAAACTCTGTAGTCAACTCTTGAGCTGAACCACGCTTAAAAGACCATGCACCTAAAAGGGAAAGAGCGAGCCACGAAGCTCCCGCAATTTTTGAATTAATTGGCGACAAAACTAAAAGCAGTAGTACCGCATACCATTGCCAATTTTTTATAACTCTCGAACTCAACTCAGCAGCGTGCATTAATGTCGATCATCTAAAAAAAATTAATAGCCTACGGGAGCCATGACAAGTCACGGGGATGAACCTGACTCACTGGGGCACTTGCGTGCAAATACTCTCCATCCAAAATTCTTAGGTACTTATGGAGATAGCCTTCCGCCATTCGGAGCGCATTGAATTTTTCACGCGCTTGTGCATGGCAAGCTTCTGAATCAAATTGGTCGGATTGTTTAAGGGCCTGCGCCATTTCTGAACAAGAGTTGGTCAGTAAGCCACACTCAAGGGGAACAAGCTCGGGTATAGCGCCGTATGTCGTCGCGAAAATGGGACAACCAAAATACAAGCTCTCGATGATGGCAAGACCGAAGGGCTCGTACCAACGAACGGGGAAAATCATTCCCTTTGAAGCGTTCAGCAACGCAAATTTCTTTGCTCCTCCGACCATGCCGTGGAAGTGAATATTTCGCTCCCAAGTCATTCGGAAACCACGTCGAATCTGTAGGCGTCTGCCGCCCATCACATTCAACTCAACCGAAGCGCTGCAGGCTACATCAATCGCACCCTGAAAATTTTTAACCGGCCAAGCCACATTGCCTAAAAAATGAAAGCTTTTACGCGGCAATGAAAAGTCAACCTTGCCGTAGCCATCCCAATTCAAGCCGTTGTAAACGAACTGTTCGGAATCATGACGTTGGGCATGGTTTTTTGAGATGAAAACTGTGTTCCGTGGATGCCACGTTCCTAAATCACTGTTTCCGTGCTCAGTCATCAGATACGGATAAGCGAAGCGCTCTGATGCCTCGACATCGGCAAATGGATTGGATTGAAAGTGAACGATGTCGGCACCCACCAAGCGCATCGCCGCTTCAACCTGCGGCAGCAAAGGTAAGCTTTTATGGATGGGCAAAACATCAGCAAAATCACAGTGTGAGCGCGGCTTCACCAGATAAGTAACTTTGTGACCCAAAGCATTCAAGGAGAAACCTAAATCCCAAACCACTCGCTCAGTTCCACCATAGGCATAAACAGGAATTCTATTTCGGCTAACGATGAGTACGTGCATTTGATCAATGTCCGTATTTCTTATTTCCGCGCCGCCAGATTATTCAACTCATTCACGTCGTACTTCAACGCCGCGTACCTGAAGAAACACTCCAAGGCGATGAAGAAACAAAACAGAAACCCTTCAGCGCCGCACAAAAATCCGCGCCTAAAAACATACAAGCGCAAGAAGATGGCGAAGCCGGATGCCAGCCCGCGCAGCACACCGCCGGTTTTGCCGGCTTGTGCGCGCTTGGCAGCGCCAAGTTGAACGTATTGCGCCAGTTTGTTCAGGCTGCCATAAATGGACTCGCGCGAGTAATGGAACAACCGGGCCTTGAACCGC
The DNA here is from genome assembly GCA_947447355.1 of Comamonadaceae bacterium. Taxonomy (GTDB): domain Bacteria; phylum Pseudomonadota; class Gammaproteobacteria; order Burkholderiales; family Burkholderiaceae_C; genus Polaromonas. The sequence goes on from CANFJF010000095.1 coordinate 5,731, forward strand.
TTAACCGGTTGCTGGCCGCCGTGCATTTCCGCTTTTTCGTGCACAACACCTGAAAACTCACGAATTGACTGGGTCTTGAACATGCGCGGAATGCCGCCAGTGCTTTTCATCAGGGTCAGCGGTTTGCCAAACGCCACCTGGTTCCACTGAACCTCCCAAATCTCGTCTTGACCCGAGGCAATCACGGCCTCAATTTCCGCCTGCATCTCGGGCGGCATTTCTTCGTCCGCGTCCAGGAAGAAAATGTACTCGCCCTTGGCATGTTGGAGGACGCGGTTGCGCTGCACCGCAAAACCCTGCCAGTCGAGGTAGTCATGCACCTCAGCGCCCAGCGCAGCCGCAATCTCGCGGGTTCTGTCTTTGCTGCCGCTGTCGATGACGAGAATTTGGTCTGCAAATTTCGCGCTGTTGATGCATGACGCGATGCGCTTTTCTTCATTCAGGGTCAGAATGCCGACGGTCAGTTTCGGTCGGTTGGCGGTCTGCTCGGTCATGGGCTTGCCTGCTCATTGCTTTGTTGGGTATGCATGGTTTTTCCGGCAGCGTCTTTGGCCCACACAGCGGCATACACCGCGGCTATGCCTTCAGCCTCGCGCTCCACTGAAAACAGCGTCTCAACGCGCTGCCGTCCTAAGCGGCCCATGTCGGCGGCGCGCGCCGGGTCTTGCATGACGCGGCGTAAGGCCACCACGAGTGCTGGGACATCGTCGGTTGGCACCACATGCCCGGTCACGCCTTCGTCGACGATGGCTTTGAACGCGCCCGTGTTGCTGGCCACCACGGCGCAGCCGCATGCCATGCCTTCGAGCGGCGTCAGGCCAAAGGGCTCGTAGCGCGGGCAGGCCACGGTGATCAAGACGTTTTGATACCACTCGCCCACGGCAGCGGGTGCCACTTCGCCCAAAAACACAATGCGATCTGACAAACCTTGCGCGGCTATTTTTTGCGCCAAGGCTTGCTTGAAGTCTTCATGCTGCGGTTGGCACAGGCCGGCTATCACAGCGGTGAAAGCGGGGAATTCAGGCAGCAGTTGCAGCATGGCGTCGACATAAACATCGCTGCCTTTGTCGGGCCGCACACGCCCAAACACACCCACGCCGTATTGGCCTGGCAAGCCCGTTCTTTGCCACACCGTGAGCTTGTTGTCCGGCGGCGAGAAGCGCTCCAAGCTGATGCCGTGGTGAACGATGCGGGTGGTGTTAGGCACATAACTACCGGCTTCGGGCGTCGTCGATATAACGCCGTCCATCTTAGAAATCAGCCAGCGCGGAAACCACGAATGCCGGTGCTTGGCCGCAGAGGTAAAGACCAAAGCAATGGGCAAGCGCAGCACGTCGCGCAGCAAAATGGCGAGCATCATTTCCGGGTCTCGGCGCACATGCCAAATGCGCTTGCGGCCGTCGGGCAAGCGCGTGCAAGACACTTTCAGCGCCTGCCAAAAAGTCAACCGCGTGAAGCGTTCACCGCATTGCGCAGCGGCAAGCTCCGCGCCCGGCATGTCAGAGCCCAAATAGCCAAGGTTCAAAGACCGAGCCTGCACCGGCAGCAACGCATTGACGGTGCCGGAAACACCGGTAAAACGCTTCTTGATGTTGGTGACAATGGCTTCAGGGTTCATGCGGTTTGGGAGTCTTGTGTATCTGCTGCTATCAATGAACTAAGACGTGTTTTATCCGCTGCAGAGTATCGCATCTGCTCCCGATGAAATGCTCATGCTGTTTGTGCACAGCTGCTCGGATCCGATATTTGAAGATGGCTTGGATAGGACTTGAGGTCCGGAACTGCTTGTGCGTCGCTGCGCTTGGCAAGGATAACTTCGAACAAGCTTGGCCATGACGAATCCTGGCTGTTTGTATGAACACTGTTTGTCATCGGCTTCAAGTACGCGTTTGATCAACCATCATGGATGGCTACCTTTTGCAATCCCAAGAGTGACGTTCGCTTTATTCACAAAACAGTGCGAAAAATTGATCGATTTGTTCTAAGTTAGGGTGATACGGACATTTAATACAACTTTAATATTAATTAACTTTCAATTATTTGTAATAAATATAAATTTTAGTTACATTAAACATGAACCTGCGATGACAACACTGCGGGTTTATTTTTTCATCTTCTTAAATTTTGATAGGAAACGCACCATGTTCAAGAAAATTTTCGCTTTCATCGCTGCCATGTCACTGGTTACCGCCTTCGCTGCTGTTGACGTCAACAAAGGCTCTGCCGCTGATCTCGATGGCATCAAGGGCATTGGCCCAGCCACCAGCAAAGTGATCATGAGCGAACGCCAAAAAGCCGAGTTCAAAAACTGGGATGACCTGATTTCCCGCGTCAAAGGCTTGGGCGACAAAACCGCTGCCAAGCTGTCTGAAGGTGGTCTGACCGTCGGCGGCGCCAGCTACAAGCCAAGTGCTGCTGCGGCTAAAACTGGCGCCAAACCAGCGATGCCCACAGCGGCAGCCAAGCCAGCAGACAACAACGCGAAAAAATAAGGTAAAGCTCCCGGCAAGCCATCAATTCGTCAAGGCTTGCCGAACCCGCCGCCCCCTGGCGTGTGAATCTCAAACACGTCACCGGGCTGCATGTCGGCTTGGCCAATATGGCCCAAGGTTTCCACGCGGCCATCGGCCCTGCGCACCAAGTTCAAACCCGGCACACCAACACGGCCACCGGCCATGCCAAAGGCACCGTGAAGCCGCCCATTCGACAAAATGCTGGCAGTCATCCGCTCCAAAAACGTCACACGCCGCACGCCACCGTTGCCGCCCTGCCAATGACCTGCTCCGCCAGAACCCTGCCGGATTTCATAGCTTTCAAGCCGCACCGGAAAACGAAATTCCAGCACTTCCGGGTCGGTCAGCCGCGAGTTGGTCATGTGGGTTTGCACCACGCTCGTGCCGTTAAAGCCCGCTACCAGCTCACCCGCCGCATTGATGTCACCACCCGCGCCGGAACCGCCTGAAATGGTTTCGTAATACTGGTAGCGCTCATTGCCGAAGGTGAAGTTGTTCATGGTGCACTGGCTGGCCGCCATCACACCCAGCGCGCCGTACAGCGCGTTGGTGATGCAGCTGGAGGTTTCGACATTGCCCGCAACCACCGACGCGGGCGGGTTCGGGTTCAACATCGAGCCCGCCGGGATGATGACTTTGAGCGGCTTCAAGCAACCCGCATTCAGCGGGATGTCGTCATTCACCAGCGTCCGAAAAACGTAGAGCACCGCAGCCATGCAGACCGCTGTGGGTGCGTTGAAGTTGTTCGTCTGCTGCGGCGATGTCCCGGTGAAATCAATCTCGGCACTGCGCTCTGTGGTGTTGACGCGAATTGCCACCTGAATCTGCGCGCCGTTGTCCAGCGGCAAGATAAAGGCGCCGTCTTTCAGGCGCGTGATGACACGGCGCACCGACTCCTCTGCGTTGTCTTGCACATGGCCCATGTAGGCCAGCACCACGTCCAAGCCAAACTGCGCAACCATCTTGCGCAGCTCCTGCACGCCTTTTTCGTTGGCGGCAATTTGGGCTTTCAGGTCGGCCATGTTTTGCGCCGGGTTGCGGGCCGGGTGCGGGCCGCTTTGGAGCAAGGCCAGCATCTCCGCTTCGCGCAGCACACCACGGTCCACCAACTTGACGTTGTTGATCTGCACGCCTTCGTCTTCAATGCAGGTTGAAAAAGGCGGCATCGAGCCCGGCGTGATACCGCCAATGTCCGCATGATGACCGCGTGAACCGACGTAAAAAATCGGCGCATCCGTGGACAAATACACCGGCGTGATCACGGTGATGTCTGGCAAATGCGTGCCGCCGTGGTACGGGTCGTTCAACACAAAAACGTCGCCGGGCTGCATCTTGCCTTGGTTCTCACGAATCACGGTCTTGATGCTTTCACCCATAGAGCCCAAATGCACAGGCATGTGCGGCGCATTAGCGATCAGGTTGCCGTCGGTGTCAAACAGCGCGCAGCTGAAGTCCAGCCGCTCTTTGATGTTGACCGAATGCGCCGTGTTTTGCAGCTGCAAACCCATCTGCTCTGCGATGTTCATGAAGAGGTTGTTGAAGACCTCCAGCAGCACCGGATCGACTTGCGTGCCAGCGGCAAACTGCATCGCGCGTGCCGTGCGCCGTTCCATCACCAAATGATCCAGTGCGGTGAGCGTGGCCTCCCAGCCGGGCTCAACCACTGTCGTGGCATTTTTTTCAGCAATGATGGCCGGGCCGGGAATGATGTCACCGGCTTGCAAGTCTTCTCGCACCACCAGCGCGGCATCGTGCCATTCGCCGGCTGAGTAGACGCGAACCGTTTCACGGCGCGGTACGTCGCGCGGTGCGTGCAGCGTGTGCAACGGCTCACCCGGCGCATCGCCGGCCACCACCGCTTCAACCGACACCGCCTCCACCACCAAGCCCTTGCCTTGCATGAGGAACGCAAAGCGTTGGCGGTAAGCCGCATCAAAGCTGGCCTCAATCTCCACCAAAGTGCCGAAGGGAACGATCAAGGCAGAGTCGCTGCCTTCGTAGCGCACATGCACGCGCTGCAGCACTCGACTTAGACCACCACTGGCCGCTTGTCGCTGCAACTCAGCGAGTGCGTTGGTGGCCAGCGCCTGCAATTGGTCGGCAATAGCGGGCATCGCGGCGCTGGAGAGCTTGACCTCGACCGCTTGCTCACGAATCACGTTTTGGTCAGCCAGCCCCATGCCGTAAGCACTCAACACCCCCGCCAGCGGATGCACCAACACACGCGTCATGCCCAGCGCGTCGGCCACCAAACAAGCGTGCTGACCACCGGCACCGCCAAAGCACTGCAAGGTGTAGCGCGTCACGTCGTAGCCACGGGCCACGGATATTTTTTTGATCGCGTTGGCCATCTGCTGCACCGCGATGTTGATGAAGCCTTCAGCCACCACCTCGGCGCTGCGGCCAGTTTGCTGGGCCAGCGCGTCAAACTTTTGCTGCACAGCCTTAGCACTCAGCGCTTCATTGGCCTCAGGGCCGAACACTTTGGGGAAGTAACGCGGCTGCACTTTGCCGACCATGACGTTGGCGTCCGTCACCGCCAGCGGGCCGCCGCGGCAGTAACTGGCCGGGCCGGGGTTGGCGCCCGCGCTTTGCGGACCGACGCGAAAACGATCACCGTCAAATGTCAGCAACGAACCACCGCCCGCCGCCACAGTGTGAATGCTCATCATCGGTGCACGCATGCGCACGCCCGCCACTTGGGTTTCAAACTCGCGCTCGAATTCACCCGCGTAATGCGACACATCGGTTGAGGTGCCACCCATGTCAAAACCAATCACTTTGGCCACGCCTGCGATCTCCGCCGTGCGCGCCATGCCCACAATGCCGCCCGCCGGTCCGCTCAAAATCGCGTCTTTGCCCTGGAAGGCATGCGCATCGGTCAAGCCGCCCGAAGACTGCATGAAAAAGAGTTTGACGCCCGGCATGTCAGCCGCCACCTGCTCGACATAACGCCGCAGGATCGGCGACAAATACGCGTCCACCA
>CANFJF010000096.1 GCA_947447355.1 Comamonadaceae bacterium
ACTCGTCACGATAGATGCCTCTGAGTTGTTCATTGTCTTTTTCGTTGGCCCAGACTTGGGCGGCTTTCCGTGAGTCAAAAGACCGGACTAATGTGGGTAAGCCGGTGACACGGACGCGGACTTGCCAAACGTCCTTACGTTTCTGAATGGATGCCATTCCTGTTCTTTCTTTGGAGCAGAAATGGAGCAGATCACGAAATCAATACCTCAAAAGTCAACAGCAAGTCAGCGCTTACTTCTCCGCAATAAACGTCCCCGACTTACCGCCATGCTTCTCCAGCAGCTTCACATCGGTGATAGTCATACCCCGGTCGACGGCTTTGCACATGTCGTAGATGGTCAGCAGGGCGAGTTGGACGGCGGTCAGGGCTTCCATTTCGACACCAGTTTGGCCGACGGTTTCGACCGCCGCGTTGCAGATGATGCAGTTGGCTTCTTCGTCGGCATTGAACTCCACGGCGACCCGTGTCAGGGCCAGTGGATGGCACAGCGGAATCAGATCGCTGGTTTTTTTGGCCGCCATGATGCCGGCGATGCGCGCGATGCCGAGCACATCGCCCTTTTTAGCCGTGCCTTGCAAAATGATCGCCAGCGTGGCCGGATGCATGATGATGCGGCCTTGCGCTACCGCGATCCGGTGGGTGGTGGCTTTGGCGGCCACGTCGACCATGTGGGCTTGGCCTTGTGCATCAAAATGTGTCAGTGCGGAAGTGGTTGTCATGTTAATTCCAGAAGCGAGATGGGCACCATCATAAGAGCGAAGCTTTACGCTTTGTACATGCGGCAAGTCATGAACGCGGCTACCATCACGCCATGGCCGAAAGCTGCCCGATAACCTCAAGGAAATGAGCGACTTGCCTTCTCTGTCCTCTCTGAATTCCGCCTCGTCTGGATCGCCCGATCTGTCGCCGCTAGCAATGCGCCGCCAACGTCACGGTTGGGTGAGTCGCGTCTGCTTGGCTTGCTGGCTGATGTTGGCCGCAGGCAGCGTCTCGCAAGCCCAACTGTCGGCGCCACCTATACGGGCCAGCCAGTTGCCGTCTTTGGGGGATGGCTCCGATTTTTCGGCCGCCAAGGAGCGACGACTGGGCGACCGCATTGCATTGAGTATTTTCCGGGACCCAGACTACATTGATGACCCGGTGTTGGGTGACTACGTGCAGGGCATCTGGCAACCTCTGATGGATGCCGCCCGGGCGCGCGGGGAGTTGAGCGCTGAGCTCGACGAGCGCTTTGCCTGGACGGTGATGCTGGTGCGCGACCGCAGCGTCAATGCCTTCGCTTTGCCTGGGGGCTACCTCGGTGTGCACACGGGTTTGATCGGCGTGGTCAGCAGTGCTGACGAGTTGGCTGCCGTCATGGGGCATGAGCTTAGCCACGTGACGCAGCGGCACATCTCGCGGCTGATGACGCAACAACAGCAAGCCATGCCTTGGCTGATTGGCGCGATGATTGTCGGCGCGCTGGCCGCGAGTCGAAGTCCCAATGCGGCCAATGCCGCCATTGTCGGCGGCCAGGCTGTGGCGGCACAAGGACAGCTCAATTTCTCCCGTGACATGGAGCGAGAGGCGGATCGGGTCGGCTTCGGAGTCATGGTTGATGCGGGTTTTGAGGCGAGCGGCGTGAGCAGCATGTTTGAAAAGCTGCAGCAAGCGTCGCGACTGAATGACAACGGATCTTTTCCTTATCTGCGGTCGCACCCGTTGACCACCCAGCGTATTGCCGAAGCGCGTGCGCGGATCCAGACGACCCCGCCAAGCGCGCCACATGCCGTTTTGAATAACGAACACCTGCACGGCATGATGTCGGCGCGCGCGCGGGCGCTTGGCGATCCTGGTGTCGATGCCCTTCGCCACATGGTCGAAGAGGCGGAGCGTGCGATGCCTGCCGCAGCGTCTGCGACGGTGCTGACACCGGCGCTGGCCGGGAGTCTGTATGGCGGTGCTTTCGCCGCCAGCCGATTGCGCGAGTTTGCGCTTGCCCGCCCGCTTGCCGCGCGGCTCAAAGCCTTGGCGGCGACGGTACCCAGCGCCGCTAGCGCCGCTAACTTGCTGGTGATCGAACTTGATTTTGAGGCTGGAAAATTAGCTGAAGCCGCAGCCGAGTCACGCTTCGCGACGGCAAGCAGTCGGGCAGAAGTCATGCTGCAGGCGCGTGCATTGTTGGCCGTGGGTCGTGCTGCAGAAGTCTCGGATAAATTACAAATTTGGGTGGTGACGCATCCCAAAGATGCACTGGCTTGGCAGTTGCTCTCGGATGCTTGGGGGCGGCAAAATCAGCTCTCGCGTGCGGTTCGGGCCGAAGCTGAAAGCCGGGTTGCGCAGCTCGACTATCCGGCGGCGCTAGACCGCCTGAGGGCTGCGCAAGAGTTGTTGCGAAGCGGCCGAGGCGGTGCTGATCAAAACATGCATATTGAAGCGTCAATTGTCGACACGCGCACGCGCCAATTGGCTTTGTTAGTTCGGGAACAGGCTCTTGAGGATAAAGTCAACCGCTAGCTGCAGCGCTGAATAAATCAGCGAGCCCACCAGCGCAGCGCCAAAGCCTCGCACGTCGAGACCGCTCAACAAGCTGGCCGCAGCCCAGAACAACATGGCATTGATCACGAACAGGAACAACCCGAGGGTGACCACCGTGACCGGCAACGTGAGCAATATCAGGATTGGCCGAACCACCATGTTGAGCGCGCCCAGCACGGCCGCCGCTAACAGGGCGGCGGTGAAGCTGGTCACTACCACGCCAGAATAAAGATAAGCCACAGCCAGCAAGGCCGTGGCGCTCAAAAGCCAATTGACAATAAGTTTCATGGCTAAAGAATACCAGCGCCGGGGTGGCGCTGGTTGACTCCTCAGTCTGTGGCGACGAGCAAGCCCGCGCTGGCCACCGCTGCGAAATAACCCATGGCGCCTTGGCGCTCCGGCGCTTGCGTTGCGGTGACAGCTTGTAAATTCTCACCAAATTTGGGCCGACGTGCATCCAATATGCGCGCTTGGCCATGCTCTTTGATGAGGGATTCTGTCTGGCGAGTGAGATCGGCTTTTGCCATGTAAGTGTGAACCTTGTCGCCGTTGTTCATCAGCAAGGGGGTGAGCTGGAAAAACACTTTTTCGGCCCATTTGGCGCGCCAACTGTCACGCGAGCTGCGGGCCAGCCATTTGCTCACTCGGTGTGTCATGCGCGGCGGGCAGCCGACCACAATCCAGCGAGCGGGTGCCTCTGAGCCTGTGCCCTGCAGCATGGGCTGCAAAAGTTGCAGGCCGTACGCTGCGTCGTCAACGTAAACAATGATGTTTTGCATAAAGTTCTCCTTGCGTTGTCGTGGTTAAAAAGCAGAAATATCAATGCGCAAATGTGTCAATGCGAAGCGAGAGTGGCATCTGGATTTGAACGGTTGCGGCGACCAGCCCACCAGCCAAAGCCCAGAACACCCGCGATCGCGATGGCATAGGTTGCCCATTTCGCAGCCAAATGCACGATGTCAGCCGAGGCGAAGTCTTTGGCGGTGCCGTAGATCGGAGCCAGCAACTGCTCTCCAACGATCATGTTGGCGGCCGTGAAGGCCAGCACAGCAGCGCCGATCTTGATGATGACCGGGAAGCGTTCCACCAGCTTGAGCACCATGGTGCTGCCGTAAACAACGATAGGCACGCTGATCAGCAAACCGATGATGACGAGGTCAAAATTGCCTTTTGCCGCACCGGCGACGCCGAGCACGTTGTCAACGCCCATCAGGGCATCGGCCACCACAATGGTTTTCATCGCGCCCCAGAAGGTGGTTGCCGCAGGGCCGTCGTGCTCTTTGGCGCCGTCTTCAGACAGCAGCTTGTAAGCGATCCAGATCAGGCCGAGGCCGCCGACCAGCATGAGTCCGGGGATCTGCAGCAGCCAGACGACGCCGAGGGTCATGACCGAACGAACCGCAATGGCGCCGAAAGCGCCCCACATGATGGCTTTTTTCTGCAAATGCGCCGGCAAATTGCGGGCCGCCAAGGCGATGACGATGGCGTTGTCGCCAGCCAAGACCAAGTCAATCAGGATGATGGCCATCAGGGCTGTCCACCAGGGGGTCGAAAATAATTCCACGTTCACACTCCAAAAAAAATAACCCGTGACCATCGGTGAGATAGCCGCTGATGAAACCTGTATGGAGTGATGGAAATCAACCAAGCAAATGAGCCGTGTAGGCCATTTGCAATGACGCTTCGATCAAACCCGGTGCAGGTTTCAATCGAAGGTCTGGCTCGGTCTTGCAAAAGTGGCAAGACCCAACAAGCCGGAAGTGTGAACTTCGTATTGACGACTTGTCGATACGCTTGACTGTGCAGTTAGCTGCCTTGGTGGTCGACGTCGACAACACAGTCAAGCGAGGGAGTTACTCCCCTTCGTAAAGACATTTGACACTAAAAATTGTTTCTGTGCAATTTGAAGATTACATTCACGGTCTTTTATGCGGTGATTCGGGGTCTCGTTCATAATTGAAAAATTGCCCCGGTCTGTTGATCGCGGCGCCATCGAGCGCATCCTCGCGCAGCTTGCTTTGACGCAGGTTTTTACGCTTCTTTTTTGAATTCTGTACCCATGCCCGGCATCCACATCACTGATATTGAAGCCGCTATCAACTATTGGCGCGAGCGCTCGCCCTCGCCAGATGGCGTGACGCTGGCGCCCGAGTTGCGCGCGCTGGCCGAGGTCTATGCCTTGCTGGTTTTTTATCATGAGGAAGAGGCCGACGAGGCCAGTTTTCCACCGAAAGCGATGGCCGCCTGGCTGACTTGGTACGAGACCACGGCCGACACGCCCTGCATTGCGATCTGTTCGACCAGTCAGGGCGACGAGATGTGCAAGGGCTGCGGCCGCACTTTTGACGAAGTGCAGCATTGGCCGAGCATGTCGCCGGGTGGCAAGCGCGACACATGGCGTCGCATCACGCTAGAAGGCAGCTCTTGGCGTTTTGGCCGTTATGCCGACCGGGCGCTGGAAAAAAAGGCGGCAGACAAAGCCGCAGCCCAAGCTGCCGATACCGCCGCCGATTTGGGTCGATGAAAGTGACAGCATGCTGCGCCTGACCCAAGCACCGAATATTGCGATTGCGGCGTTATGGGCTGATGCGCTGCAGCAGGCCGGCTTTTCAGCCAGCGTGCAGCGGTATTTTTTGAGCGGTATTGCCGGTGAAATGCCGCCTGACCAATGCCAGCCAGAAGTTTGGCTGGCGATCGACGAAGAAGAGCCGCGCGCCCGCGCGTTGTTGGAGGCCTTGCAAAACCGGCCGCAACGGCGGTGGTTGTGCTTTTGCGGTGAAACTGTTGAAGGTGGCTTTGAGCAGTGCTGGCAATGCGGCGCTGACATGCCTGCCAGCGCCGACGATGCGCGGTTTTAAGCGCTAACCCCGGTTGAACCCAGCTTAAACCCGGCGCGCCAGCTCGGCGGCCATGCCGACATAGCTGGATGGCGTCATGGCCAGCAAGCGCTGCTTCTCAGGCGCCGGAATGTCCAAAGAATGAATCAACTCATGCAGCGCTGCAGCCGTGACGGTTTTGCCGCGCGTGACTTCTTTGAGTTTTTCGTAAGCGCCTTGCACGCCGTAACGGCGCATGACGGTTTGGATCGGTTCGGCCAGTACTTCCCACGATGAGTTGAGGTCGTCGTCTAGGGCTTCGCTGTTGAGCTCTAACTTGTTCAGGCCGGCATTCAAGGAGGTGTAAGCCAACACGGCATAGCCAAAGGCCACACCCATGTTGCGCAGCACGGTGGAGTCAGTCAGGTCACGCTGCCAGCGGCTGATCGGCAGCTTTTCGCTGAGGTGGCGCAGCATGGCGTTGGCCAGGCCCAAGTTGCCTTCGGCGTTTTCAAAGTCAATCGGGTTGACCTTGTGCGGCATGGTGGACGAGCCGATCTCGCCGTCTTTGAGGCGCTGCTTGAAATAGCCGACGCTGACATAGCCCCAGACGTCCCGCGAGAAGTCGATCAAGATGGTGTTGCTGCGGGCCACCGCGTCAAACAACTCGGCCATGTAGTCATGCGGCTCGATCTGGATGCTGTACGGTTGAAAGGTCAGCCCTAGGCCCCAAGCCTCTTGGCTCGCTCCGGTAGCACCGTTGGCGTCAGTCACAGGCTCGGGCATTTCAACCACTTTGCGGCTGAAAGCTTCCCAGTCAAAGTCAGGCCAAGCTGACAAATGCGCGTTGTAGTTGCCGACGGCGCCATTCATCTTCGCCATGATCTTCACGGCAGCTATTTTTTCGCGGGCTTGGATCAGGCGTACCACGACGTTGGCGATTTCTTTGCCGACGGTGGTGGGGCTGGCGGTCTGGCCGTGTGTGCGACTGAGCATGGACTGGTCGGCGTAGCGGTGCGCCATCAGGCGCATCTGCTCAATCAGTTTGTCGATGGCGGGCAGCAAGACTTGCTCGCGGCTGCTTTTCAGCTGCAGCGCGTGGCTGGTGTTGTTGATGTCCTCGCTGGTGCAGGCGAAGTGCACAAATTCGGCCACCGCCAGCAGCTCCGGCCGGGCCTCGAATTTCGACTTGATCCAGTACTCCACGGCCTTGACGTCGTGGTTGGTGACTTTCTCAATGTCTTTGATGGCCAGCGCATCAGCTTCAGAGAAGTTGGTGACGAGAGCGGTCAGGTAAGAGCGTGCGCCCAGGCTCAGCGGTTTGAATTCAGCAAAGCCGGCGTCTGACAGCGCCACGAACCACGCCACCTCGACTTGCACGCGGCGGTGCATATAGCCTTGCTCCGACATGAGCGGGCGAAGCTGTTCAAGTTTGGAAGCGTAACGGCCGTCGAGCGGCGAGAGGGCATTGATGGTGGAAAAATTCATGGCGTAATTGTAGACATCAGGCGGCTGGACAACATTGAGAACTTCAGTCCATTTGGCAAGGGTCGTCAAAAGCGTTTCGCTAACTCGCTAGAATGCTTTTCAAAGACTCAAGACAGAATGAATAGAACCATGAAACTCATCGGATCAACCACCAGCCCTTATGTGCGCAAAGTACGCATCGTCATGGCTGAGAAAAAATTGGATTACCAGTTTGTCTTGGAAAACGTTTGGGCCGCTGACACGACCATGCAGGACTCGAATCCGCTGGGCAAAGTGCCGTGTTTGGTGATGGAAGGCGGCGAAGCCGTTTTTGATTCGCGCGTCATCGTTGAATATTTGGACACCTTGTCGCCGGTGGGCAAGCTGATTCCGATTCAAGGTCGCGAGCGCGCTGAAGTCAAAACGTGGGAAGCGTTGGCCGATGGCTTGCTGGATGCCGCCATTCTGGCGCGTCTTGAAGCCACTTGGGACGGTCGCACGGAAGGTCAACGCAGCCAGCGCTGGATTGACCGTCAAATGGGAAAAATCGATGCGGTGCTGAAAGCCATGAGCACCGGTCTGGCTGAAAAACCTTTTTGCAGCGGTGTGCATTTCAGCCTGTCCGACGTGGCCACGGGCTGCGCGCTGGGTTATCTGGATCTGCGTTTCGCGACCATCGATTGGCGCGAGCGGCATCCTAACTTGGCCCGTTTGCAAGAAAAGCTGGTGCAGCGCAGCAGCTTCATCGATACGAATCCGAGTTGAACTGATTATTGATTCGCCCGGCGTTTCAGCCAGCGCATCAGGCTGCCGACAGCGGGCAGTTTTTCATACAACTCCTCGGCTGCATCCCAGTAGTCGCGGTGGTATTCAATCAGGCCGTGAGCATTGAGTTTGAGGTGTGAGCCGCCACGCACGGTTTGCCAGGTGTCGGGGCTGTAGCGCTTGAAGCGAAAGACAAAATTCCAAGTCAAAAAGCACTGCGCACCGTCGACCAATTGGCCGGTGACAACAAAGTGCGGCTGATCCAGCGCTACATACATGTGGCTGAAAACACGCTGTACTTCAGCCAGCCCGCGGGCTTCATTGAAGGGGTCTTTGAACCAAGCCTCGGTGGTGTAGAACGCACCCATGCGCGCCACATCAGTCGGTTGCAAAGCTTCAAAAAAATGCACGATACGCGCCACCGCTAAGCGCTCTGCAGGTAGTGGTAGAGGCAGGTCAGTAGCGCTGGGTGTCATGGATTTAGACCGGCGTTGTTGGCCGCATCGGCTTCGCTTTTGACGAGACGTTTGGTGATGGCGAAATAGGCAGCATAGGGCAAGATGCGCAGTGTTTTCATCCACAGCGTGAAGCGTTTCGGAAAATCGATTTCAAACGCACCCTTGCGCCAGCCGGCGAGAATTTCGGTGGCAGCTTCAGCCGCGGTCATCAAGCCGGGCATCGGGAAATCGTTCTGCGCGGTCGCCGGCGTTTTGACAAAACCCGGGTTGATCACACTCACGCCAATGCTGCTGGCCTTCAGGTCCACGTAGAGCGTTTCGGCCAGATTGATCAGCGCGGCTTTGGTCGGTCCGTAGGCCAGGCTTTTCGGCAAACCGCGGTAACCGGCGACGCTGCTGACGATGCTGATGTGGCCGGCTTGGCGCTGCAAAAAGTACGGGAGTATGGCGTCCAGCACGTACAGCACACCGAGGTAATTGACTTGCTGGTGTTTGAGCATTTCGCTCAGGTCAAAGCGGTCAGCGCGCACGGGCTTGTAGTAGCCGGCGCAGTACATCACTAAGTCGACCGGGCCGTTTTGCTGAACGGTTTGTGCAGCGGTTTTGACGGCCACCGGGTCGGCAACATCCAACGGCACAGCCAAGCTCCCGGGGTGGGCGCCAACGAAAAGGGCGAGCGCATCGGCATTGCGGGCGGACACAAAAACGCGCGCACCGGCCGCGTGCAAGGCTGCCGCCGTGGCTTCGCCAATGCCGCTGGAGGCGCCGACGAGCCAGACGGATTTGCCATGCCAGTCGGTGAAGGTGGGATTGAAACTCATGGCGGATGCGGGGTGGGTTTAGCGTTTGACGAAGGACAGTGTGACCTCGCCCAGATGAATGCCGAACTTGCTCATGGCGGCTTTGTTGAGCATCACTTTGTCCGTCATCAGGTACATCCAGTCGTCAAATTCGACGTTGATGACGCGGCCGTCGACGGGCAGCTTGAGCGTGTAGCCCCAGCGGAAAGTATTGCCAGTTTCTTGGCCGTTGGCTTCGCCCACGACATCCCCGGCAGTGCCGGTGTAGCGACCATCTGGCTGGCGTTTGAGCGTCCAAACGCGGCGGTCTGTGGTGCCGTCCGAGTAGGTGAAGACTTCGTCCAACACACCGACTTCCTGGCCGGGTGGGCCTTGCCATGAACAGGTCATGACAACGGTGAAGCGCTTGACGACTTTGCCGGAACGGTCGGTGAAGATACCGTAAGCGTCGAGCGTGCCATTGAAATACTGGCGCAGGTCAAGCACCGGTTTTTCTTGGGCGTAATCGTTGACCTGTGGGCCGGCACAACCGGCTAAACCAATCCCAGCAGCGACAACAAAGGCGGTGAGGAGCAAACGTTTTTTCATAGACTACTTTCAACAGAATTGGGTTGGATCACCAACAGATACAAAGCTGCGGCGGCCAGCGCTTTGAGCACGCAGGGCAGGACGCAGTACACAACCACAAGCGCGTTCAGCGCAGCGGCGTCACGCACGCCAGGGGCATAACCAAAGAGGTCGAGCAGGGGCAAGGCCAGCCCTGCAGCCAAGGCCAGATTGAGCTTGGTGGCGAAGCTCCACCAACCAAAATAAGCGCCGGTTCCAGGGTCAGCCGCAGGGATGGATGGGTCAGAGGGTGCCGGTGCGCGATTGCTCTGAATCACACCCGCCAACAAGGCGCTGGGCAGTGCCAAGTCAGCGCCCAAGGCAACACCCGAGAGCGCACAGATCAACGCGAAGGCCAGCATCTGACCGCTGACCACTTGGCTGGCCCAGACAAAAACGCTCATGGCAAGCAGCATGCCGACCAGCCAACTGCGCGCCAAACCGATGCGTTTGACGACGGCCAGCCACAGCGGAATTGACAGCGCTGCGGACAAAAAATAACTGCCTAAAAACAAGGGCTCAAAACTCGCCGGCGCAGCGAGCTTGTCTTGAATGAAGAACAAGACCAGCGTGGCCGGTATAGCGCTGGCGATGCCGTTCAGCATGAACACCGCCAGTAGCCGCCTGAAGCTGGCTTGGCGAAAGGGTTGCCAAACGGCGCTCGGCTTGAGCTGTGATTCGGCGCTAATTTTGTGATTTTTTGCAGGATTTTTCGAGGCAAAGTGCGACGACTGCGTCACCGGTCGCACCGAGCGTTGCCAGCCCCACCATCCCAACACCAAGGCGACAAAAAAGACAGTGGTGGTGACCGGCAAACCCAGCAGCACCGGCAGCACCGACGCCGTCACCACGCCCAGCAATCCCAAGCCTTCGCGCCACGCGACGATGCGGCTACGCTGGGCTTCGTTGCCACCCAGCATGGCGGCCCATGATTGGTGCGCCACACTCAGCGCGCTGTAGCCGGCGTAGGTCAGCATCAACATGGCGGTGGCCCAGATCACCAGTGCGCCGGGCTCGCTCACCAGCGGGAAAAAAAGCAGCGCAAAGCCGATCGCCAGCACCAGTGCCGCCGCTGCGCCCAAGGTCAGCACGGCGGCAGTGGAGCGCGCAAAGAGCCGGTCCGTCAGCCGGCCTAAAGCCGGGTCAATGAAGGCGTCAAAAAGCCGCGCACCCAGCAGCACGGCACCGAGTGTGGCCAAGGGCACACCGAATTCACGCGCGTAGTGGTTGGGCAAAATCACATACAGCGGCAGCGCCGCAAAGGCCAGCGGAAAGCCCATCAGCCCATAGGCCAAGCCGTTGCGCGAACCGAAGGCGGCGCTCAAACGCCTGCTCCGCCCACCAGCGCGGTACGCATGGCGGGCTCCGATGTTTTGGACGACAACCAGATGCCAAAGAACAGTTTGGAAAATTCAGCGTCAAGGATCTCGCCGCTGGCTTGGCCGTTGACCCAGAAGCTCGCGCCAATACCGGGGCGGTGCACGCCCATGATGCGGTCACCAACTTTCACATCAGGGAAAACACGCTGCATCTCGAGGCGCCATTGCCGTGCCTGCGCGTCTGAAACAGTGGCGCTGCGGCGCATCTCTTTGATGGAGCGCTCTGC
>CANFJF010000097.1 GCA_947447355.1 Comamonadaceae bacterium
AGCCGCAGCGTGTGCTGAACGCCTTGGGCCAGCAGCAGCGTCAGCAATACCGCCAGCACGGCACCCGTGAAGGCCGCACCGGCCAAGCCAAGCCGCGCCAGCCATTCAGTGCCCAGCGGTGAAACGCCCAACAGCGCCATAGCCAAAGCGACGCCCAGGGAAGCGCCCGAGGCACTGCCCAACAAATAAGGATCAGCCAAGGGATTGCGAAACAAGCCTTGCGCCACCGCGCCCGCCAGCCCGAGCAAAGCGCCCGCCAACCAGGCGCCCACGCTGCGCGGCAAGCGAATGTCCCAAACGATCTGCCACGCCTGCGGGTCACGCCGCATGTCAGCCAGACTCTCCAGCCCGGTGCTGCCCACGGCCATGCCCAGCAGCAACAGCACGGCACTCGCCAGCAACAAAACCAAAGCCAGCACGCGCCCTTGACGCGGCGGGCGTCCGGCCGACATCATTTGCTTTTTCCCATGGCTTGCATTTTTTCATTCAGGCAGCGCGCCATCAGTCCTGCGGCCTCTGCCAAGCGCGGACCTGCCCGCACCAGCACATCGGCCTGCTCAGGGTTCAGCACGCAAACGCGTTGCTCACGCACCGCCCGCATGCTGGCCCAGCCGGGGTACAGCACCAAGCCCTGCGCACTGCTACCGCCGACGATGATGACATCCGGATCAGCCCGCACCACGAACTCGGGGTTGAGTTGTGGGAAAGGCCCCAGCGCGCCCGGAACGCTGTTGCGCGCACCCAGTCGTGTGAGTGTTTCGCCAATGAAAGAAGACTCGCTGGCTGCATAAGGGCCACGACCCACCTCGACATACACCCGGGCCTGGCGTGCTGGTGCGCTCAGACTATTGGCCACCGCATTCAGGCTGCTGCCCATGCGCAGCCACAAGCGCGCAGCGCGCTCATCGGGCAGGCCCAACACCATGCCGAGTGTGTGCAAAACACGTCGCAAGTCGGCATGCGTTTTAGGTTCCAGCGCCAACACATTGATGCCCAGCGACTGCAGCCGCAGACTTGCACGGGACGAACTCGCCAACAACACCAAGTCCGGTTTGAGAGCAACGATGGCCTCAATGCTCGGCTCCAGTCCGGCGCCCACCACAGGCAACTGCCGCACTTGGGCCGGGTAGTTGGAGTACTCGTCCACACCCACCAGCCGCTGGCATTGGTCCAGCGCGCAGACACTCTCGGTCAGCGACGGCAACAAACTGACGATGCGCTGCGGCGGCTGCGCCAGCGTGAGGGCAGTGCCACGGTCATCGAACACTTGCAGTGCGTGTGCGGGGAAAACGACCGCGCCAAAAGTGAACAGCCAGGCACAGAAAAATAAACATCGGCTGCGCTCACGCATGCTCAGCACCCCAGGCCATGATGAGACGGTGCAACTGCTCAACACCATCGGTCAATGCAGCCGGTCCTGGCTGCAAAATATCGGCTGATTTGATCTCAAAAATCTGCCCTGTTTTCACAGCATTCACCTCGCCCCAACCCGGCCGCGCCAACACATGCGCCGGCCTGAAACGCCGGCCACACCAAGACCCGATGATGATGTCCGGTTGCCTCACCACGATGTCTGCGCCGTCAGCAATGATGCGGCCTTTGCCCATCGGTTCACGCGCCAGTTCAGGAAAGCAATCGTCACCACCCGCGATGCCGATCAGCTCCGAAACCCAGGCAATCGCGCTGATGTGCGGGTCGTACCACTCTTCAAAATAAACACGCGGCCGGCGCGGCAGCGTTGCTGCCATCTGCGCGATGTCGCTAAGCCGCTGCTGCATGACATTGATGAGCGCCAACCCTTTGTCAGCCTGCCCGACCATCGCCGCCAGCTGAAACATCATCGAAAAAATCTCAGCCACACTGCGCTGATTGAAGATCGTGACCTGCACACCCGCCCGAATAAGTTGCGCCGCAATGTCAGCCTGCAGATCAGAAAAACCAATCACGCAGTCCGGTTTGAGTTCCACGATCTTGTCGATCTTGGCGCTCAAGAAAGCACTGACCTTGGGCTTGTCAACACGAGCTTGCGGTGGCCGCACGGTGTACCCGGAAATCCCCACAATGCGCCGCTCCTCCCCCAACAGATAAAGCCACTCGGTGGGCTCCTCTGTGAGGCAGACGATGCGTTGGGGGCCTAAGTGGCCAAGCGAATTAAACATAGCTAGCGATATTAATGCGCTTGGCCAACGACGGCTTAAAACGCTACCCGCACGCCAGCGGTCACAGCACGACTCAACTCAGGATAAATATAAGTTGTTTGAGCACTTGAATCGCAGCCAAAGGCTTGGGTGTAATACTTGTGATTGGTCAGATTCGTGGCTCCCACAAAAACCTCGGATTTAGACCAGCGATAGGCGTAGCGGACGTTCGCAGTTGCGTAGGCTGGCATGCTGCAAACGTTGGCCATGTCTGGGTGCTGCGAGCCGACCCAATTCACGCCGCCAGTTACAAAGTGCTTTTCCGCTGGCATCCATTCGGTTTGCAGTGACAGCGTGCGCCGCGGTGTCAGGGGAACCAGCGAACCGGCATATTGTCCTGAGACAAAAGTCGACTTGCGAAGCGCCGCATTGACTCGAAACTTCAGATTTTTTGCATAGGCGTAAGTGCCATCAAGTTCAAGGCCTGTACGCAGGGTTGGATCAAAATTGACATTAGCCCCGAAAAACGTTCCGTACGGATCAGCCGCAGTCGGGTTAAAACCAATTTCATGGGTCAACGCACTTCGATAAAAGCGAGCATCTACTTTGACAGCGCCCGCAGCGTAGGTGGAGCCTAACTCTGCATCCTTTGAGCGCTGAGGCAGCAAGACTGCACCTGGCGACAAGTATGCAAACTCATCAACGTTGGCGAGGCGGTAGCTGTCGCCAATGCGTCCATACACCGAAATTTTTTCATTCAGAGGCTGCCGCAGACCGAGTTCCCAAGCATTCTGACGATCAGTTAAACCTGTCGTAGCGGAACTGATTTGTTTGTTGATTTGTTCAGTTCGCGCCCCAAAAGTCAACAAGGTCTTGGTCGCTACCAGGGTCAATTCATCCCTAAAGTAGAAAGCCCGTGATGACTGCGTTGCTGCTGACGGTCCAGAGTAACTAACCAGAACATCGCGCGACCAACTCGCGTAATCACTACCCAGCACCAAACGGTTCGTGAACTCAGCCAGTTTTTGAGTATTGACGGCTCGAAGTCCAAGCGTGTTGGCGTGAATGTCGTAGTTGTAGTCACCCGAACCAGCAAAGAAGCTGCGAATCGTCTTGTCACGGCTTCCGGCGTTGGCAACCAACTGCCAGTCGCCTAACTCAGCCTCTGCAAAAAAACCTGTCTTCGAATTGGAAATACGCGCATTGTCAAACGGTGTTGCCGCTTTTTGTGGAGTCAACGCGTATTCCGACGCCGAGAGTGAACCGGGCAAGCCGGTGTTCAGATCATCGTTAGATTGACTCGCCCCCACACGCAGCCATTCATTACTCCACTGAGCGACTGTTGACAAGGCATTGGAACGCGAATGAAAATTGTCGCGGTTGTTGTCCGTCGTACGGTTCATAGCGTTCACATCTAAGGAAAAACCACCGCTGGCTAAAGTCGCATTAGCCCGTCCTTCTCGCAAACCATAACTACCCGCCGCGGCATAAATCGACGCGTCATTTTGACGGGCCACGCCCTTACCGCTCTTGGTGGTGATGATGATCACCCCGCCTGTGGCGCCCTCGCCGTACAGCACCGCACCGCTGCCGCGAATCACTTCAATCTGGGTAACCGACTCGATCGGAATTCCCGCCAATCGGGTCCCTCCCGTGTCTGCCTCGCTGATGCGGATGCCGTCAACAACGACCACTTGGTTACTGTCCGACGTAATCCCAAAGCCACGCAAGTCAAGCGCATAGTCTCCGCCGCCAAACGAATCCTGTCTGCCGGGAACACCCAGCAAACGCATGATGGCCTCGTTCACCGTCGTGGCACCTGAATGCTGAATGTCTTCTGCCGTGATGACGCTGGTTCCGAAAGGTTGAGCATCGCGCGGGCCGGCAACACGACTGCCTGTGACCAGGGTTTCGGGGAGTGTTTTGATGGCAAGATTTTGTCCACTGGCCACAAAAGCAGCAGGCAACGACAAGGCAAGCACGGCAATGCGCGCGGGCAATAGTTTAAATTTCATGAAACACAATCAACAACAAAGGCCCTCACCGGCTTCCCCGCCAGTGCATGAGCGTTACGAAAGCACGCCTTCAAAAAAAGACGCACGTTCACCTTGTTGGCCGGTATCCGGGCTGACGAAGCTACCTTCATCGCCTTCCCATGCGCTTGTTCAAGGCGCTCAGTGGCTAGTGATGAAAGCGGAATACAGTTCAAAGCGAAGAGCTCAGAACGCATTCGTTCGTTTTACCGTTGCGGGGGCAGCGCAGGTTAGAAGACTTAGCGCCGGCTCACCTTGACGGTGTGCGTGGCTTCGACTCCCTCCTGCTTCCCGTTGAACTGCGGCATGTGAACCACACCGCGAGCACCAACAGCAAACATTCTACGTGCCCTTAGTTCCATCAACCCTACAATTCACCCTGCTATGGCCGACACCCCCCAAATCGAACAGCTGGTTGAACGCGTGGAGCGGCTGTTGCTGCGCTATGACGAATTGCAGCGCACCAACGCGCTACTCACCCAGCATGTGGATACCCTCACGCTTGAGCGAGACTCACTGAAGTCGCGCCTGAGTGCAGCACGCGCTCGCGTCGATGGACTGCTGGATCGCTTGCCAAAACCTGAGGTAACAACAGAAATTCGTAGGGCTTCCGGCTCGGCCACGGAGAAATAAAGATGAAGCAACTTGAAGTGAAGATCATGGGCCAGAGTTATTTGCTGGGCTGCCCTGACGGCGGTGACGCACGCTTACTCGAAGCCGTCGACAAAGTCGACATTGCCATGTGCAAGATCCGCGACGCCGGCAAGATCAAAGCGCGAGACCGGATTGCCGTGCTGGCGGCGCTGAACCTAGCCTTTGAACTGTCTGATCGGCCCGTACCCTCTTCCACTTTGGTGCGCCCTTCAGGCGCGGCCAACGATGCACCTGACGACGCGCAAATCGGCTCCCTGCTGAGCCGACTCGACACGGCACTGGGCGTTGACGGCCGGCTTCTTTAACACCACAAGATTAACAATCTCTGCGCCTACAAAGACCCTGATCGCGCCTACAATCCGATGGTCTGCGTTACTCGCTGGGTTTTATACTTCCTTGTACCAATGCTTTTTAAGCACGGGCTTGGTAAATTGTCAGGCAGGTGTGATCGTCTCGCGTTAGACGGCCCCGAAGCCTGACTGCCCTCGCCCACCTGAACCCCGGTTCAGGATGAGAATCCAGCCGTTTCGCAGACACCTTTATCTTTGGATCCGATGCTCATCGAACCCCAACTCATCGCAGAACTCCTTGTCATTGGCTTATGCACCGGATTTTTAGCCGGGTTGCTAGGCATCGGCGGCGGCATGATCATGGTGCCGTTCCTGACATTTATCCTCACAGCCAAGGGTTTCCCGGCTGACTACACCGTCAAAATGGCCGTCGCTACCTCGCTGGCCACCATCTGCCTAACCTCGTTGTCATCAGTTCGGGCGCACCACAAGCGTGGTGCCGTGTTGTGGCCAATTGTCAGACTGCTGGCGCCAGGCATTGTGCTGGGTTCTGTCGTCGGAGCACAGTTTGCTGCCGCGTTACCTGGCAAATTGCTCGGCATTTTGTTTGCGATTTTTGTGGCCTTTTCTGCCACGCAAATGTTCATTGACCGCAAGCCAAAACCAAGCCGTACCTTGCCCGGCCGAATCGGTACCTTCGGTATGGGCTGGGTCATCGGCATGCTGTCTTCGCTGGTGGGGGCTGGCGGCGCTTTCGTTTCGGTACCGTTCATGACGTGGTGCAACGTGAAAATTCACGACGCTGTTGGGACCTCATCCGCACTCGGATTTCCGATTGCCTTGGCCGGTACGCTGGGCTACATTTGGGCTGGCCAAAATATGCCTGCTATGCCACCCGGTTCCGTCGGTTTTCTGTACCTGCCGGGTCTCGTCATCATCTCGCTGGCCAGTGTTTGTACTGCGCCGCTAGGGGCACGAACAGCCCATCGCATGGACATACGGCCACTGAAGAAAGTGTTTGCGTCTATCTTGTACGTATTGGCTGCGTATTTTCTGTTCCGCTAAGGGCCCTGTCAGTGACTTCTTTGCAATGATTTTTCAATCGCAGCGACAAAATCAGACTGCGTGATGATGCCAACCAAGGCCTGCTGACTGTCGATCACTGGCAAGTGATGGTGCCCTTGGCTGTGGAATATCCCAACCAAATCCATCACATTACGATTCTCGGTGATGACCCGTACTTTTTTAGTCATGATTTGACCGACCGTCTCCGGATCCGTCTTCAGTGATTTACCAATTCCTTTAAGACCACTGCGCACAACTTCCTTCACAAGTTGACCAAAGTTTTTATGCAGATTAATGTCTGCATTTTTCAATAAATCTTCGAGCGTCAGAATTCCAACGACACGCCGGTTGCGGTCAATCACCGGCAAGGCTTTGATGTGGTTATCACGCAAGGTTTTCCAAGCCGTATCTAACGGTGTGAAAACCTCTAAAAACCGAACATCAGCGGTCATGATCTCTGAGCACTTGATGTCCTTCAATTTATATTCATAAGCGCGCATCTCAACTTCACCAATCAGTTTGGCTAGGTCTTCCTTGTTGATGTCAATGACTTGGTTATACCGAGACAAAACAGCATCAATTTCCTTGGCTTGACTGACCTCTGATGGGCTCAGCAAAGGTTGGGGAATCAAAAAGTAGGGGTAGACCTTGCCCGTCAAATTGTTGTAAATAACAGCCGCAAGTATCAACAGAACCGAGTCGGTCATGACCGGAAACAAAGCGTATTCAAAATGGTTGACCGACCCTAGGGCCGTGAGCATCGCCACTGCAGCAGCTGGTGGATGTAAGCAACGCATAACGAACATTCCCAAGATTGAAAGCCCGACGGCAATCGGTGCAGAGACCATCGGGTTGTCCACGAAATTCACGCATGAAATGCCAATCAAAGCTGACATGACATTGCCGCCGATAACGGCCCAAGGTTGTGCCATCGGGCTTGAGGGCAGTACAAAAACGAGCAGCGCACTGGCCCCCAAAGACGCCATTGCCCAATCACTCACCCCCATTACGCCACCGACATAACGACCGATCAGCATCGTAGAAACCAGCCCGAAAAAAGCACCTCCAGCGGCACGAAAACGCTCCTGAGGGGACACATTGGTCTGTACCTGACCAAAGTACAGGAGGAGTTTTTTCTTCATAGCCTCTGATGTTAGAGCATGAAAAATTCAGCAAGCCATATGCCTTGGCCTAAATCAAGTGAACTCATGCGGTCAGGTCGACGGCCTCAATGAAGTGTCAGCCTACACCAACTGACTCCGGAGAAACCCTTGGTCAAGCCCTACATTCCTCAAACTTGACCATTGTCAAGAGCGTTTCGCCTCATTTGGTATGAGGATAGCGCCGTACTACTTTTCATAAAGAATTGATAAAAATTCCAGATAAGTCAGTAATAAAAAACTCAAGGAGACAACGACATGAAAACACAATTTTCAACAATTAAAAATGCGCTGATCGCTGGTGTGGGCGTCGCCATGTCGACCATGGCACTGGTGTCTGCGCCTGCCCATGCCGCATGGGAGCCGACCAAGCCCGTTGAGTTTGTTGTGCCCGCAGGAACGGGTGGTGGTGCTGACCAAATGGCCCGATTGATTCAGGGCATCGTTATTAAGCACAAGTTGATGAACCAACCGCTGATCGTCGTGAACAAGTCGGGCGGTGCCGGTGCTGAAGGCTTTTTGGAAATCAAAGGCGCCAAGGGTGATCCACACAAAATTGTGATCACTTTGTCCAACTTGTTCACCACACCCATGGCCACGGGTGTGCCGTTCAACTGGAAAGACATGACACCTGTGGCGATGATGGCACTTGATCAATTTGTCCTATGGGTCAACGCCGAGACACCTTACAAAAATGCCAAAGAATATCTGGCTGCCGTCAAAGCTGCAGGTCCACAGAAAATGAAAATGGGCGGCACGGGTTCCAAGCAGGAAGACCAGATCATCACGGTAGGCCTGGAGAAAGCCACAGGCACCAAATTCATCTACATCCCCTTCAAGGGAGGTGGTGAAGTGGCGGTTCAGCTGGTCGGCAAGCACGTTGATTCCAGCGTGAACAATCCAGTCGAAGCTGTTGCGCAATGGCGTGCCGGCAAGTTGCGTGCGCTCTGTGTGTTTGATGACAAGCGCATGGCCTACAAAGCCAAAATCACCGACACCCAAGCTTGGAGCGATATTCCGACCTGCAAGGAATCCGGTATTCCGATGGACTACCAAATGCTGCGCGGCATTTTCATGCCGGCTGGCGTCACGGCTGACCAAAAAGGCTTTTACGTCAACTTGATCCAAAAAATTCGGGCCACCCCTGAATGGATTGACTTCATGGAAAAAGGTGCTTTTAACCAGACCTACATGGCAGGCGCAGACTTCGAAAAATGGGTGGCATCAGCTGAAAGCATCCATCACGGTCTGATGCAAGAGGCCGGCTTCCTGGCCAAGAAATAAATTAATCGACGGGAGCAGTCCGAATGGCCTCAAGTGATACCCAAGCCCATGCAGATGGCGAAGTGAAAGGCCCGGCCACGTATGTGGTGGAAGCCGTTGTTGCCGGCATCGTCGTGCTGTTGGGAGCCGTTGTTATTTATGGCAGCCGGGAATTGGGTGCCGGCTGGAGCAGCGATGGCCCAGGCTCCGGCTACTTCCCCTTTTATATCGGTCTGATCATGACCATTGCCGGTGCCGGTATTTTTTACCAAGCCTTGTTCAGCAAGAAGGGGCGGAACACGGACGTTTTTGTCGATGGAGAGCAGATCAAGCGGGTCTTATCGGTGCTCGTTCCAGCCGGCGTTTACGTCTTTGCGGTTGAATTTATCGGCCTGTACATCGCCTCATTTGTCTACATCGCCTTGTTCATGATGATCCTCGGAAAGTTCTCATGGCTCAAAAGTGTGATCACTGCCTTTTGTGTCAACGCGCTGTTTTTCCTGATGTTCGAGGTCTGGTTCAAAGTGCCCCTCTACAAAGGTCAGTTCGACATGCTGAGCTCCCTAGGCTACTAATTTATATGCTCTCTCGGAGTTTTTGAAAATGGATGAACTTAACTCGCTGTTCAACGGGTTCGCGGTCGTGCTGACCCCGATGAACACACTCTTGATGGTGGTGGGTATTGTCTTGGGCGTGCTGATCGGCGTGCTGCCAGGGCTCGGGGGCGCCAACGGCGTTGCCATTTTGCTGCCGCTGACCTTCACGATGACACCGACTTCGGCCATCATCATGTTGTCCTGTATTTACTGGGGCGCCTTATTCGGTGGCGCGATCACGTCGATTTTGTTCAACATACCGGGCGAGCCTTGGTCTGTGGCAACCACCTTTGACGGTTACCCGATGGCGCAACAAGGCCGTGCCGGCGAGGCGCTGACGGCGGCCTTCACTTCATCCTTTGTCGGCGCCTTTGTGGCGGTGGTGATGATCACCTTCATGGCTCCGTTGGTCGCTAAGTTCACGCTTAAATTCGGCCCGCCCGAATTCTTCGCAGTCTACTTGCTGACTTTCTGCAGCTTTGTCGGCATGGGCAAAGGTTCACCGTTCAAAATTCTGGCGTCGATGACGATCGGTTTTGCACTCGCCTCTGTTGGAATGGACACCGTCACAGGCCAGTTGCGCTTGACCTTTGGCTGGCTTGAGCTGATGCGCGGCTTCGACTTCCTGATCGCCGTGATTGGTTTGTTCGGCATCGGCGAGATTTTGCTGTCGATGGAAGAAGGTCTGGCCTTTTCGGGTAAACACGCCAAGATCGACCCCAAAATCGTTCTCGAGACTTGGAAGAAATTGCCAAAATATTGGATGACCTCGATCAGAAGTTCACTGGTCGGCATTTGGATGGGCATCACCCCTGGCGGTGCCACACCCGCGTCCTTCATGAGTTATGGCTTGGCCAAGAAGATGTCGAAAAGCGGCAACAAATTTGGCACGGGCGAACTCGAGGGCGTTATTGCCCCCGAAACGGCCGCTCACGCCGCAGGCACCAGCGCCCTGCTGCCGATGCTCGCACTCGGAATTCCAGGCTCGCCAACAGCAGCCGTCCTACTGGGGGGCTTACTGATCTGGGGTCTGCAACCTGGCCCGCTGCTCTTTGTGGAACAAAAAGATTTTGTCTGGGGCTTGATCGCCAGCATGTACTTGGGCAATTTGGTCGGACTGATCGTGGTGCTCACCACCGTGCCGCTGTTCGCCTCGATTCTGCGTATTCCGTTTTCAATCATCGCACCCATCATCATCGTGATTTGTGCCATCGGTGCTTACACGGTTCACAACGCCATGCTGGACATCTGGTTCATGCTGCTGTTTGGTGTAATGGGTTACCTGTTTAAGAAACTCGACTACCCGCTGGCGCCGCTGGTTCTGGCTTTGGTTTTGGGGGATAAGGCCGAAGATGCCTTCCGCCAGTCGATGCTAATTTCTCAGGGCGAAGTGGGTGTCATGTTCTCTAACTACCTGGTTGGCAGCATCACCTCACTGGCGTTGATCTTGCTGTTCTGGCCACTGATTTCAAAGGTGCTGGCCAAGATTCGGCCACCCAAGAAAGATGAATTCGAAGCCGATCGCCCGGTTGAGTGATGGGGAAGAAAATCCATCGCACGAATGCTGGGTCATGGACTGCCGCGCTTCGCTCGCAGTGACAGAAATGCGCCATGGCGAGCGTAGCGCGGCCATCCATCTTCGAGGTGCGCGGTCATGGACTGCCGCGCTTCGCTCGCAGTGACGTAAATGCGTCATGGCTAGCTCAGCGCGGTCATCC
>CANFJF010000098.1 GCA_947447355.1 Comamonadaceae bacterium
AGCTGGCCGCTGGTCATGTCGGCCAGCGCCTTCTTGGCCTTCAAGATGGGCAGCGGGCAGTTCAGCCCACGGGTGTCGAGTTCTTTGTCAATGTTCATGAGGTTCTTTCGGCCCTAGGGCTATGGACTTGACAATCAAGCCTTGCAGATACTTTAGTAGTTTTGATTTTAAGGAAAACACTTGCGCGGCGAGTCAGGCCCAAGTAAAACCGGATCAGCCGACGGCTCTCTTCGACCACTCCATGAACGTCGGGGTGTGCCCGCGTGATGTGAGAAAGTCAGCTACCGCATAGCCTGTTCCGGCCGGCCAACACACCACGTCTTCAAACGCATACAACTTGTAGTCCACCAGCTCGGGGGAGAGCTTGACCTCGCCGCTGCACACAGCATGGTAGGCAATGATGACCTGGTTCATGCGCTGAAAATCATAAACACCAATCAGCTTGAGCGCACTGGTGTTTAAGTTGGATTCTTCAGCGATCTCGCGCTCAATGCCACCTTCAGGCGTCTCACCGGCTTCCATGAAACCCGTGATCAGCGCAAACTTCTCGCCCGACCAAGCCGCGTTGCGCGCCAGCAATATTTTGCCTTGGTACTCCACCACCGCCGCCAGCACGGGCGTCGGGTTGTTCCAGTGCGTGTAGTCGCAATTGGTGCAACGTAAGCGGTCTTTGGGGCCTCCATCTTCGACTTGCGTCACCATGCCCAGCGGTGTGGCGCAGTTAGGGCAAAACTTAAATTGACTGCTCATGTAAGGACTCCTGATCAGGCCGGAAAAACACCGGTTGATAAATAACGATCACCGCGGTCGCAGACGATGAACACAATCACGGCGTCGCGCACGGTCTTGGCGATGTCTTGCGCCACCCAACAGGCACCCGCTGCCGAGATGCCTGCAAAAATGCCTTCATCACGCGCCATGCGTCGGCACATTTTTTCAGCGTCCAGCTGGCTCACCAACACCAGTTGGTCGACATATTTAGCGTCATAAATCTTCGGCATATAAGCCTCGGGCCATTTGCGAATACCGGGAATACGCGAGCCTTCACTCGGCTGCGCACCGATGATTTGAATCGCCGGATTTTGCTGTTTCAAGTAGCGCGAAACGCCCGTGATGGTGCCCGTCGTGCCCATGGCGCTCACAAAGTGCGTCACCTTGCCGCCGGTGTCTTGCCAGATTTCGGGGCCGGTGGTTTCGTAATGAATGCGCGGATTGTCATCATTCGCAAACTGGTCGAGCACCCTGCCCTTGCCTTCGGCTTGCATGCGGTCGGCCAAGTCTCGTGCGTGCTCCATACCGCCGGACTTGGGTGTGAGAATCAGTTCCGCACCGAAGGCCTTCATGGTCTGCGCGCGTTCAATCGAGAGGTCCTCCGGCATGATCAGCACCATGCGATAACCCTTGATGGCAGCCGCCATGGCCAACGCAATACCGGTGTTGCCAGAAGTCGCCTCAATCAGCGTGTCCCCGGGTTGGATGTCACCGCGTTCTTCAGCGCGCTTGATCATCGACAAAGCTGGCCGGTCCTTGACAGATCCTGCAGGGTTATTGCCTTCGAGCTTGCCCAGTACAACGTTGTTGCGGTCACGGTTTTCAGCGGCTTCGATGCGTTGCAAGGCGACCAACGGCGTATTGCCGATGGCATCTTCAATGGTCTTGTAATTCATAGCCTCACACTGTGCCATAACTTGCGGTTCGATACCTTCAGCCTTTTAGCGTGTCGGCAATTAGCGCTGGCGGGTGCCAGAAGCAAGCCTAATGAGCTAAGAAAGCATCCGCCATATTTTTTATTTAATTGTGCTAAATTTATTGGGCTATACAAAGATTCACAAGTTTTCAATTGCAGAAAGCAATTTATGCCCAGTGTCCAGGTCGGCGAATTGACGATGAACTACACCGTTAAGGGTGAGGGAGACTGGCTTGTGATGGTCGGTGGATATGCCAGCGGAAATTGGTCTTCGTGGGGTCCACAGCTTGATCTTGCTTCGCAAAAATTCAAGGTCTTGGCGTTTGACAATCGCGGCATAGGTGGCACCGATGCACCCGACTCGCCCTACACAACCCAGATGTTGGCCAAGGATGCGCTGGGGCTGATGCAAGTGCTGGGGATCCCACGCGCCCACGTGATGGGTAAATCTTTGGGTGGCGCCATTGCCCAATGGATGACCATCTTGCAACCAGACAGTGTTCGCAGCTTGGCGATGACCTCGACTTTTGCCCATCTCGGCCCTCGTGGCCGCCACATGGTGCAGTGGTGGTTGGCGTCCGCCAAGGCGACGGGTATTGACCGCTGCTTCCTATCGGGTCTCCTGACTTACTTCTACTCAGAAAAGTATTGTGAATTGAATCAGGACAAGATCGAAAAATCCGTTGAGTCCATGCTTCAGGTCAACCGACCACTGCACGGCTACCTTCATACAGGCCACAGCTTGCTGACACATGATTCGCGAGATCGGCTCTGCGAAATTCAGTGCCCGACGCAAATCCTCATTGGTGAAAACGACATCATCACCAGCCTTGAGCACAGTCAGGAAATCGGGAGGTACATCCCCCATTCTGAAGTTCTGATTTTTGAAGATACCTTGCACGGATTCATGGCTGAAAGGCCTGACGCGTTCGACTCGATGCTGCAGTTCTTTGCAAGTCATTGAGAAGTTTTTTCAACTGAGCCAGCCCATAAGGTGAGATTATGAATTTGAATCGTATCGCCAGTAAAGTCGGTTTGCTTTTCGTCTGTTGCTGGGCCTTTGCAGTGAACGCGCAGAGTTGGCCAACCAAGCCAGTGAAAATTATTTTGCCCTTTGCCGCAGGCGGTGGTGGTGACACGGTGATGCGACCAATTGCTCAAAAATTATCCGAGGCCCTCGGCCAGCAAGTGATTCTGGAAAACCTGCCCGGTGTTGGCGGTGCGCTCGGCATGCGGGCAGCCATACGCACGCCAACTGACGGCCATACCTTCGTGATGATCTCCAACACGCACGCGATCATTGAGACGCTACAGCCAAACTTAGGCTACACCACGCTGAAGGATTTCGTACCGGTGACCGCCATGGCGGTGTTCCCGCTCATTCTGGTGGTCAATCCAGCCCTGCCCGTGAAGACAACTCAGGAGTTGCTCGCATATGCAAAAAGCCACCCGGGCAAACTTAATTACGCGTCATCAGGTACCGGAACCATTTATCACTTGATCACCGAACAGTTCAAGTACCTCACGGGCACAAACATGGTTCACGTCCCCTACAAGTCCAGTGCCGTAGCCAGGACTGACTTAATCAGTGGCCAAGTTGACCTGATGATTGACGGCATGGCAACCATGAAGCCCTTTGTGGAAAGCGGTCGAATCCGAGCCTTGGGGGTGACCTCATCAGGACGCAACGTCAACATGCCCCTTGTTCCACCGGTGGTAGAGACAGTTCCGGGATTTGTCGAGGAAGCCTGGGTCGGAATGATGGCTCCGGCAGGCACGTCTCAAGTGGCTGTAGATCGTTTCAGCGCTGAAATTGTCAAGCTCCTTGCGACTCCTGAGATTCGAAAGTTTTATGCAGACCAGGGAACCATTTCACAAGGCAGCACGCCAGCAGCCTTCGGTGCGGTCATCAAAGCGGATATCGACAAGTGGGCGCAGGTCATCAAAGTGGCCCAGGTCAAAGTGGATTGAGATGCTTGAATTGAAAAGCGTGGGTGCACTGCAGAAAAGACCTTGGGAGCAGCAAATAGCATCTGGAACGTTAGAGTTATTCAGCACCTCGCCCTGTGCCATAATCTGAGGCTTGATATCTACCGCCCGGGTGGTGAAATTGGTAGACGCAGGGGACTCAAAATCCCCCGCCGAAAGGCGTGCCGGTTCGATTCCGGCCCCGGGCACCAAGTATTTAAAGCCTCTGCTGCTATTAATTTAGAAGCAGAGGCTTTTTACTTTCTGCCGTGTAGCCACGATGCCATCAGCCCAACAACGCCTCAGTCGCACAGCCGCTCAGCCACAAACTGGCGAAATAAACCCATCGACGGCGCCTCAGTGCGCCTGAGCAGTGTGACAAACGCAAAGCGAGCACCGCTGGTCAAGGCGGGCTCAGTCACCAGCTCTGCGAGTTCTCCTGTCTCTATGCCGCTGCGCGCGGCGGCCAAAATGCCTAGGAAAATGGCGTCTGAGGCCTTGACTGTCTCTATGAGGCTGGGGATGTCATCGCATCGCAGGCTCACGGCTTGCTGCGGATCGGCCCGCGGTCCAAAGCGGTTGACCAGAAGGTGAGCGACTTCCGCGCTCAGTGGCGTGGAGGCCAACGGGTAGCGCAGTAGGTCGTCAAAAAACATGGGCTTGCCGGTTTTCAGCAAGGGGTGACCGCTGCGACAAACAAAGCCAGTACGCAGTTCCGTCAGGTTTTCAATGTTGAGGTCGGGCGCTGGTGCGATGCGGCGAACATCGATCACCAGCGCGTCGAGCGAGCGCTGTCGCAGCTGCATCAACTGCAGTTCAGTTGCGCCGGGCGACATGCTCACGTGCACACCTGGGTGATGCTGTGCCATGTGAATCAGAAACGGCGTCATCAACATCGCACCCGGCCCTGAGCCCAGGCCGATACGAATGCTGCCCAAGTCGCCACGTTTGAGAAGTGTGGCGCTGCGGCGCAGCTCAGTCGCCTCGAACACCATGCGCCGGGCGCGCACGGCCACGGCTTGGCCCAGCGGCGTGAGCTCATTGCGTTTGCCCGTGCGGTCGATCAGGCGTGCGCCCAAGTCGTCCTCCAGGGTCTGGATACTGCGGCTCAGGGCTGACTGCGTGAGATGCTGCTGCTCGGCGGCGCGGCTGAATGAACCGGTCTCAGCGACGGCCAGCAGGTGTTCCAAGTGTTTAAGGTTCATGATTTATGAGAATTCCATGAGTAATACGCATAATAATCACAAAAATAATGCATTGGACACATTGATTGGGGCTGTCTAGCATCCGTGACGTGATGACGACACACCCACAACATGGAGAAGCAATGAATACATTCAAGACATTCACAGCCCTACTGGCCGGCCTGCTGCTGGTCAGCGGCAGTGCATTGGCCCAAGCCCCAACCACCTACCCGACCAAGCAGGTCAATTTGATGGTGCCCTACCCGGCAGGCGGCCCTTCGGATTCGATCGCGCGCATCTTCACCCTGCCCTTGAGCAAAGAACTGGGCCAACAGGTGATCGTGGAAAACCTAGGCGGCGTCAGCGGCGCGCTGGCCGCGCAGAAAGTGCTGGCAGCACCCGCGGACGGCTACTACCTGTTTCAGGGCTCGCCCAACGAGGTGATCCTTGCGGCGCTGGCCAATGCGGCGGTCAAAGTCAAGGCCGAGAACTTTCGCCTCGTACACCCGGTGGCCGATGCGGTGATGGTGTTCGTCGCGCGCAAGGACTTGCCGGTCAACAATGTCGACGAATTGATCGCGCTGGCGCGCAAGTCGGCCGACAAACCCCTGACCTACGGCAGCGTCGGCATCGGCTCGCTTTACCACCTGATCCTTGAGGACGTGCAGCAGCGCACTGGCACCACACTGACGCACGCGCCCTACAAGGGTAATGCGCCTTTGCTGCAAGACCTCGGCGGCGGGCAAGTCGACTTCGCGGTGCTGGTGTACAGCGCAGGCATGGGTGCGCTGGCAGACCAGGGCCGACTCAAGGTGATCGGCCAGCTCGGCGCGCAGCGGTCTGAGCTGTTGAAGAACGTGCCAAGCGTCAGCGAAGGTCAGGAGCTGAAGAACTTTTCATACAAGATATGGAGCGGTCTCATGGTGCCAAGCAACACGCCTGAAAACGTGGTTCAACGGCTGCACAAGGCGATCGGTGCGACGCTGCACGACCCTTCCGTGCGCTCGCAGCTGGCTGCGCAAACGCAACTCACGTCGCCACCGATGTCGTTGCCCGAATCAGCGAAATTCTTCGAAGCCGAAACCGTACGCTATCGCGCCATCGCCAAGTCGATCAACTTGCAACCGCAGTGAAGTGCAATGAGACTTTGCCCATGAACAAGCTGCTTGAGGAACTTCACGCGCAGACCGATACATTCATCGCCCTGCGGCGCGACATCCATCGTCACCCTGAGTTGGCGTTCGACGAGCATCGCACCTCGGCCTTGGTGGCCGAGAAGCTGCAAAGCTGGGGTTACGCGGTCGAGCACGGTCTGGGCGGCACTGGCGTGGTGGGACAGCTGGTGCGCGGTGACGGCAAGCGCCGGCTCGGGCTGCGTGCCGACATGGACGCGCTGCCGATCGACGAGGCCACTGGCCTGGACTATGCCAGTTGCCATGCTGGCGTGATGCACGCCTGTGGCCACGACGGCCACACGGCGATGCTGCTGGCCGCCGCCCAGCACTTTGCACAGCGAGGAGACTTTTACGGCACGCTGAACCTGATCTTCCAGCCGGCCGAAGAAGGCGGCGGCGGTGCCCTGAAGATGATGGAAGACGGCCTGTTCGACAAATACCCCTGCGACGCGATCTTTGCCATGCACAACATGCCCGGCGTGCCCCAAGGCCGGCTGGTGCTGCGCGAAGGCGCGGCGATGGCCTCCTCCGACTATGCCACTGTCACGCTCACCGGCTTGGGTGGCCATGGCGCCATGCCGCATCGCGCGGTGGACCCCATCGTGGCGGCGGCCAGCATCGTCATGGCGCTGCAGACCATCGTGGCGCGCAATGTCGACCCGCTGCACATGGCGGTGGTCACCGTGGGTGCGCTGCACGCCGGCAAAGCCAACAACGTGATTCCGCAAAGCGCGACGCTGGAGATCAGCGTGCGAGCACTTGACCGCGACGTTCGCGCCAAGCTGGAGCAACGCATCAAGACGCTGATTAACGCGCAGGCTGAAAGCTTTGGTGTCACAGCGAAGATCGACTGGCGGCCCGGCTATGCGGTGTTGGTCAACACGCCAGATGAAACCGCTTTTGCCCGCGAAGTCGCGCTTGAACTGGTCGGCGCAGAGCAAGTGACTTTGCAAGGCCCGGCCGTGACCGGAAGCGAAGACTTTGCCTTCATGCTGGAGCGCGTTCCCGGCAGCTATTTGCTCATTGGTAACGGCGATGGCGACAGTGCTGGCGCCTGCATGGTGCACAACCCCGGCTACGACTTCAACGACGCCAATCTGTCCATCGGTGCGGCCTACTGGGTGCTGCTGGCGCAACGCTTTCTGGTCTGAGACTGAGAGCGTTTGCACCTAGAAACGTTGCGACCTGAAGCTCACGATTGCACCCCCCTTCTTATCCAAAGGTTGGTGCAACTCAATGCTTGACCTGCACCGTTAAGCGGTACGAACCTCAGTAGCCACAAAAGCCGGCCTGGCCTTCTTAAAAGCCTCCTCAACCATAGCCGCAACCATCTCGGCGGTCACGGCAGACAGTGTCCAGCCCAAATGACCGTGGCCGGTGTTGTAAAAAACACAGGGTGATTTGCCTCGGCCGACACGCGGCAGCATGTTGGGCATCATGGGTCGCAGACCTGCCCACGGCACCACGCTGTGGGTGCTGACGCCCGGGAAGCACTGTTGCACCCAATCAACCAAGGGTTTGATACGGTCGGCGCGAATATCGCGGTTGTAGCCATTGAACTCGGCGGTTCCGGCGACTCTAAAGCGGTCTTGGCCGAGGCGGCTGGAGACCAATTTGGTGGCGTCGTCCAGCAAGCTGACTTCGGGTGCGCTGGCTTGGCTTTGCGCGTCGTCTAAGTTCACCGTGATGGAATAGCCTTTGACCGGGTAAATATTGACGCGGTCGCCCAAGCTAGCGGCAAGGGCTCGGCTGGCCGTGCCGGCGCAAACCACCACCGCGTCAAACGCCGTGGTTGTCTTGTGCGCGCCCTGACCGACTGTGACGCTGGCCTGTTTGCCGTTGGTGGTGACGGCGCTGACGTCTTGCTCATACAGGCATTTCACCCCTTTGCGCACAGCGGCATCGGCCAAGCCGCGGGTGAAGCGGTGAATGTCACCCGTGGCATCGCTTTCAGTGAAGTAGCCACCGTGGTACTGCCCTGCCAGCGTTGGCTCAATGGCGCGCATTTCTTGAGGCGTCACGGCACGGCGTTGCAGTCCGCCGGCGGCCAGTAGTTTGGACACTTCGCCGGCTTGGTCGAAGCTGGCTTTGTCGCGGTAAATGTGAAGAATACCTTTGGTCTTCAGGTCAAAATCAATGCCCTCTTGCTCGGCCCAAGCAAACAGATGTTCACGAGCAGCAATGGCCAATCGCGTGGTTTCGATGGTGTTGCTGCGGTAGTTCGGAATGTTGACCACAAACTCTGCAAACCAAGACATTTTGTGCCAGCTCGGCTTGGGGTTGACCAGCAGCGGTGCATCGCTTTTGAGCATCCACTTGAGTCCTTTGAGGATGGTCGAAAAGTTGTTCCAGACCTCGGCGTTCGAGGCTGAAAGTTGACCGCCATTGGCAAACGATGTTTCCATCGCGGCATAGCGATTTTTTTCAAACAAGGTGACTGAAAAGCCGCGCTTGACCAGCGCATAAGCCGTAGTGACGCCCGTGATGCCGCCACCGATAACTGCGATATTTTTCATGATGCATAAAGTCCAAAACGTCAAAGGGTTGGGCCCGAACGCAATCGCGTAGCGGGCACCCCCTCTGTTCTGGACCTGAGAGATTCACAAGCACTCGCAGCAGCGAGCGTTGTTTGCTCCTTCGGTGCACAGCAGGACGTAGTCTGCTGTGGCTCTTCAGAGATCAATAACGATATCGGTCCTTTTGCCTGAGAGTTTCCGGGGTGGTTGCTCCTTCGGCGCTGAGTGCAACGCAAGTGGCACCACAGACTCTTCCGATATCAAGTTGGCACAAGGCCGATTGATACAAGGCTTTCATTGAAAAAAGCCAAGGTTTGAAGATAGCACAAAAAAGGACCCCCTTGCGAAACCAGAGATACTGTGAAGCATGGCAACTAATACAAAACACCTTCATCAACTCGACGCTTGGCAAGCCGCTGAGGCACTGGCTCGTCGCGAAATTCAGGCCGTTGACTTGGTGCGTGCTTGCCTCAACCGCATCGAGCAGCGTGACGCGGAGGTACACGCGTTCGTGGAACTGAACGCTGATACAGCCATGGCTTTGGCGCGCACGCTAGACGCCGGGCCGGTGCGTGGGTTACTGCACGGGTTGCCGTTTGGCGTGAAAGATTTACTCGACACCGCTGACCTACCGACGGCGTACGGCTCACCGATTTATGCTGGTCAACAGCCGCTGGCCGATGCTGCCGCCGTTGCGCTTTGTCGCGAAGCTGGCGCTGTGCTGCTGGGTAAAACCGTGAGCACCGAGCTGGCCAACATGCACCCCGGCGTCACGCTCAATCCGCACAATAGTCAGCACACACCCGGTGGCTCTTCGAGCGGTTCAGCCGCTGCTGTGGCCGACGGCATGTTGCCCTTGGCGCTGGGCACGCAAACCGCGGGCTCACTCATTCGGCCAGCGGCTTTTTGCGGCATTGTCGGTTACAAACCCAGCCACAACCGCGTCAGCAGAGCAGGCGTTAAAAGCTTGTCGGAGACGCTGGACACGATCGGCGGCTTTGGCCGCAGCGTGCGCGATGTGGCTTTGCTCGGCGCAGTACTGACCGGCGACACGCGGCTGGCAGATCCGCGTAATTTTGACGCCTCAGCCCTCTCTGCGCCACGCATTGGCCTGTGCGCTACGCCCGACTGGTCCTTGGCCGATGAAGACACGCAGCGCGCTTGGGCGCAAGCCGAAAAAGCCTTGGCAGGGTTCGCCAAGCCTGTGGCACTGCCGGCCGAACTGCTGGGGCTGGCTGACAGACAAAAAGCGGTGCAGATGTTTGAGACAGCCCGCTCACTACGCCACGAACACCGGCACCATGCGCAGCAGTTGAGCGCACCACTGCTGGCGCTGCTAGAGGATGGCATGCGCATCAATGGCGAGACCCATGCGCAGAACTTGCAGACAGTGGCCTATCAGCGACACGTCGCCAATGACCTGTTTCACGATCACGATGTGTTGCTGGCACCGAGTGCGATAGGTGAAGCGCCGGCCGGACTCACAAGCACGGGAGACCCCTTGTTTTGCCGTGGCTGGACGCTGCTCGGGCTGCCGTGTATTCATCTTCCGTTTGCGCGCGGCCGCAAGGGCTTGCCGGTTGGCCTGCAATTGGTGGGGCGCTTTGCTGACGACCATCGCCTGATGGCTGCCGCACATTGGGTGCATGAGCGACTGACGCGCTGAGCTGCAATCTCCCCGATTGAGGCAGGGAAATCGAATCAGGCGGATCCTTGATTTGCGCATCACCCTCATTTTTGGAGCAGCTTCATGCATGCCTCAAGTCTTCGATTGCAGCGTCATGCTGTCGCCTTCGCGGGATCAGGCCCGTCGACTTGGGCAACCACCAACAAGATCTGAAAACCGGCGAGCCCTTGATGGTCGTGACAGGCACCGCAACT
>CANFJF010000099.1 GCA_947447355.1 Comamonadaceae bacterium
GCTGACTCATCAGGCAACAACGGCCAGTAAGGCTCGCGGAGTTTTTTCTTGTCGACCTTGTTGGTGCTGGGCACGCGTGGCAGATCATCGATGAATTCGATGGCACTTGGCTTTTTGTAGCTGGCGATCTGGTTACGGCAATGCGTGATCAACTCAGCGGCATCTGGCTTTTGGCCACGGCAGACGACAAACGCAATCACCGCCTCCCCCCACTTCTC
Organism: Comamonadaceae bacterium; assembly: GCA_947447355.1. Classification (GTDB taxonomy): domain Bacteria; phylum Pseudomonadota; class Gammaproteobacteria; order Burkholderiales; family Burkholderiaceae_C; genus Polaromonas. Next base: position 219 of record CANFJF010000099.1, read on the forward strand.
ATCGGGGATGCCGATCACCGCTGTTTCAAAAACGGCTGGGTGGGTCAGCAATGCTTCTTCTACCTCGCGGGAATAGATGTTTTCGCCGCCTGAAATGATCATGTCTTTCTTGCGATCGACAAGGAACAAAAATTTATCTTCGTCGAAATAGCCCATGTCGCCGGTGGAGTACCAGCCGTCATAGATGGCATCTAAGGTTGCGATGCTGTTGTTCCAGTAACCCTGCATCAATGCCGGCGAATGAATCGTGACCTCGCCAACTTCTCCCTGGTTGCAGCCTCTGCCGTCCGGGTGCCGCAAGACGATCTCGCAACCGTAATAGGGCTGCCCGGCTGAGGCCAGTCGCTTGACCTCATGCGGCGCACCTTCGAGCTTGTGCTGATGCTTGTACATGAAGGTGCCCAGCACGTTTTCGGTCATGCCGTACACCTGCACGAAAATCGGACCAAACTGTGACATGGCACGTTTCAGCAGCGGGACCGGCATCGGGGCAGAGGAATAAAAAATCGAGTGCAAGCAATTCTGCGCACTGCTCACTGCTTCGGAGCAGTCGAGCATCGCTCGGATCATCACCGGCGCCAGTAATGCGGCGGTCACATGGTGGCGCGCAAAACTGGCGTAGACCTCGTTGGGGTCGAACGCGCGGTGCAACACCACCGCGGCGCCTGACCAAGCATAGGCAAGGTAGACATTGATCGCGCCGACATGATAGAACGGCATCACCAGCAGCACTCGATCGATGGGGTTGGTGGCGAAGGCATTCGAGCAGATCTTGGACTGCTCAATTTGACCGACCTGACTATGCATGACGCCCTTCGGATGGCCGGTCGTGCCGCTGGTGTAGATCAGGAATACGGTGTCCTGTTCCGATGCGCGTAAAGCGGGCCTAGTGGCGTTGGACTGATGCATCAGTGACTCGTAGTCATGCACGCCGGGCGCACCCGTTGGGCCGATGCAAATCAGCTGCGGCTTAGTTGCTAGGCTGCTGCAAACTTCAACCACACGCTCTGCATACTGGGCCTCGAAGATCCACACTGACGGGCTGCAATCTTGAACAATATGCAGTTGCTCGCTTGCGCTCAGTCGGTAGTTAAGACCAACGCTGGTGATGCCTGTCAGGCCAGCGGCGCCGATCAGTTCAAGAAACTCGGGGCAGTTTTGCGCCAACATCAGCACTCGATCCCGCTTGCGTACGCCAAGAGAGTGCAGAGCATTGCCGAGCCGACATGCGCGGTCGAACAACTGAGCATGCGTCACGATTCGATCTTCGACATAAATCGCCGGCGCTTGACCGAATAGAGCGGCGTTTCTTTCAAAAACTTCACCCAGTATCACGGTTGTTTCCTTTGCTTGACAAGGCGGTGAAAAAAGGCAACTTCTGCCCGTTGACGGCAGGAAAAGTGACACGGACCTGATCCCCGATCGCAGGCAAGCTGCTGCCTTCAGGCGCGAGCCAACGACTCAACATGCGCGGGCCCTCGTCAAGATCGACGAGGATGACGGTGTAGGGTATTTGGCTATTCCAGTCCGGTCCTTGAAACGCCACGTGAACTTCGCTGAAGCTGTAGATCGTTCCCCGACCGGTGCTGGATTCCCACGTCAGTTCCGTTGCACCGCAGGCTGGGCAAAGGCGTCGGGCGAAATAAAAAAGATGACGGCACTCTCCGCAGCGCTGCAGCAGCAGTGACTCCGCATTGCAGCCCTCCCAGAAAGGCGCTGAGTCAACGGTCGGCGTTGGCAACTCCGCCAGAAGTTCAGCTTCGTTTTCAGAATCCATGTTCATGCCTCCAGCACCATGACGCCACACACAGAGAAGACGCCGCCATTGCCGCTCACCACGGCGCGTTGAGCGCCCGGTACCTGTCGCCGCCCAGCGGTACCTCTTAACTGGTGTACGGCCTCGGTCACATGCAGCATGCCGCCGACATGGGCCTGCGACAAAAGCCCTCCATGCGGGTTGAGCGGGCAGCGCCCACCCAAACTGGCATGCCCCGCGCGCAGGTAATCACCTGACTGGCCTAGTTCTGCGAACTGCAGCGCCTCCAGAGTCAGCAGGACCGAGATGGTAAAGGCATCGTGGAGCAGCGCGACCTGCATGTCGGACGGCCCATAGCCGGCAGCGTCGAAGGCGTCCTTGCCTGCTGCTGCCATGCCGAGCTGTTCTAAGTTGGGCGCCTGCGCGATCGAATTGTGCGTGCCACGCATTGCCATTGAGCGAATCGAAATACCCTTCAGTCCCCGCCGCGCTGCCTGCTCGCGGCGCATCAGGATCACCGCACCACCGCCATCCGATATAAGCGAGCAGTCCAGCAAGCGCAGGGGCGTGCTGATCATCCGGCTCGCATCATAGTCGGCCTTGGTCATCGGCTTTTTCATCTGTGCGTTGTCGTTGAGCAGGGCATGCCGGCGCGTCACCATGGCAACTTCTGCCAAGTCATCCACCGTCGCGCCGTACTGCGCAAGGTATCGCTGCGCTAAAAGGGCATAGGGCGTGACCATACCGTGAAGTCCGAAAGGTTCTTCCCACTCCTCTCCCCCGAGCAAGTTGCGCATTGCCAAACCTTGCGCGCCAGGTGGACGGCCTGTCAGGGTGTTCTCGCCATACACGCAGGCTGCAATCTCGCAATGACCCGATTCAATGGCCCACACCGCTTGTTGCAACATGGCCATCGCCGTCACAGTGCCACCGACGTCGACGGTCGTGAGAAAGCTTGGCCGCAGGCCCAAGTACTCGGACAACGTTGACGAAAACATCGAGTTCGGTATGGCGTAGGGATCAAGATTGATCAGTCCGTCGATCTCAGGGACTCGCAAGCCACAGTCTGCGGCGGCTTGCTGAACTGCCCAGGCTTGGATCTGGACGGCCTCCATCCCGGGTAGCTTGCCGACGCGGGTCTCTCCCGCGCCGACGATTACCACCTCGTTAGAAACACGGGGCATAGGGGACTTTTGCGAAAGGTAAGGGCATCTTGTTAGACAGCTTGCGCCTCAAGATCGACCGCAACAGCTTTGACTGAGGCATCTTCACGCAGCTTGTATTTGGCGATGCGGTGCGTCGGCGTGTGGGGCAACGAGTCCACAAATGCCACGTAACGTGGGGTCTTGATTGCAGCCATTCGCTCGCGGCACCACTGTGCAATTTCCTCATGCCTTAGCGTCACGCCCGGGCGCAATACCACTGCGACAAGAATGTCATCCTCTCCCAGTTCTGAGGGGACAGGAATGGCCGCTGATTCCAGTACAGCGGGGTGGTTGCCGATCACGCGGTCCAGTTCGGCGCCGGATATGTTCTCGCCCCGCTTGCGGATGATGTCTTTCTTACGCGCGACAAACCAAAAATAGTTGTCCTCGTCCACAAAGGCCAGGTCTCCCGTGAGAAACCAGCCGTCGCGAAATGCCGCACGCGTTTGTGCCTCGTCCTTGAAATAGCCCTGCATGATGATGGGTGTTCTCACCACCAGTTCGCCGATCTGTCCCACAGGCAAGAACTGACCAGCCTCGTCAGCAATGCGCAGTTCGGCCAGTGACACGGCCGGATCAGGATGTTTGCTGGGCTTACCCATGCTGAGGGTCTTATGTGGGCCAAGAAACGGATTGTTCAGCGCCCCAGGGATTTCCGACATCCCATACCCTTCAATCAGCGTCGGCACATGAAATTCCTGCTGAAAAGTACGAAAGATTTCCGCATCAAACGGAGCTCCGTACATTTTTTGTAGCTGATGCCCCGACACGTATTCGCTGCGTGGACGCAGCTTTAAAATGCTGCTGGCCGCAGCAATGGTGTTGACCTCGGTTGCTCCGGTTTCCTTCACGATGGTCCAGAACTTAGACGCTGAAAACTTCGGTTCAAGAATGAGCGTCGCACCGGCGGCAAGGGAGCCACCCAGCGAATAGAAAATCGCATTTATATGGAACATCGGCAGCACGCACAGTAGACGGTCATTGGGCTGCAGGTGCATTCGCTCAACAAACCCTTCGCCAGCCATCAGCAGACTGCGCTGCCTGTGCATCACGCCCTTGGGAAAACCAGTGGTTCCAGATGTGTAGATGAAGATGCAGGTCGCGTCCGAATTCTTCGAAGGCTCAGGCACCGGGTCGGAGCAGCGCTCTGCTTCTACCGACAGCACCGGCATAGCCTTTAAATCTTGAAAGTCGGTGGCTGCTTCGTTCAGCATCAACCACGGCATGGTATTCATGTCACTGCAGGCTTTAAGCACCGTCGCATGTGCGGCGGGGGAACAGATCACACCGCTGACTTCGGCATGGTTCAATACATAACGAGCCTCTTCCACCCCATAGTCAGGATTGACCGGCACCATGATGGCGCCCAAGCTGGCGAGTGCAAAAAACAAAAACACACTTGACGGATGATTGAGTGACATGACACCAATTCGGTCATCTGACTTGACGCCTCTGGCTGCCAGCACGGCCGCCACGCGCCCTATTTCATCAAGTACCTGGGTGTAACTGTAAGAACGCCCTTGATAGAGAATGAATTCCCGCTCACCCGCCACAGCAACGCGGCTTCGCAGCATCGAAGCCATCGTGCCATCATGCGAAGGGTAGAGCCTTAGAACGTCAAGTGGTGAGAGCATTAATTCAGACGCCCTTGCTGCGCAACTTGCCGCGCGAATGCTCTGTCGCTTCATCTTCAGTGCGGTGCCATAACTCCATGGCCATTGGCTGCACGGCCTCCTCCAGAATATGGCCCACCAGACCAACGGCGCGGGCCATCACGCCCAGTCCACTGGAGACCTTCCATGACAGACCCATTTCACAACAAAGCGCACCGATAGCACCCGTGGCATTGATCGGCAGTGACTTACCGTAAGCGGCACTGGCCGCATCCGACACGCATTGCATGAGCTCAACGTAACGGCCATGAAATCCAGTTTGCTTCGCAATCGCAAACAGACGCAAGGTGCGGGGATCGACAGGCTTGTGAATCGGGTGACCCACGCCGGGAACAAATTTTTTCTGGTCGCGATGCGCTTGCACAATGGTCTGCGCAAGATCGGGCAGGGATTTTTCAAGCTTTCTGTCTTGAGTGTCATCTTTTGGCAAGGCTGCTGCCAGCATCTTCGCCGAGCCTTCCGTCGAGCCGACAAAAACACTGCCCAGCCCCAACAGGCCGGCAGCCACGGCTGCCTGCATGGCCTCAGGCGCGCCGGCGTAGGTCATGCGCGCGGCGAGTGTCGACGGTACGATTCCATGTTCAACGAGGGTGACGAGAAGTGCATTAAAAAGGCGCGACTCATTGGCGTCAGGAAGACGCCCGGTTACTTCTAAAAAGGCCATGTCACCGAAATTGACCTCGCCCATCAAATCGTTGCACAGGTCATATCCGTGTACACCGATGGCATTGGCATTGCTCCATGCGATATCCGACCGCAATGGTGATTTATTTCTCATATTTGTCTCTTATGTTGTGTGCTGCCGGGCCAGCAACATCTGGCACCGAGGTTTTTACCGATGAATTGCGTGAATGAAGTGACTCGAGTCACTCGAGCTTGGCGCCCGACACTTTGACCTTTTGTGCGCCAAGTTCACGATCGGACTTCAGAAAAGTCGCGAACTGCTCAGGCGTGTCACCAACCGCTTCAAAACCCAGTGGCTGAAGGTACTTGCTCTTGAACTCGGGCGTATTGATGATCTTGCTCATATCGCGTGCGAATCGGCTCGTGATGTCAGAGGGCGTGCCTTTGGGGGCAACCACCCCAAAATAGTAAGAAGCATCAATTGCGGGATATCCAACTTCAGCGAATATTGGCACATTGGGCGCGGCCGGCTGGCGATTGCGCCCAGCAACGGCCAATGCTTTGACTTTTCCCGAATCCAAAAATGGTGCCACACCGCCCGTGACCGCGAACATGGCGTCAATGCGACCGGCCATCACCTCTTGAACGGCAGGAGGCAATCCCTTGAAAGCGATATGCTCCATCTGCAAACCATTGATGCTGTTGAACCACGCTGAGGCTAAATGGTTCACGCTGCCCGCACCTATCGATGCATAGTTCAACTTGCCCGGGTTGCGCTTAACGTAGTCGATGAACTCCTTGACGTTATTGGCAGGAAAGTCCGGTCGCGTGACGAGCATCAAGTTGCCAATGGCCAACTTCGCAACAGGCACGAAGTCCTTGATGGGGTCATAAGGGATTTTGGGATACAGGTTCTGGTTCAGGCTGAAAGCGCTATCAGACGCCACCATAAAGGTGTAACCATCCCCGGGACTTTTGGCCACAAAGTCGGCGGCGATGATCTCATTAGCCCCGGGCTTGTTGTCAACAATGAACGGCTGGCCCCAGCTTTCACCAAGCTTCTGGCTGATGGCCCTGACCAGCACGTCTGCCGGGCCGCCTGCACTGTAAGGCAGCACGATGCGAATAGGCTTGGACGGATAAGACTGGGCCTGTGCCACACCAGAAAATGCCAGCGTTGCCAAGGCGCCCAGCAACATCGAACGACGCAGTAATTTCATCTCTTGTCTCCTGATTTGTACTTATAAAAAAGCTAACTTTGAATAAAAGTCCTGTATTTGAACTTTTATTTAGAGATTAATTTATAGTCATTTCAATATTTTTACCATCTTAATGGTAAATTTTCGATGACTATTTTCAAAACTATTTAAAATAAGTACGATATGTGGACTTACTGATCTTGCTGAAATATGGTCACTAAAAACAAGATTGACTTGGCTGCCGGAGCCCAGACAGTGGATCGTGCCTGTGAATTGTTGCGCGCGATTGCGCGCACGGGCGCGCAGGGTATCCGGATCCTTGATCTGTGCAATGGCAGCGGACTCAGCCGCCCGACGGTGCACCGGATCCTTCGCTCTCTTCAGGTCGCTGCGCTGGTACAGCAGAGTCCTGAAAATCGACGCTATTCATTGGGCACCGGCATGTTTGAACTGGGCATGGCGGCCCCAAATCCCATCACGCGATTTCCACAGGTACGCAGCATCGTCGAAGAACTGGCAGCCCGCACCAACGACACCGTCTATCTGATGCTGAGAAGTTACGAAGACGTGTTGTGTGCTTGGCGAGCCCAGGGCGCTTATCCCATCAAGGCGAATGTCGTGGCGTTAGGCAACCGCCGCCCCCTGGGCGCAAGCGTGGCCGGGATTGGCATACTGAGCAGCCTGCCTGAAGATGAATCTGACTTGCTGATTGAAGCCAATGGCCCGTACCTTTCTGACTTTTGCAAAATGACCGCTGCCGATGTAAGCCGTCATGTACAGGATGCACGCAGCAAGGGCTATGCAGTCGGCGTCAACGCCGTGATGGAAGGCGTGACAGCTGTCGGTGTCGCAGTGCCAGCCAGTTATCAGCTCCCTTTCATGGCCCTCAGCGTGTCGGCAATATCCGCGCGGATAACTCTCGAGCGGGTTCCGGAACTGGTGGATCAGTTAAAGCGCACCGCAGAAAAAATAGCGGCCATCACATTCAGCCATATTTCGGCTTGAGTTTTTTTGCAGCTCCGAGCGAAGTGCAGTCAGGAAGCTCTGATGTGCAGACGCCAGCGATCGCCCTTATTTGTCACGAGCAAGTTGCTCCAGCTCTCAAAGCGACAGCCGCACAAGGCAGACTTGACAGGGATTTTTTTATTTCACAGCAAAAGGCGTTTTTGTTTACCAAACTTTCTCAAAAGATTGTCTGAATTCATGCGCTGATGGGGCGGAATAACCAACACGCACTGCCGACAATTACTTCGGTACTGAGAGTATTCAGGACTTCAACGTTGGTACGGATGCGTTGGACGTCGTCATAGATGTTAATGGTGGTGATGTGACATTTGTTTCGGGTTCCGCTGGTACTTCACCAAACTCAAACGTCCTGGCAAGCAACAATGGTTGGAGTCTTGAATATCATGCTGCCTCGACTGCAACCTTGTTATTTGATGCTTCCCCGCATGTTCATTACGAGCTTTCCGAATTCAGCCCGATACCGCACACAGACCTTGAACAACAGGCCAAAAATGCCGTCGCTGCGAGCCTAGCGTGGCAGTCCAAGAACCCGAATTCGAAGTCATGGATGGCCGCGCTTCGCTCGCCATGACGGGAGGGGTTTTGACAAGGTCGGGCTGGATAAAACCCATATGCTCATGGAAAGTATGGTTGACTTGGAACACTTGGCGATTTCTCTATTCATCTCTAGAGTCTCCAAAATTTCTCATCAGCAACAACAGTTGATCAATTCTTTATCGCCTAAGCGATCCAGACGTCAACCCCACTCAGAGCGCAAGCAAGGGGTGTAGGTAAACTCTCAAGAACCCCACCGCTCACAATGTAGTGGGGGGTTAACGTCTTGAATTTGTAGAGCGGTACTAAGCTGTTTGGATCCCGGCCTCAGAAGTTCGTCCTCGACTTCATGGGCACAACCCAAGTAGGGGTCAAAAGCACGGGAATTGAAAAACGCTTTTCCGTACTCTTCCCGTACCGACAAAAAAAAGCACCGAGCTGTTACGCTAAGTGCTTAATTTCCCTACCAAATTTGGTAGGCGCGAATGGACTCGAACCATCGACCCCCACCATGTCAAGGTGGTGCTCTAACCAGCTGAGCTACGCGCCTGTACTGTTCGAAGACGAGATTGTAGCAGTCAGAAACCTCGATTCTGGACAGAGCTCTCAAATTTGACGCGGAAACTTTCATCTGTCTTGAAAGATCGCTCAACGTCTGCGCGCAGCGCGCACCCCGGCGACCTCCGAAACCACACCAAGCACATGGTTCAATCGACCCGAATCACCCACTTCGACGGTGAACGTCATCCATGCCGTGCCGCCCCGGTTGTCTTTGACGGATTGCGTTTGGACGCCGATCACATTCATTTTTTCTTTCGAAAAAACTTCTGAAATGTCGCGCAGCAGACCTTGACGGTCAGTGGCCTCAATCGCCACATCGACCGGATAGAGCGCACCAGCCGCAGCCTGTTGACCACCCCACGCCACATCAATCACACGGTCTGGACTGCCGGACGCCATATTGCGAAAGTTACTGCAGTCAGCGCGGTGAATACTGACGCCGCGGCCCTTAGTCACAAAGCCCAGGATCGTATCGGGCGGTGCCGGTTTGCAGCACTTGGCCAACTGCGTCAGCAAGGAATCGAGACCCACCACCAGCACGCCACCAGAGGTGCTTTTAGCGGACTTGTCTGAACGCGGCTTCTTGGCGAGAACGTAATCGTCTTGCGATGGAGACGGCTCGGGCGGGTTGAGCATGTTCTCAATAGTGCGCAGCGACAACTCATCTTTACCGACCACCTCAAACAGGTCTTCCGCATTTTTGAAACCAAGTTGAGACGCCAAGTCGTCCAGCTTGATAGACGTCTTGCCTTCGCGTTGCAGCAATTTTTCAACAGATTCACGACCCCGCGCCACCGTCTGCTGCATGGCCAAGCCGTTGAACCAAGCGCGAACTTTGGACTTGGCCCGGGCACTCGACAAAAAGCCCAACTCCGGGTTCAACCAGTCCCGCGACGGCCCACCTTCTTTGACGGTGATGACCTCGACCGTCTGCCCATTTTGCAAGGGCGTGCTGAGCGGCACCATGACGCCGTCCAGACGCGCACCCCGGCATCGATGGCCCAGACTGGTGTGAACGCTATAGGCGAAGTCGACCGTGGTCGCACCGCGTGGGAGTTCAACCACCGCCGCCTCGGGGGTGAGAACGTAGATGCGGTCTTCAAAAAGCCCCTGCCCTGCACTTTGTGCCTTAGCCGACAGAGGACCCGACAGATCACGCTCCCAAGCCAAGAGTTGCCGCAGCACCGCGATTTTGGCGTCGTACTCGCTGCTGGCTGAGACACCCGCGTAGCCCTTGGTGCCCGCTTCTTTGTAAGCCCAGTGCGCCGCGACGCCGTGCTCCGCATGGTCGTGCATGGCTTGTGTGCGGATCTGAATTTCGACCGCACGGCCCGCCTCATCGCGCACCACGGTATGCAGCGATTGGTAACCGTTGGCCTTGGGCTTGGCGATGTAGTCGTCAAACTCACCGTCGATGGGTGAAAAATGGGCGTGTACAAACGCCAGCGCCGCGTAGCAACCTTTGACATCAGCTGCAATGACACGCAGCGCGCGA
>CANFJF010000100.1 GCA_947447355.1 Comamonadaceae bacterium
CGATCAAAGGGCAGACCCAGTACACCTGCCGCCCTTCGGCCAACTGGCCGCGAATGCGCTCCACCACTTCGTCGCGCCGGCTGTCGCTGATGACCTTGGTGACGATGGGCGTGCGCCCGGGCGGCAGCTCGTCGATGGTCGAGACATCGAGGTCGGCGTAGTAGCTCATGGCCAGCGTGCGCGGAATCGGCGTGGCCGTCATCATCAACAAATGCGGCTCCTGCCCGTCGGCCGTCATTTTGCTGCGCAGCGCCAAGCGCTGCGCCACGCCAAAACGGTGTTGCTCATCAATGATCGTCAAGGCCAGATTTTTAAAGACTACTTTGTCTTGAATCACGGCGTGCGTGCCGACCACCAAACCGGCCGCGCCGCTGGCAATCAAGGCCAGTGCTTCGCGCCGCTCCTTGGCTTTTTGGCTGCCGGTGAGCCAGGCCGTTTGAATGCCCATTGGCTCTAACCAGCCGATGAGTTTGCGAAAGTGTTGCTCGGCCAGAATCTCAGTCGGCGCCATCAAGGCGCATTGCCAGCCAGCATCCATGCAGCGGGCGGCGGCCAACGCCGCCACCACGGTTTTGCCGGAGCCGACATCGCCTTGCAGCAAGCGGTGCATCGGCACATTTTTTTGCAAGTCAGCGTCAATTTCATGGCCGACGCGCTGCTGCGCTGCGGTCAGTCGAAACGGCAGACGCTCCTGCAACTGCTCGTACAGCGTGCACTGTGTCCCGCGCATGACGGGCGGCGTGAGCGGCGGCGCACGCATGGCACAGCGAATACGACGTGCTTCCAGTTGCGACAGTTGCTGCGCCAGCAACTCCTCGGCCTTGAGCCGTTGCCAAGCCGGGTGACTGCGGTCTTCCAGCGCAGCCAACGCCACATCGGGCGTTGGGTGGTGCAAGAAGCGCAGGGACTCCCGCAAGCTGAACAAGGCGCGCAACTGCGCCAGGCCTTCAGCCGGCACCGTCTCGCTCAAATCAGCGCGGGCGACACCACTCGGCACCGCTTTGCGTAAATAAGCTTGCGGCAGGCCAGCAACGGTCGGATAGACCGGCGTCAGAGACGCAGGCAATTCGCCGCCGGCCAACTTGAAACTCGGATGCACCATTTCGCGCGACACAAAGCCACCGCGCAACTCACCACGCACCCGCACGCGAGCGCCGATGCTGAGGGTTTTTTGGTGTGCCGGGTAAAAATTGATGAAGCGCAAGATGCAGCTGTCAGTGCCGTCGTTCACCGTCACGCGCAGTTGCCGACGCGGCTTGAAAGTAATCTCACTGTGCGTCACCTCGGCTTCGATCTGCACGGTCTCGCCGTCACGGGCATCGGCCAGCCGGCTGATGCGGGTCTCGTCCTCGTAACGCAAGGGCAGGTGCAGCGCCAGATCAATATCACGGCGCAGCCCAAGTTTGTCGAGCAGTTTTTGCGCGTGCGTTTTTTCAGCGGGCTTGGTCGCAGCGGCAGCGGTGGGTCGAGCAGTGGCGGCTGGAGGCGGCATGGGACAATTGTGCCTCCATGCAGACGCCCTCCCAGACCCTTCCCACACCTATTCCAAAGTCCACCTTCACGCTGAGTGATTTCGACTTCACCTTGCCCGAAGAACTGATCGCCCAGCACCCACCGGCTGAGCGCAGTGGTTCGCGCCTGCTCGACGGCCGGCAAGCCCCGGCCATTGACCGGCACTTCACCGATCTGGCCACGCTGCTGAACCCCGGCGATCTGCTGGTCTTCAATGACACGCAAGTGGTCAAGGCGCGGCTGTATGGGCAAAAAACCAGCGGCGGACGGTTGGAGTTGCTGATTGAACGCGTCCTCACCGGCGGCAGTGCTGAATTTGAAGTCGCGGCGCACATGAAGGTCAGCAAAAAACCGTTGCCCGGCGCATGCTTATTGATGGACGGTGGTTTCACGGCTACGCTGCTCGGGCGCTGGCCGAATGCAGACGGCCCGCTGTACCGCTTCGCCCTCAGCGCCGACCCCTATGCGCTGATGGCCGCACACGGCCATGTGCCGCTGCCGCCGTACATCACGCACAGCGACTCTGCTGAAGACGAGCAGCGTTACCAGACCGTTTTTGCCAAGCACCCGGGCGCGGTCGCCGCACCCACGGCCGCCCTGCACTTTGACGCCGCCATGCTGGCGCAGCTGAGCGCACGCGGTATTCCACAAGCCAGCGTCACGCTGCACGTTGGCGCCGGTACGTTTCAACCGGTCAAGACCGAGAACATCGCCGATCACACCATGCACTTTGAGCGCTTTGAAGTGCCGGTTGCAACGCGCCAAGCGATCGCAGATTGCCGAGCGCGCGGTGGCCGCGTGGTGGCTGTTGGCACCACCACCGTGCGGGCGCTGGAGTCGCAAGCGCTGTTTGGTGAGGCCTGCGACGACACCAATATCTTCATCACCCCGGGCTTTGAGTTCCGCGTGGTCGACCTGCTGCTGACCAACTTTCATTTGCCCAAGAGCACCTTGATGATGTTGGTCAGCGCTTTTTCGGGTTACGAGCACATCATGGCGCTGTACCAGCACGCCATTGAGGCGCGTTACCGCTTTTTCAGTTACGGCGACGCCATGTTGCTGCAACGCCGCCTCGCCTCTGAGACTGAGACAATCGCCGTATGCTGAATTTTGAAGTTCTTAAAACCGACCCCGCCGATGGTGCGTACCTAGGCTCGTTCGCGCGCCGTGGCACGCTGACCCTGAACCATGGCGTGGTGCAAACCCCCATCTTTATGCCGGTCGGCACTTACGGCACCGTCAAGGGCGTGATGCCGCAGTCGCTGCACGACATGGGCGCGCAGATTATTTTGGGCAACACCTTCCATTTGTGGATGCGGCCCGGCCTCGACGTGATGAAGCAATTCGGCGGTTTGCACCGCTTCGAAAGCTGGAATAAACCGATCCTCACCGACAGCGGCGGTTTTCAGGTCTGGTCGCTCGGAGAGATGCGGAAAATCTCGGAAGAAGGCGTCAAGTTCGCTTCACCCGTCAACGGCGACAAGCTGTTTTTGACACCCGAGATCTCGATGCAAATTCAGACCCTGCTGAACAGCGACATCGTCATGCAGTTCGACGAATGCACGCCCTACGACACCAAGGGCCACATCACCACCGAGCACGAAGCACGCCTGTCGATGGAACTCAGCAGGCGTTGGGCCAGCCGCTGCGTCAGTGAATTCGACCGACTCGAAAATCCAAACGCGCTGTTTGGCATCGTGCAGGGCGGCATGTTTGAAAACCTGCGACAAGAATCGCTGGACGCCTTGGTCGAACTCGACCTGCCGGGCTACGCTGTGGGTGGCGTCAGTGTGGGCGAGCCGAAAGAAGAAATGCAGCGCATCATGGCGCACACGCCCCACCGCCTGCCTGAGAACAAGCCACGCTACCTGATGGGCGTCGGCACGCCGGAAGACTTGGTCGAGGGCGTGGCGGCCGGCGTTGACATGTTCGACTGCGTCATGCCGACACGCAATGCCCGCAACGGCCATATGTTCACGCGCTTTGGCGACTTGAAAATTCGCAATGCGCGCTACAAAGCCGACGAGCAACCGGTGGACGCGACCTGCAGCTGCTACACCTGCCAGAATTTTTCACGCGCTTATTTGCACCACCTAGACCGTTGCGGTGAGATGTTGGGCCCGATGCTGAACAGCATCCATAACCTGCATTACTACCTGAACCTGATGGCAGAAGTCCGCAGTTCTCTGGACGAAGGCAGCTTTGGTGCGTTCGTGCTGCAATTCAAGGTCGACCGCTCACGCGGTATTTAACCGCGCTGCGAGTTTTCAAAAATCCGGTCGACTACCGCGTACGGACCTTGGACAAAGAACCCCAGATTCCGTCACTGCGAGCCAAAAATACCTCGTCACTGCGAGCGCAGCGCGGCAGTCTATCTCCGCGCACCTCCAAGATGGATGGCCGCGCTGCGCTTTCCATGAACATCTGGTTTTTTATCCAGCCGAGCATGACAAAACCGCTTCCGTCATGGCGAGCGAAGCGCGGCCATCCATGACTTCGAATTTGGGCTCCTGGACTGCCGCGCTTCGCTCGCAGCGACGGCATTTTGGCCTGTTGTTCAAGGTCTGTGTGCGGTATCTGGCCGGATTCGGAAAACTCGCCATGACGGGATCGAATCACACAGCCGGTTGCGTCTCCGCAGCTGCCGCGATCTCGCGGCCCAGCTCTTTTCGGTAGCGATTCAGGTCCTGCACGGTTTTGAATTTTTGCTCCAGCAGCAAGCTCATGTTGTGCAGGATACGGTCAACCACCTTGGTTTCCCACTCGGTGTCAAACTTGATTTGCGTGTCCAGCCAATGCTCCAACCACGCTGGGTCGGGCAAGCGGGACTGCACGGTATCGCGCGGAAACAGCGCCTTGTTGACGTGCAAATTGGTCGGGTGCAGGGCTTGCGCGGTGCGCCGGGCGCTGGCCATCAGCACGCCCACTTTGCTGAATGCCACTTTCGCCTCAAGGCCTGATTTGTTGATAGCACGTTTCATGTAGCGCAAATAAGCGCCGCCGTGACGCGCTTCGTCCTGGCTGAGCTGGGTGTAAATTTGTTTGATGACCGGCTCGGTGTGCCACTCACTGGCGCAGCGGTACCAATGGTTCAAGCGAATCTCACCGCAAAAATGCAGCATCAGGGTTTCGAGTGGCGGCGCCGGCTCAAACTCAAAACGCACCTCATGCAGTTCTTCTTCGGTCGGTACCAACTCAGGCCGGTAGCGACGCAAATATTCCATCAGCACCAAGGAGTGCTTTTGCTCTTCAAAAAACCAGATCGACATGAAGGCCGAAAAGTCGCTGTCGTCCTTGTTGTCACGCAAAAACATTTCGGTGGCCGGCAAGGCCGCCCACTCGGTGATGGCGTTCATTTTGATGGTTTGCGCTTGCTCGTCGGAGAGCTGGGACGCGTCAAAGCTAGACCAAGGAATGTCTTTGTCCATGTCCCAACGGACAGCTTCGAGTTGTTTGAATAGTTCGGGGTAAAGCATCTGTGATCCTCACGCGGCGTGACCGCTCAACCGCGAATTCTAAGCTGCCATCATGACGCTTTGGATCTACCCGGGACATGCCCATTCGCCCAAATAGGCCATAACAGTGGGTCGCTCACCGCTTGGTTATATAGTTGGCGATTGTTCATCAATGTGAAAACGCGCTGCGGCGCATTCGGCGGTTCAAGCATGTCAACACCCAGCCAATCTCTCTTTTGGAACGGCCCTTTCGGGCTGAAAAGCTGGCTTTCCGCCCTCTTTATTGCGGTCTGCCTCACAGGTACCGCACTGGCACAAAGTCCGACCACTGCTGCACCACTGAGCTCATCCCCAGCGGCGACTGGCAATGCCTGCCCGGCGTTGTTACAACAAAGTTTTTTGCGCTTGCAAGATGAAAAACCTCAAGCCCTGTGCCAATACAGCGGAAAAGTCTTGCTGGTTGTGAACACCGCCAGCTTTTGCGGCTTCACGCACCAGTACCAAGGACTCGAAGCGCTCCACGCCAAATACAAAGACCGTGGTTTGGTGGTGCTTGGCTTTCCGTCAAACGATTTTTCACAAGAAACGGGCAGCAATAAGGAAATCGCAGATTTTTGTGAGAACACTTTTAACGTGAAATTTCCGATGTTCACCAAATCTTCCGTGACGGGGCCCACGGCCAATCCGCTTTTCAAACAGCTGGCCATCACCACCGGTACA
This sequence comes from Comamonadaceae bacterium, assembly GCA_947447355.1. Lineage (GTDB taxonomy): Bacteria > Pseudomonadota > Gammaproteobacteria > Burkholderiales > Burkholderiaceae_C > Polaromonas. The sequence continues at coordinate 5,688 of CANFJF010000100.1, forward strand.
AGGCCGCGCTGGAACTTCTACAAGTACCTGATCGACCGCGATGGACTCAAGGTCAGCGCCTTCAATTCGTCAGTCGAACCGGAGAACCCGCGCTTCGTGAAGGCCTTGGAAATGCTGCTGTCAGCCAAATAATTACCAGTCAGTCATAATAAGAACGGAGAGTAAGTCGCCTGAATGCAACCGCCCAACCATGAGGTGCCTGATGAACTATGCAACGTTAACGACACCTCAAGCGAACGACCGGCCACGGGTGGCGATTATTGGTTCCGGCATTTCGGGTTTGGCAGCAGCACATCGACTGGCCGGTTCGGCAGACATCACCTTGTTTGAAGCCAGCGATTACTTTGGCGGTCATACCCACACCGTCGACGTCACGCTGCCGGGCAAAAGCGACCCGGGCAACCTTGTCACACATGGCGTTGACACCGGGTTTCTCGTCTTCAATGAACGCACCTATCCGCAACTGATCAAGCTTTTTGCCGAATTAGGCGTGGTCACGGCCAAATCGGACATGTCGTTTTCGGTCAAGGTGCCAGCCGCCAGCAGCAGCCAGAAACGCAAACACGGCGCGCTGGAGTGGAGCGGCTCCAGCCTGAACAGCGTCTTTGCGCAACGCGGCAACTTGCTGAACTGGCGCTTTTTGCGCATGTTGCGGGACATCCTGCGCTTCAACCAACGCTGCACGGCCTTAGCCGAGTCCGGCGCAGAAGCCGCCATGCAGCAACCGCTGGCAGACTTCCTGAAACAAGAAAAGTTTTCCGACGAATTCCGCGACTGGTATTTCCTGCCCATGATGGGTTGCATCTGGTCGTGCCCCACCGACCAGATGCTGCAGTTTCCGGTGGCCACCATGATCCGCTTTTGCCACAACCATGGCCTGTTGCAAGTAGCAGACCGGCCACAGTGGTGGACGGTGGCGGGCGGTGCGCGTCACTACGTTGACAAGATTGTTGCCAACATCGCAGACAAGCGCTTGTCAACGCGCGTGCATGCTATCAAGCGCGATGCCGACGGCGTGCGCATCTTCAGCGGTGGCCTCGCATCGCACCAAGTTGAAACTTTTGACAAAGTGATTCTCGCCACCCATTCAGACCAGGCGCTGGCGCTGTTGGCGGAGCCCTCTGAAGCTGAACAAGCCGTGCTCGGCGCCATACGTTATCAACCCAACCGCGCCGTGTTGCACACCGACACAGCGGTCTTGCCAAAGCGTCCGCTGGCCTGGGCCGCATGGAACTATGAACGTGCGCCCGAGACGCAGCGCGAGTCAGCACAGGTCTGCCTGCACTACCTGCTCAACCTACTGCAGCCGCTGCCGTTTGAGCAAGCGGTCATCGTCTCGCTGAACCCGGTGGCTGGCATCGACGTGGACAAAATACTGGGTAGCTTCAACTATTCGCACCCGGTGTTTGACCTTGCCGCCATACGCGCACAAAAAGAACTGCCCACACTCCAAGGCCAACAGAACACCTACTTTTGCGGCGCCTGGACGGGTTACGGTTTTCATGAAGATGGACTCAAATCAGGCTTGCACGCAGCCAAAAGGCTCTTGCACGACAGGGCGCTGAATATTTTGACTTGGCCAGAAGACCAAAGGTCGCGCAAGGAAGAAGAATGGCTAACCGCATGAGCATGCCGGCAGCCACCGCCAAAGCCCTGATCGGCTTTGGTGAAGTGCGCCACACGCGGCTCAAGCCAGCCCAACACGCCTTCCATTACCCGACTTATTTTTTGATGTTGCCGCTGCGTGCCCTGCAACGCGATGGCAGCGGCGCGCTGGCGCGCAACCGACGGGCAGCGCTGAGTTTTCATGACCGCGACCACGGCGACGGCAGCCCTGACTGCCTGCGCTGGCTCGACGACTTGCTGCAGGCCGAAGGCATCAACGATGCGCAAGGCGAAGTCTGGCTGCACACCTACCCGCGTGTCTTCGGCTTCACCTTTAAACCGGTGAGCTTTTGGTATTGCCACACCACAGAAGGCGCATTGCGCACCATCGTGGTGGAGGTCAACAACACCTTCGGCGAACGCCACTGCTACCTGCTGGACTCGCCGCGTTACGGCCAGGAATTGCGCGCCGACAAAGTTTTCCACGTCTCGCCCTTTTGCGAGATTGACGGCGGCTACCGATTTTGTTTCATGCGCAGCGTGCAGGGCAGCATTGAACGCACAGTGGCGCGTATCGACTATGACGATGCGACGGGCCCGCTGCTGCAAACCAGCGTCGCCGGCACCTTAGAGGCCGTGAGTCCAACCAGCTTACGCAAAGCCTTGTGGCGCTACCCGGCCATGACCTTCGGTGTGGTCGGGCGCATTCATTGGCAAGCCCTGAAACTCTTTTTAAAACGCGTCCCTTTTGTCTCCAAACCCAAACCCCCAGAACTTTTCGTGACACGATGAATTCACCACAATCTTCCGTCTCATCTGCACCTCGTCTTGCCAACCCCATGCAAGTGTTACCTGCAGGTGCGCCAGCTGCAGCACGCTCTGCCTTCAAACTGCTGTCGCGGCTCAGGCACGGCACACTCACCCTGCAATTGCCTGACGGCAGCACGCAGCGCTTTGGCTCGGGCAGCGCACCCACTGCCAGCCTGCGGTTGAACAACTGGAACGTCTGCAGCGCAGCACTGCGCTCCGGCGACATAGGTTTTGCAGAAAGCTACATCGCCGGCGACTGGACCACCCCGCACCTGACCGAGCTGCTGCGCGTCCTCGTCATCAACCGCAAAGAAGTCGAAGACATCATCTACGGCACGTGGCTGGGGCGGCTGGCGTACCGCGTCAAGCATCTTTTGAACCGCAACACCAAGGCCAACAGCCAAAAGAATATTCACGCGCACTACGACCTCGGCAACGCTTTTTATGAGCTCTGGCTCGACGGCACGATGAACTACTCGTCGGCTATTTTTGACACGCCTGAGACGACGATGTCAGACGCCCAGAGCGCCAAAGTGCGACGCGCTTTGAACATGGTGAAACTGCAAGCCGGTGACCGCGTGCTGGAGATCGGTTGCGGCTGGGGCGCCTTGGCCGAGATGGCGACCACCGAATTCGGCGCCTCCATCGTCGGCGTCACGTTGAGCACCGAGCAGTTGCAGTGGGCCCAGGCGCGCATGGCACGTGCCGGCATAGCCGCGCATGAAGACTTGTCTGAGACAACTGCATCCAGAGTCACGCACGACCTGCGCCTGCAGGACTACCGCGACATTGGGGTCGCCCGCGAAGCCGATCGCAGTTTCGACGCGATTTGCTCGATCGAGATGATCGAAGCCGTCGGCCGCGAATACTGGCCGACTTACTTCGCCACGGTGGCTCGTCTGCTGAAACCCGGCGGCCATGCCTGCATTCAGAGCATCGTCATAGCCGACGAACTCTACGAGCGCTACATCGGCTCGACCGACTTCATTCAGCAATATATTTTTCCCGGCGGCTGCCTGCCATCGCCGTCCATCTTCAGAGCGCAGGCCGAAGCGGCCGGGCTTGAAGTCGTCGATGAGTTTTCATTTGGTCTGGATTACGCACGCACGCTCAAGCTTTGGCGTGACGCGTTTCTGGCGCAAGAGTCACGGGTGCTTCAACTCGGGTTTGACAAAAGGTTCATGCGCATATGGGAGTTCTACTTAGCCTACTGCGAAGCAGCCTTCGCACAGGCCAACACCGACGTGGTGCAGTACACGCTGCGCAAACGGTGACGCACTGGCTGTCGCAATGGTTCACGCGCGGGCTGATGTCCAGCGTCATCGCTGCCAGCGTCTTTAGCGTTGCCGCATCCGCACAAACGCCGTCATGGCAAGCGCAGCGTGGCCAACCATCGCCCGAATGCGCCGACATGGACTGCCGCGCTGCGCTCGCAGTGACAAGTTCCGCCATGGCGAGCGAAGCGCGGCCATCCATTCCCGCAGTGACACCTTCCGTCATGGCGAGCGAAGCGCGGCCATCCATCTTTGCGGTGCGCGGTGATGGACTGCCGCGCCGGGCTCACAGTGACGAAATTTGGAATGTGCAATTCAAAGACCTGTTGCCGCAAGCCCAATTGCTTGGAAAAGCGCGGCTCACGGTCTGGGGCTTCAAGATTTATGACGCGCAGCTGTGGGCTGCACCGGGCTTCAACGCAGACCGCTACGCCAGCCAGCCGCTGGCCTTAGAGCTGGCTTACCTGCGCGACTTTGACGCCGTCGACATTGCAGAGCGCTCCATCAAAGAGATGCGCCGCAGCGCCACTGTTTCAGACGCGCAGGCACGGCAATGGCGCCTCGAGATGCAGCGTGTTTTCCCTGACGTGAAAGTTGGTGACCGCATCATGGGCGTGCACCGCCCCGGTATTGGCGCGAGCTTCTGGGTCAACGGCCAAACCAGCGGCGAGATTCTTGACGCTGAATTTTCCAAACTGTTCTTTGGCATCTGGCTGTCGTCCAAAACATCGGAGCCCGCCATGCGTACCGCGCTGGTGGGCGGAGCAGGCGTTTGAGCGCCGCCTTCGGTTCGCGCAACGGCTTGGCCTATGGGCTGATGGGCTTTCCGCTGGCCTTTGCGGC
>CANFJF010000101.1 GCA_947447355.1 Comamonadaceae bacterium
CGAACAATTCATCCAGATTGTTGACACCTACATCCGCTGGTACAACGAAAAGCGCATCAAAATATCCCTTGGCTCACTCAGTCCCATCGAATACCGGGCGAGTCTCGGAATAACGGTATAAACCAGTCCAAGTTTTACGCCGCATCCCCAGGGGGTCAACTTTGGATGGAAATCAACAGTCCGGTTGCCGAAGTCGTTCCGATGGAGCGCTGGGAGGCTAAAACCTTGGCTGCAGGTGTTCATGGCGAAGTGTTGGCCTGATTTCGAGCCGCTGCCATGCCCACCCGCACGATGCTCGATGCGTCCCGGCGCAAATGTCTCTCAAGGGGCTGGCAGCTGCTTGTCGGAAGAGTTGGCGTTTGGCTTCTGCCGGAAGGCGTCAACGCCGCTGTAACCTGGCCCAGTTCCAAACCCATCAAGCTGATTGTTCCTGCGCAACCTGGTGGTGGCTTGGATCTGGTGGCTCGTACCACCGCTGATCGACTGTCGCGTGCAATGGGCACGCCATGGGTGGTTGAAAACATCGGCGGCGGTGGCGGCACCATTGCTTGCATCACCACGGCCCGCGCACCCGCCGATGGGCAAACGTTCATGATCGTGAACATCAGCACTCACGGCACGAACCCTGCTGTTCGAAAACTTCCCTACGAAGCATTGAAAGACTTTACCCATATCGGCATGGTTGGTGGCTCGCCGAATGTGCTTGTCGCTGGGCCCGGGCTGGCCCATGTCAATACGGTGGATGAGTTGATCAGCAGTCTGAAGAAAAAAGCCGGTGATGCTGCTTATGGCTCCGCCGGTCCGGGGACGTCATCTCACTTGGTGATGGAGCAGTTCAAACTTGTGACTGGCATTGAGCTCACCCATGTGCCTTATCGCGGTATTGGCCCCGCATTGGTTGATTTTATGGCGGGCCGTACCGACGTGCTGTTCCCTGGGTTAACAGCGGTGTTGCAGCACCTCAAGTCTCCTAAGCTAAAACCCTTGGCGGTGACCTCTGCATCGCGTCATCCCTTGTTGCCGAATGTGCCTACTTTTGCGGAGATTGGGCTTAAAGAGTTTTCCAGTTTGCAGTGGTATGGTTTGTCCGGACCGGCGCGTTTACCAGAGGACATTGTCAAACTGCTGAACGCCCAACTCAACCGCGTCCTACTCGAGCCCGAAGTGATTGCAAAATTTGAAGCTGAAGCGCTGGCGGTGATGCCCATGACTTCACCGCAGTTCACCTCTTACATCAAAGAAGACATCACGCGATGGACAAAAGTTGTCAAGGATAGAAAAATATCTGTTGATGCAAGCTAGTGGTTTGAAGCATGCTGAGAGCAGATCAGGTCACTGAGTTGGTGTCGATGCTAGGCAGTGCTACCATGCTCTGAAATTGGTTTCAGAAAATATAAAGAGCGTGCCTATTTGCCGATGTACAGTCAAACACCTTCATCACTCAACGCCCTCCCAGTTGCCACTGCGCGCGCAACTATCGCTGATGTAGCGCGCGAGGCGGGGGTTTCTAAGGCGACCGTTTCTAGGTTTTTGAACCACCGGGAAACGCTTCTTACCAAGGACATTGCGACACGTGTGGAGCTGGCTATTGCAGCCCTGTCCTACAGCCCAAGTCCTATGGCGCAGGCCTTGAAGCGTGGACGCTCACGGCTGATCGGTTTGGTTGTGGCGGACGTCACCAACCCCTTTTCAGTGGCGGTGCTGCGAGGCGCCGAAAAAGCCTGTCAAGAGTCTGGCTATCTGCTGATGCTGTTCAATCTGGGCAATGACAGCCGGCGTGAAAGCGATGCCATTGCGGCCCTCTCTGCCTACCAAGTGGACGGTTTCATTTTAAATACGTTGGGACGTGATGCCAAAGCCGCTGCCCAAGCTGCGCTTCACGGCAAGCCGGTCGTGCTGGTGGATCGTCGTCACCAAGGCATGCAGGCGGATTTCGTGTCGTTGGACAATGCTGGCGCTGTCCGCTTAGTGGCCAGTCACTTGGTGGAGGGCGGCTACCGTGAGTTGCTTTTTATCTCGGAGCCGATCAAAAACATCAGCTCGCGGGAAGAGCGCGAAGCGGCTTTTCGTAGCTTTATCAGTGAATCAGCGCCTAGCGCGCTGGGCCTGCAAGGTCGTACCTTTGAAAATACCGTCGACGACACGCAAGCCTTGGACAAGGCTTTGCGCGATTTGCGTCTGCGTGCTGGCAAGCGCTTGGCAGCGGTGGTCTCCAGCAACGCGGTGATGACCTTGCGCGTGGTGGCCGCCATGGCGCGCCTTGGCTGGCAATTCGGTGTCGATGTGGGTTTTGTAGGTTTTGATGACACCGAGTGGTCGCCGTATATCGGGCCGGGCCTGAGCACCATCGTGCAGCCGACCGATGAGTTGGGCCGGATTGCGGCGGGTTGCCTCATTGAACGGCTGAAGGGCGCGGCACTTCCACCGCGACAGATATTGTTGTCAGGCCGCTTGGTGGTACGCGGGTCGTCGGTTCACAACGTGGCCTAGTTCGTACAGGGTTTTCCATAATTACGAGGCCCAACCGGACACTTTTATAATCAGACTGAAATCGGTTTCAGTCTAATTGTCAGTTCACCTTTTGTGCCTTATCTGGCAAATGCACCCGTTCATGAACTATTCATTTCAATTTGAAGCCGTCTTTGCCGCTTGGCCGCAACTCGTCAAAGGCACGCTCAACACCATTGAGTTGTCTATGCTGTCGATGGTGTTCGGGTTGATGGTGGCGATCGTCTGTGCTTGGGGCAAGACCGCCGGACCGCGTCCGCTGCGCTGGGTCATCAATGTCTACATCGAGCTGATTCGCAACACGCCATTTTTAGTGCAACTGTTCTTCTTCTTTTTTGCACTGCCTGCCTTGGGCCTGCGCTGGACGGCTTACACCGCGGCACTGGTTGCTATGGTGGTGAACTTGGGGGCGTATGCGACCGAAATCATCCGCGCCGGGATTGAGTCCATTCCGAAAGGGCAGATTGAAGCCGGCTTGGCGCTCAACCTGAAACGGCACGAGATCTTTCGCTTTGTGATTTTGAAACCGGCGCTGCGCACGGTTTATCCGGCGCTGACCAGCCAGTTCATTTTGCTGATGCTGAGCTCTGCCGTGGTGTCTGCTATCTCTGCCAATGACTTGACCTCCGTCGCGGCCAATTTGCAGTCGCAGACCTTTCGCAGCTTTGAGATTTACATCGTTGTGGCCGGGATCTACCTGCTGCTGGCGCTGTCGTTTTCTGCATTGTTCCGGGTGATTTACCGGCTGGCCCTCAACTACCCGGCAGGTCGCTGATGCGTACGTTTGGCTTTTCTGAATTATTGTTCATTCTGGAGGCTGCCAAGTGGACGGTGGCACTGTCGATGATGGCCTTCATCGGTGGCGCCATCGGTGGCTTGATCATTGCGCTCAGCCGGACTTCTCACAATGGTTTTGCGCGCCTGTTGTCGGGCGCCTTCATTCAAATTTTTCAGGGCACTCCCTTGCTGTTGCAGCTCTTTCTGGTGTTCTTTGGCGCACCAATATTGGGGATTGACGTCAACCTTTGGGTGGCGGCGGGTGCGGCCCTGATCCTTAACAGCAGTGCTTTCTTGGGTGAGATCTGGCGTGGCTGTATTCAGGCGATTCCTGGCGGGCAATGGGAGGCTGCGCATGCACTCAGCTTGCCGTACCTGTCGCGGATGCGTGATGTGGTCTTGCCGCAAGCCTTCAAGATTGCACTGGCGCCGACGGTCGGCTACATGGTGCAAATCATCAAGGGCACGTCGTTGGCCGCCATCATTGGCTTCGTCGAAATCACCCGCGCCGGGCAGATCATCAACAACGCCACCTTTCAGCCGCTGATCGTCTTCAGTGTGGTGGCTGCCATTTATTTTGTGTTGTGTTGGCCGTTGTCTTTGCTGGCCGCTCGCATAGAACGCCGTCAAGCAGCAGCGCTTTCTCGTTGAACTACGTCTATTTCCCTTCCTCATTTTCGACCACTACAAACGGAGACTTCACCATGATCAAGCTTATGCAACGCCGCCTTTTCACGGGCACCGCCCTGGCACTGGGCCTCAGCGCGACCCTGTCTGCCTGGGTCCCGGCGGCCAGCGCGCAGACTGTCGCTGACATCAAGAAAAAAGGCGAACTGACGATTGGCATGCTGGTGGACTTTCCACCTTACGGCACCATGAACAGCAGCAACCAACCCGACGGCTATGACGCTGACGTGGCGCGCCTGATGGCCAAAGATCTCGGCGTGAAAATCAATTTGGTCCCCGTGACCGGCCCCAACCGCATTCCATTTTTGTTGACCAACAAGGTTGACTTGCTGGTCGCCTCGCTGGCGGTCACGCCTGAGCGCGCCAAGCAGGTGCAGTTCTCCAAACCCTATGCCGCAGCCAGCATCGTGCTGTACGGCGACAAAAAAGCGACCATCAAGGCGGCCGCTGACCTCAAGGGCAAACGCGTGGGTGTTGCCCGCGCCAGTACGCAAGACGTCGCCCTGACCGCTGTCGCCCCAGAAGGCACCGAGATCCGCCGCTTTGACGACGATGCTTCGGCCATGCAAGCCTTGATGTCGGGTCAGGTCGATGCCATTGGTTGCTCAACCACCGTGGCCGCGCAAATCGACAAACGCGCACCCGCCAACACCTACGAAAACAAGTTCTTGTTGCGCCAGCAAGTCATGGCTGTGGCCATGCGCCCCGGCCAAGCCGAGCTCCTGAAAACCGTGGACGATTTTGTGGCCCGCAACACGGCCAATGGTGAGCTCAACAAGCTTTACCGCAAATGGCTGGAAACCGACCTGCCAAAAATGCAATAAACCGGCGCAGACATGACAGACACAATGCAGTCCCACTCCAACACACCAGAGGCCGAACCCATCATTCGCATGGAGGCGGTGGACAAATGGTTCGGCAAGTTTCAGGTGCTGACGGGTATCAACTTGAACGTGCGGGCGGGAGAGCGCATTGTTGTTTGCGGGCCATCGGGCTCGGGCAAGTCGACCCTGATCCGCTGCATTAACCGGCTGGAGACGGTGCAAAGCGGCCGCATTGTGGTCAACGGCATCGACCTGACAGCGGGCGGTAAAAACGTGGATTCCGTGCGTCAAGAAGTCGGCATGGTGTTCCAGCAGTTCAACCTGTTTCCGCACCTGACTGTTTTGCAAAACTGCATGCTGGCACCGATGCGCTCACGTGGCTTGAGCCGTGATGAGGCTGAGACCATTGCCATGAAGTACCTGACCCGCGTCCGCATTCCGGAGCAGGCGCACAAATACCCGAGTCAGCTATCGGGCGGCCAGCAGCAGCGCGTGGCGATTGCCCGCGCCTTGTGCATGACGCCCAAGATCATGCTGTTTGACGAGCCGACGTCGGCACTGGATCCGGAGATGGTCAAGGAAGTGCTGGACACCATGGTGAGCCTGGCAGAAGAGGGCATGACCATGCTCTGCGTCACGCACGAAATGGGCTTTGCCCGCAGCGTCGCCGACCGTGTGATTTTCATGGCCAAAGGCAAGATCATTGAAGAGGCGCCGCCGCAGCAGTTCTTCAGTAACCCACAACACGAAACGACGCGAAATTTCTTGGGACAAATTCTGAATTCGCAGCATGCGCACTGACGTCATTACCTTCGGCGAAGCCATGCTGATGCTGGTCGCCGACCAGCCCGGCCCGCTGGAGTCGGTGCAGGGATTTCATAAACGAAGCGCGGGCGCCGAAACCAATGTTGCTATTGGACTTGCACGCCTAGGTTTAAAGGTAGGTTGGGCCAGCCGTTTAGGCACCGACTCCATGGGCCGCTATCTGCTAGCAGCCATGTCAAGCGAAGGTATCGACTGCTCGCATGTGGTGTGTGACCCGACACAAAAAACCGGTTTCCAGTTCAAGGGCCAAGTCAGCGATGGCAGCGATCCGCCGGTTGAATACCACCGCGTCGGTTCGGCCGCCAGTCACATGGGCGTGGCGGACATCGATGTCGATTGGTTGCTCAGTGCACGGCATCTGCATGCCACCGGGATCTTCGCCGCTATCTCGCCCACGACTTTGCCTGCGTCCCGCAAAACCATGGACTTGATGCGTGCCGCGGGCCGCAGCGTGTCCTTTGACCCGAATCTTCGCCCCACGCTCTGGGCCACGCCTGAAAAAATGCGCGATGAAATTAACGACTTGGCGATGCGCGCTGATTGGGTGCTGCCCGGTTTGGAAGAAGGGCGCTTTCTGACCGGTGAACACTCACCAGAATGCATTGCCCGCTTTTACCGGCAGCGTGGTGCCCGGTTGGTGGTCGTCAAGCTTGGCAGCGAAGGTGCTTTCTACGACGGTGAATCCGGCAGCGGATACATCGCTGGCTTCCCCGTGAACACGGTGGTGGACACGGTAGGCGCCGGCGACGGTTTCGCGGTGGGCGTGATCAGCGCGTTGCTGGACGGCCTGAGTCTGCCCGACGCTGTCAAGCGGGGCGCCTGGATCGGTGCCCGCGCGGTGCAAGTGTTGGGCGACAGTGAAGGCTTGCCGACCCGCGCCGAATTGCTGCAAGCCAATTTTTGAGCCATGCCAATTTCAAACGCTGACTCAACGCGTCGCAAGGTACTTGTCTTCAGAGAGTTGCCGCCCGACCAACTGGCCAGGCTGCAAGCGCAACATGACGTGACCGTGGCCAACCCACGTGTTCAAGAGCAAGCAGCCGCTTTCCGTGCGGCGCTGGTCACGACTGTAGGCATGATCGGCTCCAGCTTCCAAGTGGACGCCGCCTTGTTGGCCTGCGCGCCGCAGCTGCAAGTGATCTCCAGCGTATCGGTCGGTGTCGACAACTACGCGCTGGCTGCATTGGCTGAACGAGGGATCATGCTGTGCCACACGCCTGGCGTGTTGACAGAGACCACCGCCGATACGATTTTCTCACTCATCATGGCGTCTAGCCGACGTCTGGTGGAACTCTCGAACCATGTGCGCGAAGGGCGTTGGACGCGCAATATCGATGCCGATCTATTTGGCTGGGACGTTCACGGCAAGACGCTGGGAATTTTGGGTTTTGGCCGCATTGGCCAAGCTGTTGCACGGCGTGCGGCCTTGGGCTTTGGCATGCCCGTGCTGTTCCACAACCGCAGCGCGGTGAACGTCGCCCAAGATGCGCCCGAACTGCTCGGCAAGGTCGAGTCTGTGGCGATGGATGATCTGCTGCAGCGGGCCGACATCATTGCCGTGGTGCTGCCTTTGTCGGACGCAACGCGCGGCTTGATCGGGGTGCGCGAGTTTGCGCTGATGAAACCGGGTGCCATATTTGTCAACGGCGCTCGTGGCGCCATCGTGCGGGAGCCCGCCTTGTTGAACGCCCTGAACCATGGAACACTGCGCGCTGCGGGGCTTGATGTGTTTGCTACTGAACCCTTGCCGCAGAACTCACCACTGCGCACGCATCCAAAAGTCACCGCCTTGCCGCACATCGGTTCAGCAACGCATGAGACGCGCTATGCCATGGCTGACATGGCGACCAGTAATTTGCTCTTGGCACTGTCTGGCAAACTACCCTTGGCTGTTTTTCCCGTCAAAAAGGGTAAAGCAGAGGATTAAGCGAAGTTTTCGTTACGAATCATTCAGAGTGATGGACAACATGAACGAATACTCGGACATTTTTCTCAGACTTGGCTTGGCCTTGCTGGCGGGCATCACCCTCGGGCTGAACCGCTGGATACACCACAAGTCTGCAGGTATCCGCACCCATTCTTTGGTGGCGTTGGGTGCTGCGCTAGTGATGTTGCTGATTGGCAGTTTTCCGGGTACTGATGTGCAAGCGGCCAGCCATGTTTTGCAAGGCTTGATCACCGGTATTGGCTTTTTGGGCGCCGGCGTGATCATTCATCAGGCGAATTCCCAAAACATCCACGGACTGACAACCGCCGCCAGTATCTGGGCCTGCGCCATTCTGGGCGCTACTTTTGGCTCAGGGTTTTATGTGCTGGGCATTTGCGCACTGGCGGCCATGCTACTGATACTGATTGTGGGTGGGCCGTTAGAACGATTGACCAAAAAATTTCTTGGAATACAACGCGAATCCGAAGTCGCTGAAGAGACTAAAGATCAATCGCTCTGACGCGTCCACACCTATTTTGTCAGTGACTTGATACTGCCGATGGCTGCAGATGCCGCGCCAATGAGACCTGCCACTTCAGTTGGAATAATCATGGTGTTGTTTGAGTTTCCAAGGTGTTTGGAAATTTCAATTTGAGCTCTGACGGATTCAATAGCAATAATGCTCTGAGCGTTATTTTCCATCGCTTTGCTCAGAGCCAAGTAACCTTGAGCCCGCCCTTCTTGCTCTCGTGATGCCAGCAAAAATTCTGCTTCAGCCTCCAACCTATTGGTTTCAAAATCACCTTCTGCTTCGAGAATTTTCTTTTGTTTGTAGCCTTCAGCTTCAATGATGAGTTTTTGCTTGATGCCCTCAGCATCGTTGATTGCTTTTTTCCGCAAGGCTTCCGATTCAATGATCAGCGTGTCAGCATGTTGTTGAGCACTGACCAATGCCGCTCTTCGCTCGAGTTCACTTCTACGGGCATTTGACAATGCGTCCACGACGGCCCGGTCTTTGAAAGTGATTTCTTCAATTTCGACACGCATGACACGAATACCCCATGCCGTCGTCGCTTCTTGCAATGAGCCACGCAGACTTTCGCTCAAGGATTCTCTGGCCGTGATGATGGAGTCACTGTCGTAGGTGCCAACTTCTTGGCGCAGTGCGGTCTCTACCAAGGACTTGAATGAATCAGCAAAGGAACTGATCTCGTACAGCGCTTTGAACGGGTCGACCACTTTGAAGTAAGCAACCGAATTGATGGAGACTTCGGTGTTGTCTTTTGTATAAAGATGAATCACGGGTGGATCCATCCTTGTTTCAGCCATCGTTATGTCGCCATTTTTTTCATTCCAGATTGAAACTCTATCTTCACCATTACTGACATAAGTCTGAAGCTTGTTCGTAGCGGTTGGTTTTTTGATCGAATCAACCAAAGGAATAATAATGTTTATTCCTGGTAATAATATTTTATGGCGCCGCCCCATTCTTTCTACGACACGGGTATGCCCGTCGCTTACTTTCTTGATACCTTCTTTGATGAATAGAAAAAAGAGGGCAATTAATAGCAATATGGTGAGTATTTTTCCATCCATGACTTCAAGTCTCCTTTGTGACTACTGCCGCACCGTTATAAATTCTCATAACTTTGACTCTATCGCCTTGAAATAATGGCGTGTTAAATTCTTTGATAGGAAGTACTTCACCATCTTCAAATTTAATTTTGTATGTCCGATCGATACCGACCTCACGAGTGTCTTTGGTTTCTATGTCAATATTATTTTTATAGCTGTAAAAAAAGTCAGCAGTATCATTTTTTACTTCTTTGATGATCACACTCCCGAATTGGCCTACTCGGGTATCTATACCATCTTTGTATGATGGCTCACTCAATGCTATTTTTGAATAAACATGATTAGTGCCCATATAGGCAACGAGAAGAAACAGCGGAATACACCAAAGTTGCAAGGTTGCCGGCAGCCCTGCCATGCTACTGAAAGCCATGATTATTAGCGAAAATGATATAGTCGTAAGATATTCACTGGTTAGAATTTTTAGATCTAATATCACCAGCAAGATGCCCAGCGAAATCATCCACCAAGGGTCTAGGTTTGCTAGCCATAACGCAACTTGTTCAAAGTTCATTCTTCTAATTTAACACCTAATTAAATTTAGGATATTGATTTTTTCTTGGCGTTATCCCTTATTAAAGTTGGAAATATTTATAATATTTTTAATAATTCGTGAGAATCTTAGAGGTATCAATATGTCTCATTGAGGGGGCATGTGATGCCAGCCTTCGGGGTTCATGTTGTGATTACTTTTGAGCAGCGATGCCGTTTTTGGACACCACATCGTCCTGTGAACCGGTGCCGCCTGAGCCGCCGATATCACCGATGATCTTGCCGCAGGGCGGATTCAAAAGTGAAGTGCAACACTCGGGTAGTTAATGAACGAGGGTTGAGTGCTGGGGGTTGTTGATGAGTAACTCACGGTAGACCGCCAGCGGTGATCGTACCCCGAGGCCTTTTCTGGGTC
>CANFJF010000102.1 GCA_947447355.1 Comamonadaceae bacterium
ATCCATCTTTGAGCCGCGCGGTGATGGACTGCCGCGCTACGCTCGCAGCGACGAAAGTTTTGCGCATTGCGGCATGGCGAGCGAACCCCTTCCCGTCATGGCGAGCGCAGCGCGGCCATCCATCTTTGAGCCGCGCGGTGATGGACTGCCGCGCTACGCTCGCAGTGGCGGCATTTTTGGCCTGTTGTTCAAGGCCTGTGTGCGGTATCGGGCCGTATTTGGAAAACTCGAAATGAACACCCCTCCGCTGGCGCAAACACTGGACCGCGCCAACAGCGACGTCGTGCTGATCGTCGATGACGTGCCAGACAACCTCTCTGTACTGCACGATGCCCTGGACGAATCGGGCTACACCGTGCTGGTGGCCACCAACGGCGAAACCGCCTTGCAACGCGCCGCACAAGCGCTGCCCGACATTATTTTGCTCGACGCCATGATGCCCGGCATGGACGGCTTTGAGGTGGCGCGCCGACTCAAAGCCGCTCCCGCCACAGCGTCCATTCCGATCGTCTTTATGACCGGTCTGACCGAGACCGAATACTTGGTGGCGGCGCTCGACGTCGGCGGCGTGGACTACGTCACCAAGCCGATCAAACCCAAAGAAGTGCTGGCGCGCATTGTGGTGCATTTGCAGGGCGCTCGTGAAAAACGCCAGGCCCGTAATGCCTTGGACGCCTTTGGCTACGCCACCATCACGGTGCGCGTGAGCGACGGCAAACTGATGTGGCAAACACCGCTGGCGCGCGATCTGTTGCAGCGCTACTACGGTACGAACGCGCCGCAAACACCAGAAGCCGTGCTGAACTGGCTGCGTAGGCATCTCGCCACGGCCGAGCAGCAGATTGAGCCGCCGCGTCTGAGCATCGAGCTGGGTGCTAAGCGCCTGACCTGCCGTCTGCACCAGCAGACCGGCGACGACGACTGGTTGATCATCATGCGCGAAGAGTCTGACGAAACCGTCATTCAAGCCATGAGTCTGAGCTTCAAGCTGACGGCGCGCGAAGCCGAGGTACTGTATTGGGTCGTCAAAGGCAAGATCAATCGCGACATCGGCGACATTCTCGGGACCAGCCCGATGACGGTGAAAAAACATCTGGAGCGGGTTTTTGCAAAACTCGGCGTCGAAACCCGAACCGCCGCTGCCGGCATGGCCATGAACCGCATTCGGCAGTTGCACCCACAGTTTGAAAACTAGCAGAACCCTGAAAAGTCACCCAGCAAACCAAAAAATGGGTCATTTGGAGGCCCGTCAAGAGCCTAAAATGCGTCATCTTGTATAAAACGCTACAATCTGACCTTCGGTATCGCAATTGCTATATGTGTCTAGCCTTTCCAAATTCAAATCTTGAAGTGGCTTGATTCCATCAGCGCGGCGCTTCTCAGAGCCCGGACTTCTCAGTGTTTTCAGTGCCCATACAGCCCTGAACCTTGCCAGCACTGTTCTATTTTCCTAGCAAAGACTTCCCAAGCGGTGCCTATACCGGTGAAAAACCGGACCTCCCTTGGCTTGCTCGCAAGTCGTTTGTTTTTCCTTTTATTCGTGCCTGGCCCAAGCTGGGGCACCGTATTTTTTATGAATCATCACAACCTTTTTGAGGTTGGTAAGTACCGGGTTTCACCCCTGGCAACCCAACTTGACGATGGCGGCTTTGCTGCCTCAGTCTCTATCCGCTCCGGTAAAGGCAGCGCCACGCACGACCGCGTGTCGCGCTTCACCAGATTGTTCGACAATGCGCCTGCCGCATTGCATTACGCAACCGAGCACGCGCTGGCCTGGATTGGCGAGCGCAACACCCGCGCAATGGCTTGATGCCAAGACGTCGAGCCGAGATTTTTTGTATTTATCTGAAGGAGATGCAACCATGGCAAAAGAAGAACTGATTGAGATGCACGGTCTGGTGGAAGAGGTGCTTCCGGACTCGCGCTTTCGTGTCACGCTGGACAACGGCCACAAGCTGGTGGCTTACACCTCTGGCAAGATGCGCAAGAACCACATCCGCATTTTGGCGGGTGACCAGGTGTCTCTGGAACTCTCCCCTTACGACCTCAGCAAGGGTCGTATCACCTTTCGGCACATCGCCGGTCGCGCGCCCACCGGTTCGGCGCGTCCCCCTTCGCGTTGAAAACCCTGAGCCAAAAGTAGCGCGATGGCGCGCTGCCACTGGCGAATTTGTGGCTCTCCTTCAATCGGCTGCCTTCGTGCAGCCGTTTTTCGTGGTCTCCTACAGTGAAAGCCGGACGCGCCTACATCGCCCTGTTTAACCCCTGTCTAGATTGATGTGCTGGCTCCATCAGGAGCTTGTTTGTCGACCACTATCAGGAGCAGAAGATGAAACTCGTTTCTCAAATCATGACCCGTGGCGTGCGCGGTGTGAAGCCGTCCGACTCTGTGATTCGGGCCGCCCAGGCGATGCAAGAGCTCAATGTCGGTGCACTGCCCGTGTGCGACGATGAGCGATTGGTCGGAATCCTCACTGACCGCGATATTGCTGTGCGCGGTGTGGCTCAGGGGCTGGCCGATCAGGACGCCAAAGTACATGAAATCATGACCCGCGAGGTCAAGTGGTGCACCGGCGATGAGTCGGTAGACAAGGTGCTGCAGACCATGTCGATTCACCAACTCCGGCGTATGCCCGTGGTTGATCGTCAACATCATTTGGTTGGTATGGTCTCGCTTGGCGATATCGCGACACAAGTGCATGACGCCCATGTGGCCGATACGCTCAGCGAAATTTCGGAAACGCCGGCCGTGCATCGTGCCGGCATGTTGCCAGTCAAATTGCGGGAGGGTGACGTATCTGCCGCCAATCACTTTGGCCGGCGGCCTGTTTGATGCACTTTCCGGCTTCCAGATCGCTCTATGTCTTCGTCCTACAAGATCAGTGGCCGCCAACTGACGTGTTTATCTCAGCTTTTTTTTAAACTCAATACGCCTTCCAATTCAAACACCTCAACGATTAATAGGAGTTTTTCATGAGTTCAGACAACCCAAGTCAAAAAGCGACATCCAAGCGCGGCTTCGCATCGATGGATCCTCAGCGGCAAAAGGAAATTGCCAGCTTGGGCGGCAAAGCGGCTCACGCCAGCGGCAAGGCTCATGAGTTCAATACCGCTGAAGCGCGTGAAGCCGGCCGCAAAGGTGGCCGTGCCGGTCGCCGTTCGGCCTCTGACAGCAGCTCGCCAGCTGAATCCTGAGTTTTCGCGGCAGGGTGCTCAAAATGACCCGCAACATCCTTGAGGTGTTGCGGGTCATTTGTTTTTGAGGGGCAACAGGGTGCATGACACAGCATTGGCTGACAGTGGCGTCAGTGAATTCTGACGATGGCCTCCATCGGCTCCCCTGAAAGTTCTTTTATCAACATTTAGCGTGGCCAATGGGGGCCGATTGAAAGGACTGCATCATGGCGACCAGTAGCATTTTGGGTGGTGATTGGGTGCCGAGACGCCCCGGTGGAACGGATGTCGCGAGCTTGGGGCCCAGTGACAGCACTGACAGCGGTAGCGATACACGCGGTGGATTCGACGACGACGAGCTCAGCAGCGACACCGATGCGGAAGGCACGGGTGAGCGCAATTCGGTGGACCCGCGCAACGGACCGATTGACGCCGACATAATGCCGGACCACATTGAAAGCTTGCCGATGCTGGATATCGACATCGAAATCCAGTCGACAGCCGTTGACGAGCAGGCTTTGCGGGACGACTTCGACGCTGTTGATATGGGGACTTTGGCGGCAGAGGAGGAGATTCCGATGACGCCAGACGAGGAGGAGTAGCCTTCACGCCCCTCTATACCCGTTACCATCGGCCGTATCACTCACCGCCTAACTTTGATACGCCGTATGAAACAGCTCCCCTTTGCCAAGTCCGGCTCTTTTGAAAACAAGTTTTTCCTGTGGGTGCTGGTTGCGGTCTCACTGGCCTTTTTATGGGTGCTGTCACCGTTTTATGGCGCTGTCTTTTGGGGCGCGGTGTTTGCCATTGTGTTCGCACCTTTGCACGCCCGCTTGCTGAAAACGATGCCGCTTCGGCACACCTTGGTTGCTGCTTTGGCGCTGTTGTTCATTTTGCTGCTGGTGATCTTTCCGCTGGGTCTCGTCACCGCTTTGCTGGTGCAAGAGGCCGGTCTGGTCGTTCAGCGCATGCAATCGGGTGACTTGAGCTTCAGCGTTTACTTCCAACAAATTTACGATGCCCTACCCGATTGGGGGGTTGGACTGTTGACCCGTTTTGGCCTGACGGACATGAATTTGGTGCAGGACCGAATCGTGGTCGGTCTGACGCAGGGAAGCCAGTTTTTTGCCACCCAAGCGCTGAGCATTGGCCAAAACACCTTTGATTTTCTGGTGGGCTTTTTCATCATGCTTTACCTGTTGTTCTTCTTTTTACGCGACGGTTCAGCCTTGGGTCGGCGCATGACGGACACGCTGCCGCTGGACGCGGATATCAAAAAGAACCTGTCCAGTAAGTTCATCACGGTGATCCGCGCCACCGTGAAGGGCAACATCGTGGTGGCGATGGTGCAGGGCGCGCTCGGCGGTTTTATCTTTTGGATTTTGGGCATTCATGCGCCGGTGCTGTGGGGCACGCTGATGGCCTTCTTGTCTCTGCTGCCTGCGGTCGGTGCAGCCATTGTTTGGTTGCCCGTGGCGATTTATTTCTTGGCCACTGGCGCAGTGTTGAACGGCGTGCTGCTGACTGCCTTTGGCGTGTTGGTGATTGGCTTGGTCGACAATGTGCTACGCCCTTTGCTGGTCGGCAAAGACACCAAACTGCCGGACTACGTGGTCTTGATGTCGACCATTGGCGGTATGGCGCTGTTCGGGTTGAACGGCTTTGTGATCGGCCCGGTGATCGCCGCCATGTTCATCGCCGCGTGGGATATCTTTTCGACTTCGCGCGAGGTGACAACGCTGGTACCTGTGGAGCCTGCGGTTAAAACTGAAGCAACTTCAGAGTTGCTGCCAGAGCCTTCAGAGCACTAATTCACGCTCGCAAGATCGGCCAGAGGCTGGCCTCCTACAGTCAAGTCAAGCCAAGCCAAACCGAGCCGAGCCGAGCCGAGCCGATGCATTGGGGGTTTGCATTTGTAGGAGCTGAGCCCCTCAGCGATTCTTCACTCGCAAGATCGGCCAGAGGCTGGCCTCCTGCAGCCGAGCCAAGCCAAGCCAAGCCAAACCGATGCGTTGGGGTTTGCCTTTGTAGGAGCTGAGCCCCTCAGCGATTCTTCGCGCCCCACGACGTTCGGCATACGCCACCCGGCGTATTTCCCAATCCCCACGGTTTCTCCAAAATCCAATCATCGCTAAGCCAACGTGTTCAAGGGGCTCCGGCTCCAAGGTCTTGAACATTGGGCCTAGCGAGAAACGATTTACACCCTAACGGAGAAACATTTATGTCAGGTCTGAATTCACGTCGCTTTGCCCTCAAAGCGCTCACTGCCGCTGTTGCTCTGACCGGCTTTGCCGGCATGTCCGCCTACGCCCAAGGCGCCGGCACCATCAAAGTCGGCATTTTGCACAGCCTGTCGGGCACCATGGCTATTTCTGAAACTGTGTTGAAAGACACCGTTCTGATGGCGATTGACGAGATCAATGCCAAAGGCGGCGTGCTCGGCAAAAAGCTCGAGCCAGTGATCGTCGACCCAGCTTCCAACTGGCCGCTGTTCGCTGAAAAAACCAAGCAGCTGCTCGGTCAAGACAAAGTCTCGGTGATTTTCGGATGCTGGACTTCGGTCTCCCGCAAGTCGGTGTTGCCAGTCGTCGAAGAAATGAACGGCCTTCTGTTCTACCCAGTGCAGTACGAAGGCGAAGAGCTCTCCAAGAACGTGTTTTACACAGGCGCAGCGCCTAACCAGCAAGCGATTCCAGCGGTTGATTACCTGATGAGCAAAGAGGGTGGCGCGGCGAAACGTTGGGTCTTGCTGGGCACTGACTACGTTTACCCACGCACCACCAACAAAATCTTGCGCGCTTATCTGAAAAGCAAAGGCGTGGCAGACAAGGACATCGACGAAAAGTACACACCGTTTGGCCACTCTGACTACCAAACCATCGTTGCTGATGTGAAGAAGTTCTCGGCTGGCGGCAAGACTGCTGTGGTTTCAACCATCAACGGCGACTCCAATGTGCCGTTCTACAAAGAACTCGGCAACGCCGGTCTGAAAGCCAAAGACGTGCCAGTGGTGGCCTTCTCTGTCGGTGAAGAAGAACTGCGGGGCGTTGACACCAAACCTTTGGTGGGTCATCTGGCTGCCTGGAACTACTTCCAGTCGATCAAGAACCCAAGCAACACTGAGTTCATCAGCAAGTGGAGTGCTTACGCCAAGGCTAAGAACATCGCCGGCCACAAGGACAAGCCGTTGACCAACGACCCGATGGAAGCGACTTACATCGGCATCAACATGTGGAAGCAGGCGGTTGAAAAAGCTAAGTCCACAGACACCGACAAAGTCATCGCAGCGATGGCCGGTCAGACCTTCAAGGCACCTTCCGGCATAGTCTCCAAGATGGATGAGAAAAACCACCACCTGCACAAGTCCGTGTTCATTGGTGAGATCAAGGCCGACGGCCAGTTCAATGTGGTCTGGAAGACGCCTGGTCCGGTCAAGGCCAAGCCATGGAGCCCGTACATCGAAGGCAACGACAAGAAGCCTGACGAGCCCGCAAAAGTGGCAGGCAAATAAGCGGTCTTAACCTCTCTCCGAGCCGCACCTTGTTGTCAAGACGAGGTTGCGGCTTTTTATTTGGTTGTACTTGATACATGGTCCAGTTCTTGCACTTGTTCGGTGCAGCCGAAATACAAAACGATTCACGATAGCTGCCGTCTGTGCCCGGTTTTGAGTCGAGCACAGACGGCAGCTTTCAAATTCCCTCCAAATGCACAAAGACAGGTCAAATTTCATGCTTAAGCGCTCGATCATGGTGCGAATTCTGCTGACGTCTGCTCTTGTTTGGGGCGTTGGTAGTTTGCACGCGCTGACACTTGAAGAGGCCAAAGCCATGGCGGTCGGCAGCAGCGAATCCCGTTTGCAGGCCTTGGCCAAAGCCGCCTCCGATCCCAACGACACAACGCTCGCTTTTATTCAGGCCCTGGCCGATGACGAGGTCAAGATCGCCGGTGAGCAGGTGTTGGTCGTCAAAGACGACAAGGCCATTGACCCGGTCTCCGGCAGCGCCGTGCCACTGCCCGACAACGCCGAAGACGTCATCAACAACAACCTGATGCGCGGTGAGTTAGACAATGCTTTAGCAGCACTGCAACTTTTTTCGCCGAAAGAAGCACTGCGCAAAGCCGCGATCAAGACCCTGACCGGTGACAACGACGAAGCCCGTTTGCCGCTGATTGAAAAAGCCTACGCTGCCGAAACCGTGCCGCAGCTGAAAAGCCAGTTGGGGCAGTTGCGTGCCGCTATTTTGCTGAGCAGCAGCGACAAATCTAAGCGTTTGCAAGCGGCGGCCTTGCTGGCCGACAGTGGCGACCCGAGTACCAAAACCGTGTTGCTAGAGCGCCTCGCCAAAGAGTCGGATGCAGATGTTAAAACAGCCTTGGCTGCCAGTTTGCGCAAGGTCGAAGCCGCACTCGCCTGGGGGGACAAAATAGCCGCCGTCTTCAGCGGCATCAGCTTGGGTTCTATCTTGTTGCTGGTGGCGCTGGGGTTGGCCATCACCTATGGCTTGATGGGCGTCATCAACATGGCGCACGGCGAGTTGATGATGATCGGTGCCTACGCCACCTATGTCGTGCAAGGGTTGTTTCAAACCTATCTGCCCGGCGCGTTTGACTGGTATTTATTGGCGGCTGTGCCGGTGGCTTTCTTGGCATCGGCGCTGATGGGGGCGGCACTCGAACGCAGCGTGATTCGCTTCTTGTACGGTCGTCCGCTCGAAACCCTCTTGGCCACTTGGGGCATCAGCTTGATGCTGCAGCAAATGGTGCGCAGCATCTTTGGGGCGCAAAACGTCGGTGTTGAAAACCCAGTGTGGATGAGCGGCGGCGTTCAGCTCATGGGCAACCTGTCACTGCCATACAACCGCCTCGTGATCATTGGTTTCGCCATTGCCGTGTTGCTCGGCGTGGCGTGGCTGATCAGCCGGACGCGCTTGGGTTTGTTTGTCCGCGGTGTCACACAAAACCGCCCGATCGCAGCTTGCATGGGCGTCAACACGGCGCGCATCGATACCTATGCGTTTGCGCTGGGTTCTGGCATTGCCGGCTTGGCTGGTTGCGCGCTCAGTCAGGTCGGCAACGTCGGCCCTGACTTGGGCCAAGGCTACATCGTTGACTCGTTCATGGTCGTGGTGTTGGGTGGTGTCGGGCAGCTGGCTGGTACGGTTTACGCCGCCATGGGCTTGGGCATTTTGAACAAGTTTTTAGAAGGTTGGACCGGCGCCGTGCTCGCGAAGATCGCCGTGCTTGTTCTCATCATCATCTTTATCCAGAAACGTCCGCAAGGCATCTTCGCCATGAAAGGCCGCTCTGCGGAAGCTTGAGCTCACACCCATGAATGCAACTATTCCTACATCTTTGAGCCCTGACAAGGCTTCAAAATTTATCGTCCTTCCCGCTAAGGGACCGCTGTTAACGCGCAGCGGCTGGAGCGCCTTCATGGTCGCGCTGATCGTCATTGGTGCTGTCGCACCGGCGCTCAATCTCTGGGTTCCCGAAGGCAGCCCCTTGCACATGAGCACCTACGCTGTGGCCTTGCTGGGCAAGATCATGTGCTACGCCATCTGTGCGTTAGCGATGGACTTGATCTGGGGCTACACCGGTATTTTGTCGCTGGGCCACGGTGTGTTTTTCGCGATTGGCGGCTATGTCATGGGCATGTACCTGATGCGTCAAATCGGTCTGGACGGCAACTACAAAAGCGAATTGCCGGACTTCATGGTGTTCCTCGACTGGAAGACTTTGCCCTGGCACTGGACCTTCAGCGGCAGCTTCGTGGCGACGTTGATCTTGATCGTGCTGGTGCCCGCTGTGGTTTCTTTTGTGTTCGGTTACTTCGCCTTTCGCTCGCGCATCAAAGGGGTGTATTTTTCGATCATCACGCAGGCTTTGACCTTTGCCGCCATGTTGCTGTTTTTTCGCAATGAAACAGGCTTTGGTGGCAACAATGGCTTCACGGATTTCAAACGAATTTTGGACATGCCTTTGGCCACGCCGACCATGCGCATGCTGCTGTTTGTCATCACCGGCTTGACGCTGCTGGGCTTTTTCATGTTCTCCAAATGGTTGGTGCGCAGCAAGTTTGGTCGTGTGCTGCAGGCCATACGCGATGCTGAAACCCGCGTCATGTTTTCGGGCTACAACCCGCTCGGCTACAAGCTGACGATCTGGGTCATTTCAGCCATCATGTGCGGTGTTGCCGGCGCGCTGTATGTGCCGCAGGTCGGCATCATCAACCCGGGTGAAATGAGCCCCGCCAACTCGATTGAAATCGCCATCTGGGCGGCTGTCGGTGGCCGGGCCACTTTGATCGGGCCGATCATTGGCGCCTTCATCGTTAGCGGCGCCAAGAGTTGGCTGACCGTTGCTTACCCCGAATTCTGGCTGTACTTTTTAGGCACGCTCTTCATCGCTGTGACCTTGTTCTTGCCCAATGGCGTGGTCGGTTTGGTGAGAAAATTGCGTAAGGGAAAAACAGCATGACACCCGAGCTGCTTGAGCAAGGCGCAAGGCGCGTCGAACAACGCATGGCCGCTTTGGCCAGCAACAAAAGCAACACAGAATCCGGTGGCCGCAACGCCAGTACCGGCCGTATCGCCAAGCCGGAAGGGGAAGTTGACACCACCCACGGCCGGATTCTTTATCTCGAAGATGTCAGCGTCAGCTTTGACGGTTTCAAAGCCATCAACAAACTCTCGCTTGACATCGCGCCCGGCGAGTTGCGTTGCATCATCGGCCCCAACGGCGCAGGTAAGACGACGATGATGGACATCATCACCGGCAAGACGCGGCCCGACGAAGGCACGGTTTTCTTTGG
>CANFJF010000103.1 GCA_947447355.1 Comamonadaceae bacterium
TCCGTGATTCTCTTGCCGGGCATACCGTTTACCTTCGATTTGTGTTCGAAGGTTCAACGTTAGCCCCGCCTCCCGGACCCGCCCGGCAAAGGCCTCTAACCGGCCAACATAGTTGTCGTTAACCGGCCACGGTAATTGTCGTCAACCAGGAAATATCTTAGCGAATGAATCCCCATACCGTCGCTTGATGCTTGGCCTTGCGAAAGACTGAACTGGTCAATAGAGATCACTAGCCGACGCAGCCGCTATGTGGGCTACCGTTGCTGCTGATGGACCGCTCCATTGGCATACGCGCCGTGCTTGAACACGCGTTGGGTAGCGAAGCACTGCGCCTGCCTCCGCGTGTAGAGACCAACTCTCCCATGGTGATGTGCAAGCTGGCAGCTGCCGGTCTGGGCATAGCCGTAAAAACGCGCGCCGGTATCGAGGATGAACTCAAGAATGGCACCCTAGTATTTGTGCCTTTGCGCGACCTGAATATTCAGACTGAGGAGCGGGCGCTTTTCTGCCGCGAGGACAGCCCGCTCCCGCCGGCTGGCGAGGCGCTCGCAGATGCGCTGACCAGGTTGCTCAAGTGCATCGACGGGCGCTGATCCAGCGAGCTCGTGTTCTTTTTAAGTGAACGCTAGCGTCACTTCAATCTGCTCGACAGTACATCGATCTGGTCCTAGACTGACTTCACAGTTGCTTTTGTGACGACCTTGAGCTTCTGTCAAGTTCCCACCTTGCTGTTCGAATATCTACCCAACAAGGAATGCTGATGTCACTTCAATCCTGGTACCTTGCGCGACGAGCAAGTATTCAATTTGCCGCAGTACTGATCGGAGTGGCGGTAGCCAACCACGACATGCCTGACTGGTACATCATTGCCCTTAAAGATTGTGAGCTTTCACGTGAATAAGCCCAACATCATTTTCATTCTTGCCGACGATATGGGTTGGGCGGATCCAAGTTGTTACGGACGCCCTGACTATTTGACGCCAGCTATTGACCGATTGGCCGCCGAAGGCGTGCGCTTGACGGATTGCTATTCGGGCTCGGCCACCTGCTCGCCTACGCGCATTTCTCATTTGACCGGCCGTTATCCTGCCCGCCATCCCGCTGGTCTGGCAGAGCCGATACTGCCGCGGATCCACGGAAACTCGCTTGGCCTGGAGCCTGAATTTCCAGCCTTGCCCCGACTCCTCGCGCAATCTGGTTATCGAACAGGATTGTTTGGAAAGTGGCACTGCGGAGAACCGCCAGATTTCGGACCCTTGAAGTCGGGCTTTGACGAATACTTTGGCACGATTGGTACTGCCGCTGCGTACTTCAGCTACAAGGATGATGAGGGACGGTTGATGGCGATGGACGGTGAAGCTCCGGCGCGTCCGGTCGGCTATCTGACCGACGTTCTGACCAGTCGAGCGTGTGACTTCATTCTGCGCAACAGGAATCAGCCGTTCTACCTGTCTTTGCACTATACGGCGCCCCACTGGCCATGGGAGGCGCGCTACCAGGAAGAAGAGTGCCACGATTCAATATCAACGATGAACGGCGGTTCAATCGAGATATACGCAGAGATCATGAAGGCGCTCGACGAGGGAGTGGCTCAAATCCAGAAGACCGTGGAAGACAACGGACTTGACGGCAATACCCTGATCGTTTTCACCAGCGACAACGGTGGTGCCCACTATTCCTATCAGTATCCGCTGACCGGGCACATCGGCATGTTGCGGGAGGGTGGCATTCGCGTTCCGGGAATTGCACGCTGGCGCGGGAAGATTCCTGCCCGTCAGGTGAGCCAGCAGGTTGCGATTACGATGGACTGGACCGCTACGTTCCTAGCCTTGGCCGGCGCTGAACCAGACCCTCGTTATCCATCAGACGGGATTGATCTGATGCCCGTGTTATCGGGCATGAGGAATCCTGTTGAACGTACCCTGTTCTGGAGGACACCCATCGCAGATGCCGTGCGTCGAGGCCCGTGGAAACTGCTTCGTGACACCGCCAGTGGAAAGACGCAACTTTTTAATCTGATTAAAGATATTCGGGAATACAACGACTTCTCTGATCGGTATCCAGACGTCATGTCGGAACTTGGCGATGCATTTGAGATTTGGGATAAGTCGGTCCTACACCGCCCCATACAGCCTAAGCCTGCTCCCCTACCGGGGGTCTCGTTTCAGTTTTATTGATTGGCAGACAAGTTCACTTCAATGAAGCTTAACCCTAACTCGCGTCTTGCTTTTATGGCTCGCTCACTTCATCAATCGAGACTTAACTTTGACATAGCCAGATCGCATCAACCCAAACCTTTGAAAGCGAGAAAAGGATGAATACGAAGCAAGCCACTCTCCATCTTCGCCATGCCAACGAGGTCGCCCGGCGAGCAATTGGGCTTGGGCGCCATCCTTTCGGTGCGATCTTGGTTGCGCCAGATGGTGAAACCGTCCTTGCTGAACAAGGCAATGTCGATACGGTCAACCATGCCGAATCAGTGCTGGCCCGCTCGGCCGCTACCAACTTCACGCCAGTATTTTTATGGCAATGCACACTAGTTACTACCGTCGAGCCGTGTGCGATGTGTGCTGGCACCCAGTACTGGGCCAACATCGGCAATTTGGTCTACGGCATGACCGAATCACGACTGCTAACACTTACCGGTAACCACGGCGAAAATCCGACGATGGATTTGCCCTGCCGCCATGTGTTTAAGTGCGGACAGAAAGCGATCAGTGTGGTGGGGCCGATGCCAGAGATGGAGGCTGAGATCGCGGAGCTACATCTAACTTTTTGGACTAAAGATAAGTAGATACTTACAGGTTTTTTTTGGGGGGCAGATCGCCAAACCTTACAACCGCTATGTGCCTGATCGGGACATGGAAGGCATTGCCGTAGATGTGAATTGGCGATTACCGCGAGCATCTCCAAACCAGCCGTTAGCCAACGACCGTCCGCTGACCCCGAAGCGGATACACGCAGCTGATAAAACCTCCGAGCTGAAATCAAAGCCTGCATCGCCTTGACCAGTCACGATCAACTGGATCCCTAGTCAAGTTCGTCGTTATTCGCACAGACTCAAAACTCACTGAGCCTCGACATAAGCGGGTTAAGCGGACCTCACCACATCCACCATCTCACGCGGAAACTTACTGACAGGTCTGGCTGAGACCAGGTTGTCTTGGAACATTTGTCCGGCCTGTCGCCAACTGAACGCCAACGCCCGTTCGCGGGCATGGGCGCGGTCAACGTCTAAAGCCGCAGCAAAGGCCTGCTTTAAATCAACGTGAAGGACGCCACCCTTGTTCCCCTCGCGCGTGCCCAGCACCTCCAAAGGCCCATCCACCGGATAAGCGGCAACCGGTGTTCCACAAGCCATGGCTTCGAGCATGACCAATCCAAAAGTTTCTGACTTGCTGGGGAAGACAAACACATCGGCAGCGGCGTACACCTTGGCCAGCTCTTCGCGGGGCAAAAGACCGAGCCAGCGCACTTGCGGATAACGCGCTTTGAGTGACGCTTCCAAGGGTCCCACACCACACACCACCTTGGTACCAGGTATGTCCAACTGTAGAAAAGTCTCGATGTTTTTTTCATACGAAACGCGCCCGACAAAGAGCGAAACAGGGCGTTCCAGTTCTTCGAATTGCGGGTAGAGCCTGGCGCTTTCATGAAAGCGAAATAAATCGGTGTCGACGCCGTGCGTCCAACTGCGCAATTGTTCAAAGCCGCGCGTTTTGAGCATCTCCAGCACCCCTTGCGTCGGCACCATGATGCCCGCCGATGGTTTGTGAAAATGTCGAAACAAGGCATAGCCCATCCACAAGGGAACGCGCAAGGCCGCTTTCAATATTTCAGGAAACTTGGTGTGAAAAGCCGTGGTGAATTGCAGCTTGTGTTGGATGCAATGCGCGCGAGCAGCCCAGCCCAGCGGGCCTTCAGTCGCGACGTGAATCGCATCCGGTGCAAACTCATTGAGCTGCTGGCTTAAAAAAAGACGGGGCTTCAAGGCCAGATCAATTCCCGCATAGCCCGGACAAGGGCGCGTCTTGAACTGCCCCGGGTGAATCACCAACACATCGTGATGGCGTCCTTCAAGGTCTCGCACCAGTTCCAGCAAGGTGGTGACAACGCCATTCACCTGTGGCAGCCAGGCATCGGTGATCAGAGCAATTTTCATGCACTCACCTGTACTTCCGTCATAGGGCTGGTCTCGCTTCGCTTTTGAACTTCGTGCGAAGGCGCCCAATGCAAAATTTCAAGGCGTCCATCGAAGTGCTCGACCAAGGCGGTGCGGCTCTCGACCCAGTCGCCATCGTTGCAATACAAAACTCCGTTGATCATGCGCATCTCAGCGCGGTGGATGTGACCACACAAGACGCCGTCATGCCCCCGGCGCTTGGCCTCTTTGGCGACAGCCACTTCAAAGTCGGTGACGTAATTCAGGGCTGATTTGACCTTTTGCTTCAGGTACGCCGAGAGTGACCAATACGGCAAACCCATGCGGGCGCGCAATGAATTGAAGTGACGATTCATCCGGAGCGTGAATTCGTACAGGTTGTCGCCCAAGTAAGCCAGCCATTTGGCGCACTGCACCACCGCGTCGAAATAGTCGCCGTGAATGATCCACAGACTGCGACCGTCCGCCGTGACGTGAACCGCTTCTTTCACGACCTCAACGCCACCAAAGTGATGCCCAATGAAGTCGCGTGCAAATTCGTCATGGTTACCCGGTACATAAATCACACGGCAACCTTTGCGCACACGCCGCAAAAGTTTTTGCACCACGTCGTTGTGCGACTGCGGCCAATACCACTTGCGACGCAACTGCCAGCCATCAATGATGTCGCCGACCAAATAAAGCGTATCACTCGGATGCGTGCGCAGAAAATCCATCAACGCCAGCGCCTGGCAGCTTGGGGTTCCAAGGTGCACGTCTGAGATGAAAATCGTCCGGAAACGCTGCCCGGTTTCCTCTTCATCATCAGGCGATGGAGGTGGGAAATTTCCGCTGAAAGAATCAAGTACGGCGCGCATCAGTTGTGTTCCGAAAGTGTCATGAAGAGGCCTTTCTTGGGCAAGCACTTTTTTCTTGTTGCCAAGAGATTGTGCTCACGCCATGTGTCAGGCCCGTGTCTATTTCATGAAAATTTCTTGACAAGCGAAAGACTCAGATGCCGATCAAACCACCATCGTTTCGCGTGATCACAATCGTCGCGGAGCGAGGGCGACCTGCCGCACCGTAGCCTTGGTTACCTGGCCACAGACTTTGCACATCAAACTGCGCAGAGCCGCCCAGTGCAGGCGTGTCCTCGCCGGGATGCTGGATGTTCACAAACAAGGTCTTGCCGTCTTCGGTCTCCGTGATGCCCGTGACTTCAGCGCCTTTAGGCGCCACCAAGAAACGGCGCAGTCTGGCTTCGCCCAACGTCGCGCCGATGAAGGTGTCTTGCGTCCCGGTCACCTCAGCGCCATCGATCGTCATGCGGTTGTTGACCGTGACCTTGCCACCGTCGCCCACCTGCCCTGGCACGGCCGCCAGCAGCATGCAGTTGGTCTCGTCGGTCATGGCACCGTCGTCGGTCTGGATCCAGCAAATACCAGTCGCCTTGCTGAACCACAAACCGTCGGGTGAGGAGAAGGAGTTCTTGGTCGTCAGCTTCGAAAGGTTGGCATCGCCAGCATCTTCTTCAGCGCCGAAGACAAAAATATCCCACGCGAAACTGGCGGCCGCGGAGCGGTTGGCGTCTTCCTTGAAACGGATGATGTGGCCGTTGGGATTGCCAGCACCTTTTTTGCCATCGACATCCATGTAGGCCCGCGGATTGGCTGCATCGACCTTGGTCGGTGTGCGATTGCTGGCGTTGTTATTGGTCAGCGAGAAGTAAATTTCACCATTGCGGTGGTTGACCGCGCCCCACTCAGGTCGGTCCATCTTGGTCGCCCCAACCGCATCGGCCGCATGGCGTGCGTTGACCAAGACGTCAGCCTGATTGGCAAACGAGTAAGCGCTGTGCTTGGCAATACGCGGGTCGCTCAAAGTGAGCTCATGCCACTGACCGCTACCGTCGGCATTGAACTTAGCGACGTACAGCTTTCCTTCGTTCAGGTATTTATCGCCAGCCGCCATGCCGCCGCCAATGTCCTTGGCGTCCCAGACAGCCGTCGTGACGAATTTGTAAATGTATTCGTTGCGCGAATCGCAGCCCATGTAAAAGGCCAAGGGTGCGCCTTCTTTGGGCAAACCACAAACTGCGGCCTCGTGTGCAAAGCGTCCCATGGCGACACGTTTGGCCGGCACAGCATTCGGTGCCAAGGGGTCGATTTCGAGGTTGAATCCGAAAGTGTTGGGCTCGTTGCGGAAGTCTTCGGCGGCGCTGCTGCCGACGGCAGCGACGTTCCAGCGCGCAAAGCGGTCGTCTGTGTTTGAAACGGTGTGCCAGCCCTGAGTGCGTTCATTTTTTTGCGCGCTGGTCATGGGCGTGTTGACAACACCGTAACGCTTGCGCGACGCCATGGTTTTGGCATCGACAGCTTGACTGTCTTTCGGCATTTGAAAATACATCGCCCAGTTTTCTTCGCAAGCCAGGTAAGTGCCCCACGGCGTCTTGCCGTGACCGCAGTTGTTCAAAGTACCACGACTGGTCGCACCGCTGCGGTCATAGCGGGTGCTCATCAGCGCCTTAATATCAGCCAGATGCACGGCCGGCCCGGTGATGCGAGCAGGTGTCTCCGGTGTGATGCGGCGGTTCAGGGGCGAGTCCAGCTTGTAAGTCCAGCCAGCTGCCGTCTTGCTGAGTTCGACAATCGACACCCCGTGCAAATTGATTTCTTTCAGGGCTTCAAGCTCTGGTCGGCTGCCAAGATCCCACTTGCCGAACTGGTCAAACTTGCTACCGCTGACGCCGTTAGAAGTCTGGCCTTTAGGGTGTAGAAAATGCGCCTCGGCCGAGCTTTCGTGGTTCACACTAAGCACTGCACGGCCGGTGTCCTTGGCCGAGTACTTGCCGGCCGGGTCGACGTAATAAATGTCCATGCCGTCATGTTGGTCGCCAATGCGGGCCGACCAGTCGTCGCGCTCCAGCCCTTGGTTCGAGTACGCACCCATGCTGCGATTCAGCGGGTCACCACTGGCGTGCAACACTTTGTAGCTATAGCCGGGCGGCAAGATCACGTTGTCCAGCAGGCTCTTGTCAACCGCCGGAAAACCCAGCGCCGAGGTTTTGCCAGCAGAGGCGGCGGGGATCAAGCTGGCGCAACCCGGCAGCATGGCCAGCGTCGACAGCGCCGCCAACCCGAAACCGCCGCGAATCAGATTGCGGCGCGATGGGTTGCCTAGTGAGCGCTTCAGGACTTGCTGAAAATGGTCGTTGTTCGAGGTGTTGCAGACGTCATCGTCAAAATCATGGGCCATGCGAAAACTCCAATGGAACAGGTGAATCGTGTGAGTAGCTCGGTACTTATTACATTCAGCGAGTGTGACAACGTCATGTCAATTTCAAATGACGGTCACAAACTTGACACAAATAGTGAGCACAATTCAACGTTTATTAAAGTGTCGACGCATCAGGAGGTTTCCAATGAAAGTGGGTATCAATGGCATGGGCCGAATTGGCCGGCTGGCCTTGCGTGCAGCCATGGGTGCAGCGGATCGCCCTTCTGATGACCCACGCCAAGCGAATCGCCTGCAAGTCTCGCACCTCAATGAATTGAAAGGCGGCGCAGCAGCCACGGCCCACTTGCTCGCATTTGACAGCGTGCAAGGCAAATGGCGCGCAGACATCGCGGCCGATGGTGAAGCCGCCATTCGCATCAATGGGCAGCCACTGTCGTTCAGCGCGCATGCCACTGCCGCTGAGATTCCTTGGGGCGATCTGGGCGTTGAGCTGGTGCTTGAGTGCACCGGCAAATTCCTCACCCCAGAAACGCTGCAAGGTCACTTCGACCGCGGTGCCAAGCGCGTCATCGTGGCGGCACCCGTCAAAGTCGGCAACGTGCTGAACATCGTGGTGGGTGTTAATCACCACTTGTACGACCCGCTCACCCACCGCATCGTGACCGCCGCGTCTTGTACCACCAACTGCTTAGCGCCGGTGGTCAAAGTCATCCAAGACAACATCGGCATCCGGCACGGCCAGATCACCACCATCCACAACCCGACCAACACCAACTTGGTGGTGGATGCGCCACACAAAGACTTGCGCCGGGCCCGCAGCGCCATGATGAGCCTGTCTCCGACAACCACCGGCAGCGCCACCGCAATTGCGCTGATTTACCCGGAACTCAAAGGCAAACTCAACGGCCACGCAGTCCGCGCGCCGGTCTTGAATGCCTCTTTGACCGACTGCGTGTTTGAACTGAAACGCGAGACCACTGTTGAAGAAGTGAACGCCTTGTTTGCCGAAGCAGCGAAGGGTGCACTGGCAGGCATCTTGGGTTACGAAGCACGCCCTTTGGTCAGCGCCGATTACGCTGGTGACACCCGCAGTTCCGTTGTTGACGCGTTATCCACCATGGTGACCGACGGCACGCTGCTCAAAGTTTATGCCTGGTACGACAACGAAATGGCCTACGCCTGCCGCATGGTGGACTTGGCCTGCCACATGGAAAGCTTGGGCGTCTGAGCACCATGTCGAACCCAACCCGCAACTACGCCATCGTCACCGCCGCCTACTGGGGCTTCACGCTCACTGACGGCGCGCTGCGCATGTTGGTGCTGATGCATTTTTACCGTCTGGGTTATTCGCCCTTCACACTGGCTTTGCTATTTTTGCTGTACGAAGCGGCGGGCGTGGCGGCCAACTTGGTCGGCGGCTGGTTAGCCACGCGCTACGGCATTGCGCGCATGCTGGCAGTCGGCTTGACGACCCAAATCTGCGGCTTTTTACTGCTGTCTTTGCTCAACCCAGCATGGACAGCGGCCATGTCCGTGGCTTGGGTGGTCGTTGCACAAGGCATTTGCGGCGTTGCCAAAGACCTGACCAAGACGGCCAGCAAGTCAGCCATCAAGATCACGGCAGACCAAGCCAAAGATCAGGGCTCAGGTCAGTTGTTCAAGTGGGTGGCTTGGTTCACCGGCAGCAAAAATGCTATGAAGGGCGTCGGCTTTTTCCTCGGCGGTTTGCTGCTGGACTCGCTGGGTTTCAGCGGTGCTTTGTGGGCCATGGCGGCTCTCCTGGCCTTGGTGTTGGTCGGTGTGTTGACCTATGTACCGCGCCTGATGGGCAAGAACAAAGCGTCTAAGTCAGCCAAGGAGTTGTTTGCCAAAAGCCAGGCCATCAATTTACTGGCAGCGGCGCGGGTGGTGCTGTTTGGTGCGCGCGACGTTTGGTTTGTGGTGGGTGTGCCGGTCTTTTTGTACGCCTCGGGCTGGACCTTCACGATGGTCGGTGGATTTTTGGCCCTTTGGACCATCGGCTACGGTCTGGTGCAAGCCTTAGCGCCGCAGATCGTCAAGCGCAGCGACGACGGACTCAGCCATGAAGTGCCCGCCGCGCGCACTTGGTCAGCCATCTTGGCCATGGTGCCGATCCTGCTGGCCATCGCCGTTTATCTGCAAGTGCCGAATCTTGAGTGGGTAGTGGTCGGCGGGCTGGGTTTGTTCGGCATCGCCTTCGCGGTCAATTCGTCCGTGCACTCGTACTTGATCTTGGCGTATGCCGGCAGCGAAAAGGCCGCTGAAGACGTCGGCTTTTATTACGCCGCCAATGCGCTGGGGCGTTTTATCGGCACCTTGCTGTCGGGACTTTTATACCTTTGGGGGGGGCTGCTTTACCCGCTCATCGGTTCAGCGCTCATGCTCATCATTTGCTGGCTGGTGACGCTGGCCTTGCCGACGATACGGACGCAAGCCAAGCCTCTGTGATGTCAAAGAAACCATGACCCTTCGTCCTCAA
>CANFJF010000104.1 GCA_947447355.1 Comamonadaceae bacterium
AAGATTTTTCTCTGAGCTTGAGCATGGTGTGTCCGGGCTGTTCAAACGCTTTGATTTGCAGCTGGCCCAAAACTGACGATCTTCTGCTCCGCTTTTCCACAGGTAGCCACCTGTCACGATGCCCAAAACAAAACACAGCGGGCCGGCGCCAGTGAGCCAGCACAGGTTGTTGGCTGCAGCACCCCCCCAAAGAGAAGACACCAAACCGTAGGGGTGTGCACGGTCTTCTTCCGGCAATTGATTGATGTAAGCGATCGTAGCCATCTTCGTCACAACTGTTCCTACAAAGCCGAGGGGATTCAACTCCGTAAACCCGGACGAAATTGCCGCTGCGGTAGATGCCGTGTCAACTGCAGCAGCCGTCATCGCATTGCCAGCAGTTTCTGCGCGCGCGGTCAGGCTGAACGTCACCAAAAGTAGTGCCCATAGAAATGAGGTCATGAGACACTCCGCAGATCGTTGGAATGCCTGCACCTTCGGCTATGGCGAATTTGGCAAACGTCAGTGCGGTAAGAGTCTCTGCGTAGGGCGTTGGCTTTTACCGTTGCAGGTCATCGTGGTACTGGGGCCATCTTGCCTATCGCCTCTATGTTTCTAGCGACTTGGGCATCACTCAACTCATTGCGCCGTTTGCGCTGTCGAACTTGTGACTGGTGCGCGGAAAACTGATGGAGCGCAGTGATGAGTGCTCTAACTGGCCGTAAAAAGCCCTGCAAGGGGCTAAAAACCAACCCAACTTGTTTAAGAAACAGCGTCTCATTGAAAGGTTCCGCTTGACATCCGCCGTCTCAAAATTTTTTAATGACGATTATTTTTGTAACTTATGATCTTCGGTGTAACATCAAAAGTATCAATATCGCTAATCAAAAACTTTAGGCCAATATGAAAATCAACAAGCTCGTTTTTGCTTCTGTCGCTGCTCTGGCCCTATCCTCTTCATTCGTGTGGGCACAGGCACCAGCCGCTACATCCGCGGCTACCACTGGCACAACTGGTGCCAGTACCGCCACTGCTGCCGGTGCTGGCGCAGGTGCAGCCACTGGTGCCGCCGTAGGTGCTGTTGCAACCTCAACAATTGTTATTGGCGCTGTAGCTGCTGCTGCTGTAGTTGCTTCCGTTTCGAGCAACAACATTACGGGAACGACGGGAACTACGGGCACGACTGGTTCACGTTAATCACAATTTGAATCAGCATTAGCGCCTGAGGGCGCTTTTCTTTTGTATTCTGAACAAGTTGACTCATTCTGTACTTCGGCGCTCATTGTTGGTATTGATGGTCATCACCTTGTTCGGGTGCACCTCAAAAACCCTTCCCTTAGGCGAAATTTTGTCAGCTGTTGCCTTCGAGTCGCTGGGCAACAATTCAGATTCGACTTTGACGGTCAAACTCAACCCAGCCTACCGCTACCTTCGGGTTCAAGCTAAAGGCCAAGCTCCGGCCTTGATGGTGTTGGGTTACGTTGACCCAGACCCGCTTGGCGATATTCAAGTCTGGTACTCATCTCAACATGAGGTCATCAAGCTCCAAAACGGCCGCATCGTCAGCACCACTGGGCTAGAAACCAACTGGCGGGCTGTTCGGTTTTCAGCTGCACCGCCCGCTTGGTCGGACGTGCCGCCAGAAGGCGGTTTTTACAACCGGTATCGTGATGAGATGCCTGGGCACTACTATTCGCTCTCAGATCGTCTTCAACTCACGCCACTGGATGGCTTGCCTAGCGTCCAGTGGCCCGCCTTTTTGCCCCGTGAACATGCCAATGCCTACCGCTGGTTCCATGAAACCACGTTGAATTCCCGCGAACCTTCATTGCCTCCGTCATTGTTTGCTTGGGGTGACTACCGCGGTCAGCCCGCCGTGGTTTATTCGCAGCAGTGTTTGTCCGCTACTTTTTGCCTCAAGTTGCAGCTCTGGCCAGCCCAAGAAGAATCCTTGTGAATTTTAAGATTTCTTCCCAGCTCAATAGCATTGCACAAGCTTCCATCATCTGCATCGTCTGTTGGGCGGCTCCCGTCCAGGCCACCATCGTCCCCGGTGAGCGCCTGAGCAACTGGCTGCTGCGCAACGCGAACCCCAACGCCGACACCACGTCGCTCCATTGGCGGGTGCAAGCTGAGCGCGTACAGCAGGGTCATCTGCGACAAGCCGTTGTTCAGGGCTTAAACGCACAGCACCTGCCCAGCAACTGGTTATTGAGTCTGCCGCTCACGGGGCGACTCACTGTGGCCAATGCCGACGCGCGCTGGCTGCAGTCGGCCCCGCAGCAAGACCCGATCCTGCAAGACGGGCACAGCGTCATCTTGCTGCCTAGGCCCAGCTATGTCACCGTGGTCACTGAATCCGGTCAGCTCTGCAACGCCGCCCATATTTCAGGTGCGCTCATTCAAGACTACTTGCGCGCCTGCCTGGGTACACCCGGTAGCAGCCAAGTGGACTGGGCCTGGATTGCACAGCCTGATGGTCGTACAACCCGCTACGGCATTTCCCCATGGAGCTTGACACCCCAAGCCGAGCCCGGCCCCGGCGCTTGGATTTGGGCGCCTGCACGTCAGGCTGGCATCTCCAACAACACCTCGGATAACTTGGCCCGCTTTCTGGCCACCCAGTTGCCCGGTGAGGTCACTTTGCCCAAGACGCCCACACACAACACTGTATTGCCGAGGGCCCCCACAGCACGCGCACGTGCTGCGCAAACCACGGCCAGTGACTGGGGCGAAGTTGGCCTACTGCAAACCCCCACCGCCCGCATGGCCCCAGCGGGCGAGATTCGTTTTCATTTCAGCCACGTGACCCCTTACAACAGCGGTACCGTCATGTTTCAGCCCTTAGATTGGCTGGAAACAGGGTTCAGGTATACCGACGTGTCGAACCGTCTTTATGGCCCTGACATTGCCGGCAACCAGTCCTACAAAGACAAGTCCATCGACTTGAAACTGCGCATTCGCGAGGAATCCAGCCTGTGGCCGCAACTCGCGGTTGGCCTGCGCGATCTCGGCGGTACAGGCCTCTTTGCCGGCGAATACGTGGTCGCCAACAAACGCTGGGGCAACTGGGACGCCAGCTTAGGCCTGGGTTGGGGTTACATGGGCGCACGCGGCAACCTCAAAAACCCTTTGTCAGCGCTGGGCGCGAGGTTTGACACACGGCCAGCCAATGACGTCGGCCAAGGCGGCACGGTCGGCTTTGGCGGCATGTTTCATGGACCCACCGCCGCCTTTGGCGGTGTTCAATGGCACTCACCCTCAGACCCTTGGATTCTCAAGGTCGAGCTTGATGGTAACGATTACCGGCACCAGCCACAAGGCAACAACCAGGTCACCAAAAGCCCCTTCAATTTTGGTGCGGTCTACCGTTACTCACCTAATATTGACGTCAGTTTTGGTGTGGAGCGTGGCAATACATTCATGCTTGGCTTCACGCTGTACGGCGGGCTCAACAAGCTGTATTCACCTAAGTTGTTGGACACTCCGTTGCCGCCTGTTCAGGCGAGCGCACCCGCAAACCTGTCGTCTGCCGGCTGGCAAGGTAGCGCTAAAAGTATTGATCAATACACCGGCTGGTCGGTGCGCAGCATCTCGCAAGAACACATCACCACCACCGTTGTGGCCGATACAGATGCCGCAACGCACGTGCAAGAACGTATTGACCGCGCCATCACCGTGCTGCACCGTGATGCCCCAGCCGAGAGCAGCCGTTTTGTGTTGCAGCTGCAAGAGCGCGGTCTTCCTATGACGCAGGTCGATGTGGACCGCGCGGAGTGGGTGACTCTGCGCACGCAGGTCGAGGCCCCGGCCCTGCGCCTGCCAGCGCAGCGGGTGTCTGCTGGGCAGCTCACCACAGCCGCCCCGCTAGAGTCTGACGCGAATACAGCCCAGTTCTGGCAAGCCAAAACGGCCCGTTTTAGCAGTGATATTGGCCCTAGCTACACCCAGATTTTGGGCGGTCCGGACAACTTTCTTCTCTACCAGTTGGGGGTCAAGGCCTCAGCGGAGTACAAGTTTTCTGACCGCACCTGGCTCACCGGCGCAGTCAACCTGCGCCTAAGCGACAACTACGCCAACTTTGTCTATGACGCACCCAGCCAGCTGCCTCGCGTGCGGACCTACCAGCGCGAATACGCCACCACTTCGGCACTCACCATGCCGCTGCTGCAGCTCACCCACGTCAAAGACTTAGGCAATGGCCACTATGTGAGTGGCTACGGGGGCATGCTCGAGGCCATGTATGGCGGCGTTGGCGCTGAGTGGTTGTACCGCCCGTGGCAAAGCCGTCTGGCTTGGGGTGTTGACGTTAACCACGTGCGCCAGCGTGACTTTCAGCAAGACCTGGGCTTCAGAGACTACACAGTCAACACCGGCCACGCCACCCTTTACTGGGACACCGGCGTCAAAGACCTGCAGGTCAAACTCAGTGCCGGTCGCTACTTAGCAGGTGACGTCGGCGCCACCCTAGATGTCAGTCGCGTCTTCTCAAACGGCGTCAAAGCAGGCGCCTGGGCTACCAAAACCAATGTGTCGGCGGCAGTCTTCGGTGAAGGTAGTTTTGACAAGGGTATCTACGTCACGATGCCGTTCGACGTCTTGCTGCCAAAATCTACACCGGGCAGTGGCTCTTTTGTCTGGAATCCACTCACGCGCGACGGCGGTGCTCGCCTGAGCCGCAGCTTCAACCTCGACTTCCTCACGCGGCAGCGCGACTCACGTGCTTTATCCTTCCGCGCGGCCAGCCCGGCGGGCCTCAACTCCGCAGAAAATACCAGCTACGTGCTGACCGACCCGTCGCTCAACCCCTTTGAAAAGCTCGGCAGCACCGGCACGACGCTGGGTCGGCAAATTGGGGGGATTCCGGGCGCTACGTGGTTATGGGCCGGAGGTGCCATTTTGGCCTCCAGCTTGTTGGACAAACCGGCCGACAACTGGGCGCAAAAGCACCAGACCGGCACGTCCAAGAGCCTGGGCAGCGCCAGCAACGCCTTACCGGTTGCCTTGGCGCTGGGCGCGGGTTTGCTTTACACCGGCATCGGGGGTGATCCTGCGGCCAGCACCGCAGAAACGGCACTCACCGCCGCCGCCTACGCCTACGGTATCAACTTCGCCACGCGCTATGCCGTGGGTCGGGCGCGGCCAACGCAAGGGCAGGGCAATGCTAGTTTTGACGGTTTCGCCAGTGGCGCCAGCCAGTCAGGCTTTGCATCCAACCACGTGGCCACCGCCTTTGCTTTGGTCACGCCATTTGCCCAGCAACACGACATGCCCTGGCTCTACGGCTTGGCTGCTGCCAGCTCTTTCGGGCGAGTCCAAAAACGCGAGCACTGGGTGTCGGACACTGTGGGCGGTGCCTTTTTGGGCTACGCCATCGGCTCCATGCTGACTGACCAACACAAGCAATCCGGCATGCGCCTGAGCGTGACGCCGCAGTCAGTCGAGGCCAACTGGGCTTTTGATTAGGGCTGTTATTTGATGCATGTCGATGTACCTGTTTCGGGCAGTCTCCGTCTGGTACAGGTCAAGCCGCATGGCTTTTACTCCAATAAAAATCTTCCATGTCGCGCCAAGTTCGCTGCAAAAAATGCGCCCAAGCCAGTGAGTTTTGCCCGGTGAGAGACAAGCCCTCTTCGGCCACGCTGGCACGCATGGCCAAGTTAGCGCGGCGCAGTTCAATCAGGTCAATTTTTTCGGGGGGTATCCGTAGTACGTTGGCTAAGTTGCGCCGCAGTGTCTCTGTCTGGCCCAGCATGCTTATCAAATCGAGTCCCGGTGACCACTGCAGGGCGATGTCCCAGTCGCTGTCAACACGCGCTGTGCCGGTGGCACGGCTACCAACAAGCACAGAAAACTCAAGCGCCGTTTCGGTCTGAAGGACCTGCATCAATGCATTCCTCTCTGCGAGTGTGGCGTTCACGGTTGGTTGCTTTGTGTTTTGAGGCATGGGCTTGTATTTTTTCTCAGGCGCTACTTTCATTATTACCTGTCCAACTCGCCCTAAACCCTTCGTCTTTGGAGGAACGACGCGGCAATCCATGCAGTTGGGGTCATGGGTTGCCTTGCTCCTCTTGCATGCTGCTGTAGGGCCAGTTGCCAAGCTCGACCATTACTGCGGTGCCCTCCAAGCCGACAGCGCGGGACTTGGCCAGCAGCTCGGATTCGTCCCAGCCGCTAACTTGGGAAGCGCAGTTTTGAAAAATTTCGACCATTCAAAATGGCTTTTCGCTCTACTTCTACTGCTGACGCCAGCCAACCTTTTTGTTCCAGAAAAATCAAAAAAGCCCGTGTACTGACTTTGCGGCATTGCGCCGGCAGCAAAAAACTCGCGCGGGCAATTTTGTGGTCCTCAAAGAGGAATACGCCTGTTGGTGGCGGATCAATCAGCGCAAAATCATTCATGGCCTCTTGGATGGCGATTTCTCCGAGGTTCGACTTTCTCGGCGGTGCGAGACCGGTCGCCTGCAAGTGCTTGAGGTGTGCCCAAGTTTTGGTCGGCACCACTTGCAAGTTCTTCACTTTGACCCAGTCGGCAATGGCTTGACTGGTGGGCGTCTGGTTGCGCGTTACCTCTTCCAGCACCATATCGACAATACGCACGGGCCACCCCGGTTTAAATAGTAAATCAAGAGATTGCGCGTAGGCCAGCGTTATCAGCGGCCCAGCATCTGGCAACAAGAGGATGTTTGTCATGACCTGTCTGCGCCAGCCCGCTTAAGGCGTTAATTCGTTCAGACTGTCCACCATTGCTTGCGTTGTGGCCTGTGGCAAGCGTGGCATAGGCAAGTGTGCCTGCGCCATCAGCAAAAATAGATCTTCCTGGCTATCAAGCCCTAACGCTACCAGGGTGTCGTTGCCGTCGGCACGCCCCAAGGAGAAGTCGAGCAACGTTTTGAAATTGTGATTGTTCGAAGCCTCTGCAGACTCAAATGTCTCAACAAGATGCCGGAGTTCCGCATTAAATAGCGCATTGACCGAGGTATCAGACTTGGCCGCTATGACCTTGGCGCGCTTGAGCAGCGCACGGTCGACAGAGCCAGTGAAATTAACGGTTTCGGCCATATTGATCTCCAGGAAAATAACACTCAACTAAGTGCAACACGTAATTATGTGCTTTTGGTCGAATCGTGACAAGGGTGAGGCCAACACGCAGCTCTTTGATGGTTTCAGCCGTGTGGGAAACCGATGCGGCCAATGCTTTCTTTGTCATGAATTTCTCCGTTTCCAGTCAGTCCAGTAGGTCTTGGCAAGGGCAATGTCTGACTGCTGCGGGCCCTTATCTCCGCCGTTCAGCAAAATAACCAGCTCCCGGCCATGTTTGCCGTAATACACCCGGTAGCCATCACCGACATCAACGCGCAGCTCCGAGACACCGTCGCCGACTGGTTTTGTATCCCCAAAGTTGCCGCTGGATACTCGCCGTAGTCGAACCTCGACTTGCGCCCGCGCTCGTATGTCCCGCACCTGAGGCTGCAACGCCGCTGCGACCGGCAACGGTCAATGGTGGACAAGGTGCGAACGGGTGGCTATCATTGGTAGGTATCATTTCAGGAGCGCCCCATGGACACTGCACGTCTTTTTCAATCAGGCCGTAGCCAAGCTGTTCGACTGCCCAAAGCGTACCGGTTTACCGGTGCCGAGGTCGTGGTCAAACATTTTGGCAATGGCGTGCTTTTGCTACCCGTAGACGACCCATGGAAAACGCTTGAGGCCGGACTCGCCGCCTTTGAGCCTGGCTTTGAATTGACGCGCCAGCAGCCTGACGAGCAGGTCCGTGGCGACATCAAGCCATGATCCTGCTCGACACCAACATCTGCATTTACATCATCAACGCCAAACCGCCTGCGGTGCTGGCACGCTTTCAGCAGTACAGGCTGGGCGACATCGGCTTGTGCAGCGTGGTGGCCGCAGAACTGGCCTTTGGTGTGGCTAAAAGTGGCTCGGCGCGCAACCGTGAGGCGCTGGACATGTTTCTGGCC
Organism: Comamonadaceae bacterium; assembly: GCA_947447355.1. Lineage (GTDB taxonomy): Bacteria > Pseudomonadota > Gammaproteobacteria > Burkholderiales > Burkholderiaceae_C > Polaromonas. The sequence goes on from CANFJF010000104.1 coordinate 7,959, forward strand.
CCATTGACAATTATGCCGTTTGACGCCGCCGCCATGTGGATCTATGGCGACTTGCGCGCCGACCTGGAGCGCCGTGGCACGCCCATTGGATCGCTTGACACCATGATTGCCGCCCATGCGCTGAGTCAGCAGGCCCTGCTGGTCACCAACAACACCCGCGAGTTTGCCAAGGTGCCGGGCCTGCAACTGGACAACTGGGTCGTCGCTGCCTGACCTGCCTCCATTGAACTTAACACTCACCCCACCAACCCCAGCAGTCGCGCCCACACCAGGTCAAGGTGCAGGCGCTCAAAGGAATGGGGTCAAGGAATGGGGTCTGAGCCCAATTAATACGAAATACGAAGCTACTTTTTAAACGGATTTTGGATAAAAAGCCTGTCGATCTGCATGCCGCTGTGCATGTCTTCAGACAGCAGCACGGGTGCGCCTGATAGGAGCGCAGAGGCAACTATGTTGGCGTCATAAAACGACAACTGGAACCGCTTGGCCAACTCGACCGCCTTTTCATGCGAGGCGACCGTCAGCGGCATCACCTCACAGGCCGCCTTGACGGCCAGCAGCAGGGCCTCAACTTCTAGCCAAGGCATCTTGAGCTTGCGCAGACAAATAGAAGTCACTTCATTGAGCACCTGGACGCTGATGACACCTCCCGCTTCCAGCAGGGCTTGTGCCCGGTCAGCTTTTGCCGCATCGCAAGACAAGAGATACAAAACGACGTTGCTATCGAGAAAGGGCTGGCTCACGGCCTGTCTTCACGTTCATTGGCCTCAAGCCGGTCAAAATGAAAATCTGGCGGCAGCCTGCCACGAAACTGGTGCAACCGCGCCAGCAGTTCATGTACCGACGGCTTTTTGGCAACTTCAAAAGACCGGGCGCCGACAAGGTGAAGGTCAATCTCTTCGCCTTCTTTCAGATCGAGTGCTTGCACCAAGCTGGCCGGAAACCTGACCGCCAACGAGTTTCCCCATTTTGAAACTTGCATGATGCTCCTTTGTTGGATATACAAAATTTTATTGTATATCAACACCCGTAAACCCCAGCGTCTTCACCATCACAATCCGCTCGTCAAACGCATTAACCGCACGAGCTCTAACCGCCAAACCCAGCTGACGTGCCCACACTGGGTCAAGGTGCCGGGGCTCCAGCATTAGCCGTTCATGCGCGACAGTCTTCTGCTGGCCAAAGTTTCTCACCACAGGGCGTCGCCGAACACCTTGGTTACAAGAATCAGCGCCTCGGGCAGTGCGCTGGGGGTTTATTTGATCAACCCCAGCAAGTACTGCCCATAGCCATTCTTGGCCAGCGGCGCCGCCAGCCGTTGAATCTGCGCGGCGTCAATCCACTTTTGGGCAAAGGCGATTTCTTCGGGGCTGCACACCTGCAGGCCCTGGCGCTTTTGCAGGGTGCTGATGAAGCTGGCTGCGTCTAGCAGGCTGTCGTGGGTGCCGGTGTCTAGCCAAGCGTAGCCCCTGCCCATGATCTCCACGTTCAACTGACCCAGCTCCAAATAGCGCCGGTTGACATCGGTAATTTCAAGCTCACCGCGAGGCGAGGGCGCCATGTCGGCGGCAATGTCGCACACCTGGTTGTCATAAAAATACAAACCAGTCACCGCGTAATTACTTTTGGGCTGCAGGGGCTTTTCTTCAATGCTGACGGCGCGCTGCTGCACATCAAACGCCACCACGCCATAGCGC
>CANFJF010000105.1 GCA_947447355.1 Comamonadaceae bacterium
CCCTCACTCCCGTCACTGCGAGCGAAGCGCGGCAGTCCACTAATCTCAATCTACTGCAAACGCCCGCGATGCCGCGCAATCTGCGCCCGCACCTGCGCCGGTGCTGTGCCGCCCAAGGTGTTGCGGGCGTTCAGTGAACCGCGCAGGCTGAGCACTTCGTAAACGTCTTGCTCGATTTTGGGGTTGAAGCTTTGCAGTGTGGCCAGTGGCAGTTCTGACAAATCAACGCCTTGACCGATGGCGGTTTTAACGGCGTGGGCGACAGCTTCATGGGCGTCACGGAAAGGCAGGCCTTTTTTGACCATGTAGTCGGCTAAGTCAGTGGCGGTGGCGTAGCCTTTCAAGGCGGCGCGTTCCATGGCTTCAGGTTTGACGGTGATGCCGCCGACCATCTCGGCAAAAATGCGCAGCGTGTCTTTCAGCGTGTCGACGGTGTCAAACAGCGGCTCTTTGTCTTCCTGATTGTCTTTGTTGTAGGCCAGTGGTTGGCCCTTCATCAGCGTCACCAAGCCCATCAAATGGCCGACCACGCGGCCGGTTTTGCCGCGGGCGAGTTCGGGCACGTCCGGGTTTTTCTTCTGCGGCATGATCGATGACCCAGTGCAAAAACGGTCGGCCAGATCGATGAAGCCAAAGCTCTGGCTCATCCACAAAATCAGCTCTTCACTGAGGCGGCTGGTATGCACCATCGCCAGCGTGGCGGCTGCCGTGAACTCAATGGCGAAGTCACGGTCGCTGACCGCGTCCAAGCTGTTTTGGCAAACCGCAGGCAGGCCTTGCGTGTCGACCATGCCGAGCGCGCGCGCCACGTGCTCACGGTCCAGCGGGTAGCTGGTACCGGCCAATGCAGCCGCACCCAAGGGCAGGCGATTCACGCGCTTGCGCACGTCGAGCATGCGCTCGGCATCGCGTGCAAACATCTCGACATACGCCAGCATGTGGTGGCCAAAGCTCACCGGTTGCGCGACTTGCAAATGCGTGAAGCCGGGCAGAATAACCTCGACATTTTTCTCGGCGATATTCACCAAGGCAGTTTGCAACTCGATCAGCAATTTGCCTATCAAATCAATCTCACCGCGCAGCCAAAGCCGCACATCGGTGGCGACCTGGTCGTTGCGGCTGCGGCCGGTGTGCAGGCGTTTGCCGGCGTCACCTACCAGTTGCGTTAAGCGTGCTTCGATGTTGAGGTGAACGTCTTCAAGATCCAGTTTCCACTCGAACGCACCGGACTCGATTTCAGTCGTGATCTGCGCCATGCCGTTTTTGATGGAAGCGTGGTCGGCGGCCGCAATGATGCCCTGCACCGCCAACATGTCGGCGTGGGCCAGTGAGCCGGTGATGTCAGCTTGCCACAGGCGTTTGTCAAAAAATACGCTGGAGGTGTAGCGCTTGACAAGGTCGCTCATGGGCTCTGAAAACAGGGCTGACCAAGCTTGGGATTTTTTGTCGAATTGATTCACGGAAGAACTTTCAAGGCCACGCTTCTAGGGCATGACGAGCGGGCGGGAGCGGTGAAATGGGGAGGTTGCACCAGACAAGCTGAAGCAAGCGGGTACAAAGTCAACCCGCTGATTTTATCTGGCCTAGCGGTCGCGGGGAATCGGCCAGGGGCTGGCCTCCTACGAAAATACACGCCGAGCCCAGCCTTATTCTTGCCTCCGCTCCATTTCTTACCCACGTTCACGTTTACGTTCCCCGTAGGAGCGGGGAATCGGCCAGGGGCTAGCCTCCTACAAAGACGCGCCGTTCCCCGCTCACTGTAGGAGGCCAGCCCCTGGCCGATGCCTCTGGGTTCATGCCGATTTCCCGTATCAACCGGTATTGCGCAAGCCCGCCGCAATGCCGTTGATCGAAATATGGATGCCGCGCTGCACGCGTTCGTCGGCTTTTCCGTCGCGGTAGCGACGGATCAATTCGACCTGCAAATGGTGCAGCGGGTCGATGTAGGGGAAGCGGTGGCGGATGGAGCGCTGCAGTGCCGTGTTCCCGGCCAGCCGCTGCTTTTCTCCGGTGATCTGGCTGAGCGCATCAGCGGTAAGTTGCCACTCGGCTTCAATGGCTGAGAAGATTTTTTTGCGCAATCGCGTATCGCCCATCAGCTCAGCGTAGCGCGATGCCAGTGCCAAATCACTCTTGGCCAGCACCATGTCCATGTTGCTGAGCAGGGTCCGAAAAAAGGGCCACTGCTTGTACATTTTTTGCAGCATCGCAAGGTTTTCTTTGCGGGTTTTCGGGTTCTTTGAACTACCCTCCAACCATCTCTCGACTGCCGAGCCAAAGCCGTACCAGCCGGGCAAGGCCAAGCGGCACTGGCCCCAGCTGAAGCCCCAGGGAATGGCGCGCAGGTCTTCAATCTTTTGTGTCGGCTTGCGAGACGCAGGGCGTGAGCCGATGTTGAGTTCGGCGATTTCGCGGATCGGCGTGGCGCTGAAGAAATAGTCTGTGAAGCCCGGCGTGTCAAAGACCAGTGCGCGGTAGGCGGCCATGCTGGCGGCTGAGAGCAGGCTGGCGGTGTCCAGAAAAGCTTGGCTGGCTGGTTTGGTGGGTTGCAGCAGCGTGGCCTCTAGCGTGGCGGCAACCAGTGTTTCGAGGTTGCGGCGGCCGATTTCTGGGTTGGCGTACTTGGAGCCAATCACTTCGCCTTGCTCGGTCAGGCGAATTTGGCCTCGCACCGTGCCCGGCGGCTGCGCCAAAATAGCCTCATAGCTGGGGCCGCCGCCACGGCCGACTGTGCCGCCACGCCCATGAAACATGCGCAGCTGAATGTTGTGCGAAAGAGCCAGTTCGTCAAAGAGTTCAACCAGCGCTATCTCCGCCTTGTACAGTTCCCAGTTGCTGGTGAAAATACCGCCGTCTTTGTTGCTGTCGGAGTAACCGAGCATGATGTCTTGCTCAGCGCCGCTGCGTTGCACTTGCTTAGCCATGCCGGGCAAGTTGTAAAAATCGCGCATGATGTGTGCCGCATTGCGCAGGTCTTCAATGGTTTCAAACAGCGGCACCACGATCAGGTCGTGAGTGGCATCTAGCGTGCCGTGTATGAGGCCTACTTCTTTTTGCAGCAGCAGCACTTCGAGCAGGTCGCTGACGGTTTCGGCGTGGCTGATGATGTAGTGCCGAATCGCCTCATGGCCGTAGCGTTGGCGTGCCCTCAAAGCAGCTTCGAAAATCGCTAATTCGCTTCGGGTCAAGTCTGAATAATCCGCACCGATGACGCGCAGTGCGCGAGCGTCGCCGAGCAGTTTCAGCAGCAGCGTGCGCTTGTCGGTTTCGCTCAAAGCTGCGTAATTCGATTCAAGGCGCGCGGTGGCCAGAAGTTCCGCCACGACTTCTTCATGCTTGTCTGAGTTTTGGCGTAAATCGATGGTGGCAAGATGAAAGCCAAACACCTCGACTGCTCGGATCAGCGGGTGCAGGCGCTGCGTGACGAGCGCCGCGCCGTGGTGCGCCATCAGCGAGGCTTTGATGGTCCGCAGATCAACCAGAAAATCGCTGGCTTGGAGGTACGGGTTTTGAGGTGCCACAGCATGGCGCGCGGCGTCACCGCCAGAGAGTTCTTTGAGCGTGGCGGCGAGTCGCGCGTAGATGCCGGTGAGGGCGCGGCGATAGGGTTCGTCAACCCGGTGTTCATTGGTGTCTGGCGAGCTTTCCGCCAACGCTTGCATCGCCGGGCTGACCTTTACCAGCATGGCTGAAACGGACAACTCGCCACCCAAGTAATGCACTTCGGTGAGGTAGTGGCGTAGCGCCATTTCGGCTTGCCTGCGCAAGGCGTACTCGAGGGTTTCGGCGCTGACGTTGGGGTTGCCATCGCGGTCGCCGCCAATCCACTGGCCCATGCGCAAAAAACTGTGCACGGGTTGGTTGCCCAATTCGCGCTCAAGGTCTGCATAGAGCTTGGGAATTTCGCGCAAAAAAGTCGATTCGTAATAACTCAGGGCGTTCTCGATCTCGTCGGCCACCGTGAGTTTGGAAAAGCGCAGCAGACGGGTTTGCCAGAGCTGCATCACGCGGGCGCGCAGCTGCGCCTCGTTGGCAGCGAGTTCGCGCGGGCTGAGCAGGTCTTTGGCGGCGTTGACTGCGGCGGCGCAGGCTTTGATTTCGTCGCGGCCTGTGAGCAGTTGGGCAATGCCACGCTCGGCGTCCAAAATGCTTTTGCGCTGGACTTCGGTCGGGTGCGCGGTCAGCACCGGCGAGACATAGCTTTTTGCCAGTGTCTGAGAAATGGTTTTGGGCGAAATACCGGCCCATCGCAGCCGCGCCAGTGCGACGTCAATGCTGCCTTCTTGCGTGTCGCCAGCGCGTTCATGGATGGCGCGGCGGCGAATGTGGTGCCGGTCTTCGGCCAGATTCGCCAAATGGCTGAAATAGGTAAAGGCGCGGATGACACTGACCGTCTGCTCACCGCTCAGCCCTTTGAGCAGTTTTTTCAAGGTCTTGTCGGCCTCTGCATCGGCGTCGCGCCGGAAGCTCACGGAGAGCTTACGCACCTGCTCGATCAGTTCATAGGCGGCGACGCCCTCTTGTTCGCGGATGACATCGCCCAAAATGCGTCCGAGCAGGCGGATGTCTTCGACCAGTGGCCGCTCGTTGTCCTTGGTGCGTGCGCTGGGTGCGGCTGGCGTTGAAGAAGGTTTTACCCGTGTTGAAGTCGCCATGTCGCCGCCGTGTTGTACAAAAGGCTGCATGCTAGCATTCACTGAATTGAAAGTTAACAAGGCAGTTACCAGTGGTCGAACATACACATTTAGCAGGGACGGCAGACGTCAAGAAAGTTGTCATTGCGACCCGAGAGAGCCGCTTGGCACTGTGGCAGGCAGAGCACGTCAAGGCCTTGCTTGAAAGCCGCTTGGGCTGGCAGGTTGAACTGCTCGGCATGACCACCCTGGGCGACCAGATTCTGGACCGGTCGTTGAGCAAAGTCGGCGGCAAGGGCTTGTTCGTCAAGGAGCTTGAGACGGCGCTGCTGGATGGTCGCGCTGACCTTGCCGTCCATTCGCTGAAAGATGTGCCGATGGATTTGCCGGCTGGTTTTGCCTTGGCTAGCGTGATGGAGCGCGAAGATCCACGCGATGCTTTTGTGTCGAATCACCATGCGACGTTGGCTGCTTTGCCGGTGGGTGCGGTGGTGGGTACGTCAAGCTTGCGTCGCTTGGTGATTTTGAAGTCATTGCGGCCTGACCTGCGCATTGAGCCCTTGCGTGGCAATCTCGACACCCGTCTGCGCAAGCTTGACGAAGGCCAGTACGATGCGATCGTGCTGGCCGCTGCCGGACTCAAGCGCTTGAAGCTCGACAGCCGCATTCGCGCCATCTTTGAGCCTGATACGATGCTGCCCGCAGCTGGACAGGGCGCACTCGGCATTGAAGTGCGAGCGGATCGCCAAGACTTGATCGAAGCACTGGCCTTGCTGGCGCACCAGCCCACTTGGCTGGCTGTGACCGCTGAGCGCACGGTGTCGCGCGCCATGGGCGGCAGTTGTTCGATGCCGCTGGCCGCTTTCACGCGTGGCCCGACGGCTGACGGTATGCGACTGGAAGCCGCTTGGGGCGACCCCGGTTCTGCGGGTCTCGACGCCGTTCAAAGCACCGTATCTACCGCGGTCGCACCGTTAGTGCGGGTGCAGTACCAAGCGCTGGTGCGCGATTTTGCTGAGGCCGAAGCGCTTGGGGAGCACGTGGCCGCTCTGCTGCGCGCCGGGGGGGCTGTCTGGTCTTCAAATGCCAACTCTTGAAAACACCACTGATCGAGTTGCCAGCGTCATCGTCACCCGGCCTGCGCCGGATGCTCAGCGCTGGGTCGACCAACTGGAGCAGCGCGGCATCAGCGCCGAAACCCTGCCTCTGATTGAAATTGCCAGCGTGGGTGAACTAACCGCTGCGCGTGCTGCGTGGGCGCATTTGGACCGCTACGCAGCCGTGATGTTTGTCAGCGGTAATGCAGTTGAGCATTTTTTTGCGGCCCAGCATTTGAGCGCAGATTCAAACACGCGGGACTTGGCATGGTTGCCCCATGTCCGTTTCATGGCCCCCGGCCCAGGCACCGCGCAGGTGTTAACGGCACAGGGTGTGCCTGCGGCGCAGATCGACACGCCTCCCGCCGACGCCGCGCAGTTTGACTCCGAAGCTTTGTGGCAAGTCATCGGACAGCGGGATTGGGTGGGCCAACACGTGTTGATCGTGCGGGGCCAAAGCGCTCACAACAGCACTTCTGACGCTGCTGCGACGGGTCGTGAGTGGCTGGCGCGGCAGCTTGAAAATGCCGGTGCTTCAGTTGAGTTCGTGGTGGTTTATGAGCGCCGTGCACCGCGTTTCACGGAGGCGCAGCAGCGGCGTATAGTCGCCAGCCAACGCGATGGGTCGGTCTGGCTGTTCAGCAGTTCTGAAGCCTTGGCGCATTTGCCTCCAGTGGCCGACTGGTCGCAGGCCAGAGCCATCGCCACCCACAGCAGAATCGCCCAAGCGGCACAGGCGGCGGGATGGGGTGTTGTTATCGAGTCACGACCGGCGCTTGACGACATCGTGGCATCGATAGAATTGCTGCATCCATGAGCGACACTCCTTTTAAACCAACTTCTACCGCTTCGGCTGGTCCTGACAACGCCGTCGCAAGCACTTGGTGGCGCTCCGGCACGTGGGCGCTGGGTGTTCTGATACTGGCGCTGTCGGGTGCTTTGGGTAGCTTGCTATTGTGGCAAAAGCTCGGCCACATTCAAGAAGAACTTGCGCGCCGCAGCACCGACACTGGCACCCAAGCCATCGAAGCGCGGACACTGGCACGGCAAGCGCAAGAGAGCAGTCGTGAATTGTCGGCGCGTCTCGCCGTCACTGAAAACCGGCTCAGTGAGGTCAGCCTGCAGCGTGGCCAGCTCGAAGATTTGATGCAGAGTTTGACGCGCTCACGGGATGACAACTTGGTGATTGAGCTGGAAGCCAACCTGCGGCTGGCACAGCAACAGGCACAACTGACGGGCAGTGCTGAGCCTTTGCTGGCAGCCCTTAAATCGGCAGAACAACGACTGGCCCGTGCTGCTCAGCCAAGGTTGAGTCCGGTGCAACGCGCCATTGTGAAAGACGCAGAACGCATCAAGAGCGCGGCCCTGACCGATGTCCCAGCGATGCTGCTCAAGTTGGACGAACTGGTGCGCCAGGTTGATGAGTTACCGGTGGTCAATGATGTGTTACTTGGCGTGAATCAGCCTGCTGAGGGTTTGACTGCGCCGACGTCCGAATCTGTGACCACTCTGGCTTTGCCGAAAGTGTCATCCGACTCGCTGCGAACGGATTTTGCGCGTTTTTTTGATATTCAGGTTTTGAGAAAATGGTCAGGTCGTGTTTTACAGGGCCTGCGAGAAGATGCCCAAAGTCTGTTACGTGTCAGCCGAATTGACCAGCCCGAGGCTGCCTTGCTGGCGCCTGAGCAGGCTTACTTCTTGCGCGAAAATATCAAGCTCAAATTACTCAATGCACGTCTAGCATTGTTGTCGCGGCAGAGTGATGCAGCCCGCTCTGATTTAGCCAGCGTGCAGACCAGTCTGTCGCGTTATTTCGATGCTTCGTCGCGCAAGACGCAGGCCGCCAAAGCCTTGCTGTTGCAGACACAGGCACAACTTCGCACGACAGAGTTGCCGCGCTTTGACGACACCCTGGCCGCCCTCGCTACCGCGTCCGCCGGCCGTTAAGACTTCGGAATCAAATCAGCTTATGCGCGCCGCACTTTGGTTAGTTGCCTTGTTTGGAGTGGCTGTCGCTGTGGCCCTGTTGGCCGGTAATAACCACGCCGTCGTAACGCTTTTTTGGCCGCCATACCGAGTCGATTTGTCCTTCAATTTGCTGCTGTTGGTGTTGGTGTCTGCTTTTGTGCTGCTGCACTTCGCGCTCAACACTTTGAATGTGGTGGTATCTCTGCCGCGGCAGGCCCGGCGCTGGCGCGCCCAGCAAAAAGAGCGTGCGATGTATGCCGCATTGATGGACGCTCTGGCACACTTGCTGGCCGGTCGCTTTATTCGTGCTTCGCGCTCAGCAGAGAACGCTTTGCTGCAAGAAAAAAATATGAATGAGTTGATCGCCGATGTGGGCGCAGACTCCGGTCATCAACAGAGCCGATCGCAGCAGTTACGGTCATTGGCGCATTTGCTGGTGGCCGAAAGCGCTCAATCTTTGCAAAACCGCAGGGTCCGTGACCTGCACGTGCAGCAAGCGCTTGAAGGGACGGCTAACCGGACCGTGCTTGAAACCCAAGAAGGCATTCAACTGCGTGCTGCGCGTTGGGCGCTGGAAGATCGCGAGCCGAGCGTTGCGATGGACTGGCTGAAGCAGCTGCCGCTAGGCGCTGGTCGCCGCACGCTGGCTTTGAGAATGCGCTTGCGTGCCGCAAGGCTGGCAGGCCAAACCTCGGATGCGCTGGAAACGGCCCGTCTATTGGCTAAGCACCGTGCATTTTCCCCGCAGGCAGCACAAAGCATCATCCGTGGCTTGGCGCTCGAATTGCTCAACGCTGCGCATGACCCGGAACAACTGAGTCAAGTCTGGCTGTCTTTTGACGAGGTCGAACGCGCTATGCCTGAACTTGCGGTCCATGCGGCTTCGCGCCTGATGGTTTTGAAGGGCGACGCCGCAGTGGCCCGTCATTGGTTGGCCGGTGCTTGGGATGTGGTGATGAAGCCCCGCTCTGAGCATGTTGACAGCCTTCGCGTGAAATTCATTCTGGCTTTGGAGGATAGCCTCGAATCTATCGATGCTGTCTGGCTGGCGCGCATCGAAGCCGTGCTGCAAGCCCGTCCCGGCGATGCTAATTTTGAGTATTTGGCCGGTATGGCCTGCCTGAAGCGCCAGCTTTGGGGTAAAGCGCAGCAATTACTCTCGCACGCAGTGATCACATTGCAAGATGTCGTGATCAAGCGCAAGGCTTGGCTCGCACTGGCTGCATTGGCTGAGCAGCGGGGTGATGAAGCGGCAGCGCAGAAGGCCTATCGGCAAGCGGCTCAAACCTGATCTGAGATGGTTTTTTGGTGTTTGATGCGGCAGGGCTGAGTGGCTAGTTTGTCAGCCAGACAGCTTTGAAGTCTTCAATATTTCTTTATCTGTCGAGGGACCCAAATGAACAAGAAATGACGTGTCAGGGGCATGAAAAAGGCGACTCAATTGAACTGACCCCATTAAGTTGGACAGTTAAGGAGGCTGATTAGGCCCTAGAGGGCTGAGTTCTGTATTTCACGGGACTCAGCCCTTTTAGTTTGGTCTTGATCCGGTCGTTGTTGTAGTAGTGGATGTACTCCCTCAAACCCGTTTCGAGCTCTTTCACACTCTCGAATTTGTTCAAGTAGAAGTACTCAGATTTGAGTGTCCCAAAGAAGCTCTCCA
>CANFJF010000106.1 GCA_947447355.1 Comamonadaceae bacterium
CCAGTGGGTATCGATGCTTTGCAGCAGCACCATGCGCTCGAACTGAATCAGGCTCTCTTCACCAATCGGCTCCACCTTAGCGGTAAACCCTGCGTTGGCCGCGGCAACGACTTTTTCAAGCACGTCATCGTCCGTGATGGCCGTCGAGGCGGACACCTCTTCCTGCAGCGGCACATTGACTTGCCATTCCTCGCGCAAAACTTTTTCAAGCTTTGGAATGTCCCACTGCTCTTCAACGCTTTCAGCGGGCACATACTGCCGCGCCAAATCGGTGAAGCAACCTTCACGCAGCGAGGTGATCTGGCCTTGCAAACTCGACGCATCCATGATGTCGTTGCGCTGCTGGTAGATCACCTTGCGCTGGTCGTTCGACACGTCGTCGTATTCAAGCAGCTGTTTGCGGACATCAAAATTTCGGGCTTCCACTTTGCGCTGCGCAGACTCGATGCTGCGCGTCACAATGCCAGCTTCAATCGCCTCACCATCCGGCATCTTCAGACGCTCCATGATGGCGCGCACGCGGTCACCCGCGAAGATTCGCATCAATGGGTCATCCAAGCTCAGGTAAAAGCGCGAAGAGCCTGGGTCACCCTGACGGCCGGAACGACCGCGCAGCTGGTTGTCAATGCGTCGTGACTCATGCCGCTCAGTCGCGATGATGCGCAAGCCACCCAAGGCCTTGACCTTTTCATGCTCGGCCTGCCATTGCGCGCGCAAACGAACGGTTTCCGCACCTTTGGCGTTGTCGTCCAGGCTTTCATCGGCCTCGACCACTTCGATCAATTTCTCGACGTTACCGCCCAACACGATGTCGGTGCCGCGGCCCGCCATATTGGTGGCGATGGTGATCATGCCGGAACGGCCGGCCTGCGCCACGATGTCTGCTTCACGGGCGTGCTGCTTGGCATTTAGCACTTGGTGCGGCAGCTTTTCTTTTTCCAACAGCTGGTCGATGATTTCCGAATTCTCGATCGACGTCGTGCCCACCAGCACCGGTTGTCCACGCTCGTAGCATTCACGAATGTCCTTGATGGCGGCTTCGTATTTTTCGCGCGTGGTTTTGTACACACGGTCCAACTGGTCTTCACGCTGACTGCGCCGATTCGGCGGAATCACGGTCGTCTCTAAGCCGTAAATTTCTTGGAACTCATAGGCCTCGGTGTCGGCCGTACCAGTCATACCTGCAAGTTTTTTATACAGACGGAAATAGTTCTGAAATGTGATCGACGCCATCGTCTGGTTTTCAGCCTGAATGGCGGCGCCTTCCTTGGCCTCCACGGCTTGGTGCAAACCATCGCTCCAACGACGTCCCGACATCAATCGACCGGTGAACTCATCCACAATGATCACTTCACCGTCCTGCACCACGTAGTGCTGGTCGCGGTGGTAAATGTGGTTGGCACGCAATGCTGCGTACAGGTGATGCACCAAGGCAATATTGGCCGGGTCATACAGTGTGGCGCCTTCCGGAATCAGGCCCATGCCGAACAAAATGCGTTCGGCGTTTTCGTGGCCCTGCTCCGTCAGAAAAACCTGATGGGTTTTTTCATCCACCGTGAAGTCGCCTGCCGTGATGATGCCCTCACCCGTGCGTGGATCGGCTTCGCCCACCTGAAGCTTCATCAGCGGCACGACCTGGTTCATGGCCAGGTACATGGCGGTATTGTCTTCCGCTTGACCGCTGATGATGAGCGGCGTACGGGCTTCGTCAATCAGGATCGAGTCAACCTCGTCGACGATGGCAAAGTTCAAACCACGTTGTACGCGATCGCCAACTTCGTAGACCATGTTGTCGCGTAGGTAATCGAAACCGTATTCGTTGTTGGTGCCGTAAGTGATGTCAGACGCATAAGCCGTTTGCTTTTCTTCACGCGACATGTTCGGCAAATTGATGCCGACAGACAGACCCAAAAAGTTATAGAGCTTGCCCATCCAGCGCGCATCGCGATTGGCCAGGTAATCGTTCACGGTCACCACGTGAACGCCTTTGTCAGCCAATGCATTCAGGTACACCGGCAAGGTCGCCGTCAGGGTTTTACCTTCACCCGTACCCATTTCAGAAATTTTGCAATAGTGCAAAGACATGCCGCCCAGCATCTGCACATCAAAGTGCCGCATCTTCATGACGCGTTTGCTACCCTCACGTACGACGGCAAAGGCTTCAACCATCAAGTCGTCCAGCGTCTCGCCTGCGGCCACGCGGTCCTTGAACTCTTGGGTCTTGTTGCGCAGTTGCTCGTCGCTGAGTTGTTCGAACTGCCCTTCCAGCGCATTGATGCGGTCAACCGTTTTACGGTAAGTTTTCATCAACCGGTCGTTACGGCTACCGAAGAGTTTTGTCAGAGGATTGAAAGCCATAGATACGAAGCCCTTTACCAGCACCAGCAGCTGTTAAAACAGGCCGAAACCTTTATTGATTGCAACTTGAGAGACAGCGCTTTTTGCCAGTCAACCAGCCGGTTAGCCAGTTCAACTGTGCGCAAAGCCTCTGATTTTACCTCTGCTCCGCAGCCTTCCCAGTAAGCTGCATCGTGCGTTGTTATTCGCTGCCGTGCCGCTCCGATCCCTGATAATTAGAAATCATTTCCACCTAGTCAACTCACACCTTTTATACCAACACATTTCCCCATCATGTACTCACCGCACCGCCAACCCAAGGCTGTCACATTCAACCAGGCCATTGAGAACTCGCCATCACTGGCAAGGCTGGCTGGAATGGTGCGCGAGTCGAGTGATTTGCTCAAAAGCATTGAACTGCTGCTGCCAACGACGATGCGTGCGTCCGTCAAGGCCGGTCCCATCGACGGCGAAACATGGTGCTTGCTGATTTCTAACAATGCTGCCGCTGCCAAGCTTCGGCAGCTGGTGCCGGCACTCCAAGCACGGCTGCAGGCCAACGGCCACAAGATCACATCCATTCGATTGAAGCTACTGATTGCGCAGACACCGCGCTAGTTGGCGCCCAGCTTCAGCAGAAATATTTGGCTTACAACAATCTTGTCATTGATTCACCAATGAAAAAAGCCTTCAAGAATTACTCCTTGAAGGCCTTTGTACTGTCTAATGGTGCCGCTTGTCGGATTCGAACTGACGACCTACCGCTTACAAGGCGGTTGCTCTACCAACTGAGCTAAAGCGGCAAGGGTCATAGTTTACTTTATGCGCTTGAGTGCTGGCCGCTTTCCTGACGATTTTTTTGGTGGATTTGCAGGACCACTGCCATCTTCATCACTACTTTCAGGTGGTGGAACGTCTGACACCAACTGGAATGGCTTATTAACGTCTTTTGCAGCAGACGACAGCGTTAGCGACAATGCGGCTTCTGCCAATGCGCCGGCGGCTTCGGACCCGCCCACCGAACCCTCGCTAGGCTTGGAAGCCACCGGGGCTGGGAAAGCCATGCCTTGTCCGTTTTCACGAGCGTAGATAGCAATCACGCGACCGATCGGCACGTGGATTTCGCGGGCGCTGCCTGCAAAGCGCGCTTTGAACTCAATGAAGTCATTACCCAGCTTCAGCGAACTGGTCGCGCCAAAACTGATGTTTAAAACGATCTCGTTGTTCTTGACGTATTCACGGGGCACTTGCACTGTGTCGTCGACGAGCACGGCTACATAGGGCGTAAATCCGTTGTCAGTACACCATTCATACAACGCCCGTATCAGATACGGGCGGGTCGAGCTTGCGTCCAGCGCATTCATGAATTCAGCCAAAGCGTCTTCTTCTGCAATTACTTGCGCATGACTTTTTCGGACGGTGTCAGCGCTTCAATGTAGGCAGGCCGCGAGAAGATGCGTTCAGCGTACTTGAGCAGCGGTGCCGCGTTTTTCGACAGGTCAATGCCGTAGTAGTCTAGACGCCACAGCAATGGGGCAATCGCCACGTCGAGCATGGAGAAGTTGTCGCCGAGCATGAACTTGTTTTTCAAGAACACGGGGGCCAACTGCGTCAGGCGATCGCGCACATGTGAACGGGCTTTTTCAAGCACTTTCTCATTGCCTTTGGTGGCGCGTGATTCGAGCGTACCCACGTGGACGAACAGCTCTTTTTCGAAGTTCAGCAAGAACAGGCGCACACGGGCGCGGTCGACTGGGTCGCCGGGCATGAGCTGTGGGTGCGGGAAACGCTCGTCAATGTATTCATTGATGATGTTTGACTCGTACAAGATCAGGTCGCGCTCAACCAGAATCGGCACTTGCCCGTACGGGTTCATGACATTGATGTCTTCCGGCTTGTTGTACAGATCAACGTCGCGGATCTCAAAGTCCATGCCTTTTTCAAACAACACAAAGCGGCAACGATGCGAGAAGGGGCAGGTTGTGCCTGAATAAAGGACCATCATGATAGGGGAACTCCTGGGTACAAAAGGAGTGGGAGACGTCAAGTCACAAAGACTTGGGCCTGCCACTCCATAAAGTGCAGGGCATTGCTGCCCGGCGAAAAAATTACTTGACGTCTTTCCAGAACGCTGCGTTCAGACGCCAGGCGACAAAGGTGAACATGCAAAGAAACAACAACACCCAAGCGCCAACGCGCACACGGGTGTTTTGGGCCGGCTCACCCATCCACTGCAGGTAACCAACCAAGTCAGACACGGACTGATCGTATTGCAACGGCGTCATCGTGCCAGGGCTGACTTGTTTCCAACCTTTGAAAACCTCAATGTCATGCCCGTGGCTCGTATGGGTCTCGTACTGCGGCTCACGCACGCCCTGCATTTCCCACAGCACATGCGGCATGGCCACGCCAGGGAAAGCCAGGTTGTTCCAGCCGGTGGCCTTGGTGTCGTCGCGGTAGTAAGTCCGCAAGTAGGTGTAGAGGTAGTCGGCACCTGAGCCTTGCGAACCCGCACGCGAACGCGCAATGACAGTCAGATCAGGTGGGTTGCCACCAAACCAGTCTTTGCCTTGCTGAGGGCTCATCGCGATCTTCATGGTTTCGCCGACCTTGTCCGTGGCGAACAGCAAATTGTCCTTGATCTGCTGCTCGGTCAGACCGATGTCTGTCAGACGGTTGTAGCGCATGAAGGCTGCGGCATGGCAGTTCAGGCAGTAATTGACGAAAAGCTTAGCGCCGTTTTGCAAGGCACCCAATTCGTTTGTTTTGTCAGGCGCCTTGTCCCAAGCAATACCGGCCGTGTTGGCCTGTGCGCCAGTGGCAAGCAGCAAGGATGCCAGTAGACCCAGCGCCAAATGTTTGAATTTATTCATGGTCTTAGTCTCCGGCTCAGTGGGCTGCAAAGGTCACGCGATCAGGCACAGGTTTGAACGTGCCAAGACGGCTCCACCAAGGCATCAGGAAGAAAAAGCCAAAGTAGAACAAGGTGCCGATTTGCGATACGCGCTCGTTGATCGGTGACGGTGGTTTGATGCCGAGGTAACCCAGAACAATGAAATTAATCACGAAAACGGCGTAGAGGTATTTGTGCCAATCGGGACGGTAACGAATCGACTTGACTTCGCTGTTGTCCAACCAAGGCAGGAAGAACAAGATGATGACCGCACCACCCATCACCACGACACCCCAGAATTTAGCGTCGATCACCAGCATGGACGCCACCAGCAGCAAAGCCACCAGCGCAATCGCCGCCTTGAGGAACGCGGCAAGACGACCCTTCAGCACTGTGAAAGCGGCCGCAGCAGCGACGCAAGCCACCAAGGCGTACATCATTTCGCCAGTGATGGCGCGCAGCATCGAGTAAAACGGCGTGAAATACCAGACTGGGGCGATGTGCAACGGTGTCTTCAGTGAATCGGCCGGGATGAAGTTGTTGTACTCCAAGAAGTAGCCGCCTGCCTCAGGCGCAAAGAAGATCACGGCCGTGAAGATCATCAGGAACACGCTGACGGCAAAAATGTCGTGCACCGTGTAGTAAGGATGGAAAGGAATGCCGTCGAGCGGGTTGCCTTTGGCATCTTTGTGGGCTTTGATTTCAACGCCATCAGGGTTGTTGGAGCCGACTTCATGCAGCGCGATCAAATGCGCCACCACCAAGCCCAGCAGCACCAGCGGCACAGCAATCACATGGAATGCGAAGAAGCGGTTCAAGGTGGCGTCGCCCACCACGAAGTCGCCACGGATGAGCAGTGCCAGATCAGGGCCAATGAAAGGAATGGCCGCGAACAAGTTGACGATCACCTGAGCACCCCAGTAGCTCATCTGGCCCCAAGGCAACAGATAACCCATGAAAGCTTCTGCCATCAATGCCAAGAAAATGGCACAGCCGAAAATCCAAATCAGCTCGCGTGGCTTGCGGTAGCTGCCGTACATCAGTCCGCGGAACATGTGCAAATACACCACTATGAAAAACGCGCTGGCACCTGTCGAGTGCATGTAGCGAATCAACCAGCCCCAAGGGACGTCGCGCATGATGTATTCGACCGAGCCAAATGCCAAGGCGGCGTCTGGCTTGTAGTGCATCGTCAAGAAGATGCCGGTGACGATTTGGATCACCAGAATCAAGAGCGCGAGGGAGCCGAAAACGTACCAGAAGTTGAAGTTCTTCGGTGCGTAGTACTCGCCTACGTGCTCGTTATAGAGCTTGCTGGCGGGGAAACGATTGTCAACCCAGTTCAGCAGTTTGGCGCCTACGGGCGCATCGGGGGAAATTTCTTTGAATTCAGCCATAACAGTTCCTACTCAGTTACGAAGCCAGTCCACGTAGTGACGCGAAAGGGATTCAGACAAGCTTCAGGCCTTTTTATCTTCGCCAATCAGCAACCGGGTTTCCGACAGGTACATGTGGGGAGGCACCTCCAGATTGTCGGGTGCGGGCTTGTTTTTGTAGACGCGTCCAGCCATGTCGAAGGTCGAACCGTGGCAGGGGCACAAAAAGCCGCCAAGCCAATCGTCCGGCACCGAAGGCTGAGCACCCGGCTGGAATTTATCTACCGGTGAGCAACCAAGGTGGGTACAAATACCCACCGCCACCATGACTTCGGGCTTGATCGAGCGATTGATGTTGCGGGCGTAGGCCGGTGTTAATTCACTCTGCTTACGCTCAGATTTTGGATCGGCCAACTGGTCTTCGGATTTGGTCAAAGCGTCCAGTTGCTCAGGCGTGCGGCGGAAGATCCAGACCGGCTTACCGCGCCATTCAACTGTCAACTTCTCGCCCGGCTTGATGGTAGAAATATCCACCTCGACAGCAGCACCGGCGGCTTTAGCACGCTCGGAAGGCTGGAAAGTACTGACGAACGGGACGGCGACAGCGGCAACACCTGCGCCACCGACGGCACATGTGGCAACAATCCAATTTCTTTTTTGATGGTCGACTGCTGCACCGAGTGGCGCAACAACGCTTGATTTAACGCTGGCTTGGGTCATGAAATTCCTTCAAGAACTCGCTTGAAAAAGGCTTATTGTGATCAACCCGGCATTGTAGCGGAGCGCCGAAAGGGAATTCCCCATCGTGACCGGATTGCACGATCTCTCGACGCTAGGCTCGACCTCACAGCCTCCTCCTACACACGAACGACCTCTCGTGGCCAATGATTTGTCGGTCAACACACCATAATTCTTTTTAAACTCGGTCGTTTGTACCGGAATTCACAATCCTCGAAAAGGTGCCCCTATGAGCGTCATACAAGATTTCAAAGAGTTTGCCGTCAAGGGCAACGTGATCGACTTGGCGGTCGGCGTCATCATCGGTGCAGCCTTCGGAAAAATTGTTGACTCGGTCGTGACTGACTTGATCATGCCGCTGGTTGGTGCGTTGGTAGGTAAGCTCGATTTTTCGAGTCTTTTTTGGGTTCTGGGTACGGTTCCTCCTGGCGTCTCCCACACGCTGGACGGCCTCAAAAAAGCTGGCGTCCCGGTGCTGGCTTACGGCAGTTTCATCACCGTCGTTGTCAACTTCATCATCCTGGCTTTCATTATTTTTTTCATGGTCAAGCAAATCAACCGGCTGAAGAACGCCAATCTGCAAGCCCCCACCCCCGCAGCGGTCACCCCTGAAGATATTGTTCTTTTACGAGAAATTCGTGACAGCTTGAAGCGCCATTGAACGCGCCATGCGAACAGCAGCGAGCAAGCTCGCGCAATCGGCCTGGCCGATGCCGGCAATGTCAAACGCTGTGCCGTGGTCTGGACTGGTACGCAACAGTGGTAAGCCTAGCGTGACATTGACGCCTTGCTCCACGCCCATGTATTTCACAGGAATCAGCCCCTGGTCGTGGTACATCGCCAACACCACATCAAACTCGCCGGCTTGCTCGCCTTTGGCGCGGGCCCGCATGAAGACTGTGTCGGGGGCAAACGGCCCACTGGCCTGAATGCCCTCCGCTCTTGCTGCTGCGATGGCCGGTGCAATGATGTCAATTTCTTCGCGGCCAAAAAGGCCGCCTTCGCCAGCGTGAGGGTTCAAGCCGGCGACGCCGATCTTAGGCACGCGGCCGAGCACTTGGCTCAATGCCGCATGGGTGATCTGAAGTGTTTCAAGGACCGTCTCAAGTCGCACCGCTTCGATCGCCTCACGCAGCGACACATGGATGCTGACCAGCACGGTTTTGAGCTCGGGATTGGCCAACATCATGCGCACCGGCACTTCGGCTACTGGCTTGGCGAGAAAAGCGGCGGCTTCGGTTTGCAGCATTTCTGTGTGCCCTGGGAAGCGCGCGTACTCGTCGCCCGCTGCCGCCAGCGCTTCTTTGTGGATAGGTGCTGTGACCATGCCGCGAGCCTGACCTGACAGCACCGCACGCGCAGCAGCGACGATGCACTCTGCTGCAGCCCGACCTGACTCGGCGCTGATCTGCCCAAAGGTCGGCGGCGTCGCCAACGTGCAGCCTTGCCACACGCCGATGCAATGTGGAGGCACGCTTGGTCCATCGGCCAGACTCGACAGTTCGGCAACCGCCTGAACAGGCTTTTTGAACCAATTCGCTGCCAACTGCGCGGCCCGGCGCATCACCGCCACATCGCCGACCACGATGCAGCCGGCCATCTCTTCAGGCGCCTCTGAGAAGGCCTTGGCAATGATTTCTGGACCAATGCCCGCGGCATCGCCCATGGTGATCAGGAAGGGAAGTGCGGTATTCATTCGGTTCATGCAGGATTGTCGATGTCAATGAACTGATGAAGCAAGCCGCATTGCGCCGCCACATGGGCTGCCACGGCTGGCGCACCATAGCGCTCAGAGGCATGGTGGCCACAGGCAATGTAAGCCACGCCCATCTCGCGGGCATAGTGGGCCTGCGGCTCAGAAATTTCACCCGTGATGAAGACATCCGCGCCGGCCCCAATGGCCGCTTCAAAATACCCTTGTGCGCCGCCGCTGCACCAAGCGATATTTTGAATGGCCGTCGTGTGACTGGATGGCCGATCCACCAGCACCACCTGCCGCTGCAACACGTGAGAAA
>CANFJF010000107.1 GCA_947447355.1 Comamonadaceae bacterium
CACCAAGACCAACGTGGCACGCAACATCAAGCTCAACAGTCGGGCGCTGGCCGCACTGCAAGCGCAGCGCCAGCACACCCAGATCGCAGCGAAGGAAGTCTTCCAAGACCCGAGGTACGGCACAGCCTGGGAAGACGAGCGGGCCTTTAGGCGCAGCTTCTGGACACCGACGCTCGCCGGCCTGGGCATCCGCTACCGCAGGCCGTACAACATGCGCCACACCTACGCCACCACCATGCTGATGGCCGGCATGAACCATTCGTTCTGCGCCAAGCAGATGGGCCACAGCGTGGACCAGTTCCAACGGACCTACACCAAGTGGATTGACGGCGATCAAAACGACCGTGAATTGGAGCTGTTGGAGCAGGCCATGGGCACGCCGCGAAAGAAGATCAGCGGCATTTGAAGTGTACCCAGACAAACAAAAGCCCGGTCATGCCGGGCTTTGTTATTTGCGAAGTGTGCCCGGCGTGTGCCTGAGAACTTGCAAAGTGCGCTAAGTTGTTGATCTTAAACGCTTATTTTGGGGTGGCTGATGGGGCTCGAACCCACGACAACAGGAATCACAATCCTGGACTCTACCAACTGAGCTACAGCCACCGAAGGACGAAATTATAACGGCAACTTGGTGCCTAAATTACCTTGCTGCTGCTTGAGTTGCATTTGCTTCAGTCATACCTTGTCCGGGCACCGGTCTTGGCGCCGTGATATCGACCTTGAACCGCTCTTGCATGAGCTTGTAATAAGCCAAGCTTTCAGCGGCTGTCCACCATTGCGCGTATTGGGCACGCTCCTGCTGGGTTGCGGCGGCATCCCGTGGTTCGCGCGGCAGCACTTTAGTGACCTTGACCACCGCGTACCCTTGACCGCCAAGATCAACACCGACCAGCGCCGGCAACGCGGCAGGATCTGCACGCAAGACCGCATCCAGCACAGGGCCCGGCAGGCTTTTAGCGTCGGTGCGCGAGATCACCAAAGACTCGGGCAAAGCTGCAGTCGCTGCATTGGTTTTCCATTCTGCTAATTTGGCGCTGCCCTCTTTGCGAGCCTCTTCTGCGCTGCGGGTGGCGATCCAACCGGCACGAACGTTTTCTTTCACATCAGCCAAAGGCGAAGTCCTAACCGGCGTGTATTGGACAAGGCGACCAGCGGCCAGCTGATTCGGGCCGACTTCAATCGCTTCGGTGTTGCGCTTCTTCTCAATCGAGTCGGCGGAAAAAAGTGCCGCAAGGAACTTGGGGTTGGCCAGAGGTCCGCTGACACCTGTAGCAGGGTTGCGGCTCACATTACTGGCGCTGCGGATGTCGAGCTTCAGGCGATCAGCCACGGGCTTCAGGCTGTCGGCTTGCTCGTAAACACCATTGGTGAAAAGTTCTGCAGATTCGGCAAATTTCTGTTGAACCTGCTGTTTTTTCAAATCAGCTTCAAGGGTCGGTCGCATGTCCTCAAAGCTGCGTTGCTTTGGCGACTTGATGTCCGTCAAGCGGATGATGTGATAACCGAAGTCAGATTCGACGAGGTCGCTGATGTCGCCCTTTTTCAAGGTGAAGGCGGCGTCTTCAAACGGCTTGACCATGGCGCCGCGTGCAAAAAATTCAAGGTCACCCCCTTTGGATGCAGAGCCGGTGTCCTGCGAATTCTTGCGTGCGATGTCAGCGAAAGTCTCTGGCGCCTTGCGCACCAAAGTCAGCAGTTCTGTGGCTTTAGCCTTGGCAGCTGCGCGCTCGGCAGCGGGCGCCGCTTTAGGTGCATTGATCAATATGTGGCTGGCGCGGCGCTCTTCAGGCCCGCTCAATCGCTCGATGTTTTGATCGTAGTAAGTCTTCAGGTCTTGTGCATTGACGACGATGGACTTGCTGACCACGTCAGCGTCCAGAACAACGTACTCAATGCTGGCTTGCTCGGGCGCACGAAAGAGGGTCTGGTTGGCTTGGTAATACTGCTCCAGATCCGCATCGGTCGGCTTGAGTTTTGAAGCGTAGGTGGCCGGGTTGAAGCGTGCCAGTTGCAGTTCGCGTTTTTCAAAGTAGGCGTTGAGCGCCGAGTCGGCCGCACCGGCTGACGAAAAACCCGTAGCGGTCACGCCCGACATAACTTGACGGGTCGACAGATCTGCACGGACGTTGGCTTCAAACATGTCAGGTGTCATACCCTGCGCACCCAACAGTTGACGATAACGCTCCATGTCGAGGGAACCATCCGGCTTGCGCAGCGCGGCAATTTGCGGGTTGGCCTGCAACTCACGCGCCAGTCGCTGATCGCTGGTGGTCAACAAGGATTTGGCCGCAGCCGCAGACATCACGCGATCACGCACCATGCGCTCCAGAGTGGCGTAGCGGGCTTCAGGCGAGTCGAGCAGCTTCACGTCAATCGTGGGCATTGACGTACGAATCTGATCGACTTCAATGCGGTGCGCGGCATCCCAGTCAGCCTGCGTGATATTTTTGCCATCAACCCGTGCCACGGTGGCACTGCTGTCACCGGACCGGTTGTGATCGTTCAAGCCGAGCAAAACGAACGACGGCACGATCAGCAAAAAGAGCAACCACATCGTGATTTTGGTGTGCTTGCGAATGAAATCAAACATCTGAAAAGTCCTGTGTGACAGCCAACGATTGTGCGCAATCAAAGTGCCGCGATGAGCCAAAAAGCCAATCTGCAATTATGCCTTCGCCGCCGGGGCTACTGCAGCACCCTGAACAGCACTGAGCAAGCAGAACGTGGGGTTAAGTCTCCTTTGTTACGCTGATCAGGCCAAACAGAGCCACTTCAAACCTGAGTGGACTGTACAAAACCACAGAAGCGAGCATCGCCATCACGAATAACCTTGAACTCATGACCGACTACCTATTGACCTACGGCATCAGTGTCGTCGGTGCCATTGCCACGCTGATCACCGGCTATCTAGTGGCTGGCTGGCTCAACCGTCTGATCGACGGAACGATGCGCAAGGCACGCCGGATTGACCCGGTGTTCCACCACTTACCAGGGAAAGTCGTTCGCGTGATGGTGCTGATCTTCACGCTGATTGCGGTGCTGAACCGGTTCGGCGTCGAGACCACCAGCCTGATTGCACTGCTCGGTGCAGCCGGTCTA
Source organism: Comamonadaceae bacterium (assembly GCA_947447355.1). Classification (GTDB taxonomy): domain Bacteria; phylum Pseudomonadota; class Gammaproteobacteria; order Burkholderiales; family Burkholderiaceae_C; genus Polaromonas. The sequence goes on from CANFJF010000107.1 coordinate 3,097, forward strand.
GCGATCGGCCTAGCCTTGCAAGGCACACTGAGCAATGTGGCTGCAGGGGTCATGATTCTGGTCTTTCGTCCGTTCAAAATTGGCGACGCCGTACAGCTTGAAGGACAGGTCTACGTCATTGATGCGCTGGGGTTTTTCATTTGCAAGGGGCATTTGCCGGAAGGTCCGATTGTCTTCATGCCGAACTCAAAAATATGGGGCCAGACCATCGTCAATCTGTCGGTCACAGATCAAGACATTCGACGTATCGACGAGTCTTATGCCATCGCTTACGGCGACAACATCAACACAGCGCTGGCCATACTGAGCCAAATTGCCACCGATGAATCCCGTGTCTTGACGGACCCGGCACCGTTGATCAAGGTCAGCGGTTTGGGCGACAACGCGGTCAACATTCTGTTTCGAGTCTGGACCTCACGCACGGACTGGTGGGACACCAAGCTGGACTTGATTCAACGCTGTAAAGAAGGCTTGGAACAAGGCGGCTGTACCATTCCGTTTCCACAGCGCGAGGTGCATGTTATTCACAAGAACGAGGTCGAACTCGGCGCTTGAACTTGGCGTTAGCCTAGTCCTGCACTTAGCGTGCACTTAAGTGCGGGCAGAAAAAAAGGACTGACATATCTGTCAGTCCTTTTTCATGAGTGAAGTTGGTGGTGGGTGCTGACGGGCTCGAACCGCCGACCTACGCCGTGTAAGGGCGCTGCTCTACCAACTGAGCTAAGCACCCAACTTCTTATTTCGTCTACTTCAGTTCAATGCGTCTTTAAGGGCTTTGCCTGGACGGAATTTTGGAACTTTGGCTTCCTTGATTTTAATCTCATCGCCAGTGCGAGGATTGCGGCCGGTGCGGGCAGCGCGAACGCCGACGGCAAAAGTACCAAAACCGACCAAGGCCACGGCATCGCCGGCTTTCAGGGTCTCTGTGATGGCACCGATGGTGGCTTCCAGAGCGCGCGTGGCGGATGCTTTGGAAATGTCAGCTTGCTCGGCAATGTGTTCAATCAATTCAGTTTTGTTCACGGGGGATCCTCGGTGATGTCGAAAATAATCCAGCTTGAAGCTATGACGCTTCTGCCAGATACCCCCTTAATCGCTAAAAGCGGAATAAGCGGGAGCGGGTTGGGTGCAACAAGCGCCAAAAGCTGCTTGAAGCGGAAATGATAAGACGCCCTTGAAGGGCGCCAGCACCGCCACAATAATAGTCGCAACGCCTCACTTGCTTTATTTCGCAAGTGAGGGGCGGATTCTAGTCTGTTTTACAAGCAACCCACGCTAACGTTAACGCCAGCCTTACACGGCGGCGGCAATCGCCTTGCCAACATCTGCCGTGCCAGCCGTGCCGCCGAGGTCGGGTGTACGCGGTGCGCCGCTGCCCGGTGCCAGCGTCTTTTCAATGGCGCTGAGAATCGCATCGTGCGCTTCTTTGTGGCCGAGAAATTCCAGCATCATGGCGCCGCACCAGATCTGGCCAATCGGATTCGCCAAGTTGCGGCCGGCGATGTCGGGGGCCGATCCGTGCACAGGCTCAAACAAGGACGGGAACTTGCGTTCTGGGTTGAGGTTGGCGCTAGGCGCAATGGCGATGGTACCCGTGCAAGCAGGACCCAGGTCGCTCAGGATGTCGCCAAACAAATTGCTGGCAACGACCACGTCAAAAAAGTCAGGACGCTGCACAAAATGCGCCGTCAAGATGTCGATGTGGAACTTATCCAAACGCAAGTCGGGGTAGCCTTTGGCCATCGCTTCCACGCGCTCATCCCAGTAAGGCATGGAGATCGAAATACCGTTCGACTTGGTGGCGCTGGTCAGGTGCTTTTTAGGGCGCGACTGGGCCAGTTCAAACGCAAACTTCAGCACGCGGTCAACCCCGATCCGCGTGAACACGGACTCTTGCAAAACAAACTCGCGCTCGGTGCCCGGAAAGGCGCGGCCACCAATGCTGGAGTACTCGCCTTCGGTGTTTTCGCGGACGATGTAAAAATCGATTTCACCGGCAGCGCGCGCGCTGCCGTCACGCCGTACCACAGGGGCGATGATGCCTGGCATCAGGCGTGCCGGGCGCAGGTTAATGTACTGGTCAAACTCGCGCCTGAAGAGCAGCAACGAGCCCCACAGAGACACGTGATCGGCAATTTTTTCAGGCCAACCGACAGCGCCAAAATAAATGGCGTCATGCCCTCCGATTTGGTCTTTCCAGTTGTCGGGCATCATCTTTCCGTGCTTCTCGAAATAGTCCCAGCTGGAGAAGTCGAAGTGGTCAAATTGCAGGTCAATGCCAAACTTGGTGGCTGCCGCTTCAAGCACGCGAACGCCTTCAGGGATAGTTTCTTTGCCGATGCCGTCGCCGGCAATCACAGCGATTCTTTTTTTACCGATATTCGTAGCCATGGTGTGTCCTTGAGTTAAAAATGTTCAGGGTTTGAAAAACTGGAAAGCCTCTTCAAGCAGCAACTCGGGGGCTTCTTCGGCAATGTAATGGCCGCACGGGAGGCTGCGACCGGAGATATTGTGAGCACGCTCTGACCAGAGGCCGAGGACGTCAAAGCACTTGCCGACGGCACCGTACTCGCCCCACAACACGCGCAGGGGTTGTGTGAGTTTGAGGCCGGCAGCCATATCGGCGCGATCATGGATCAAGTCAATAGTCGCTGAGGCCCGGTAATCTTCGCACAGGCTCAAGGCCGTTCTAGGAATCTGCGCGCAACGCTCATACTCAGCCAGCGCAGCAGGTGCAAAAGCGGCCAAGCCAGCATGCCGCTTGCCCATCACGCTATGCAAATAGCGAACCGGGTCGGACTCGATCAATGCCTCTGGCAGGGGTGGTGGCTGAATCAAAAAAAACCAGTGCCAGTAAGCCCGTGCAAATTCGTCAGAAGTGTTGTTGTACATGCCCAGTGTGGGGGCGATGTCGAGCAGCATCAGGCGCTCTACTTTGCCCGCATGGTCTTGCGCCAACCGGTGCGCGACGCGCGCGCCGCGGTCGTGAGCCAACACTTGAAATTGATCAAAACCGTGGTGCAGCATCACGGCCACGGCGTCTTGCGCCATGGCGCGTTTCGAATAAGGCGTGTGGTCCGCGTCGCTCGGCACACGGGCTGAGTCACCGTAACCGCGCAAGTCCATCATCACAACTGTGAACGACTGGCTCAACGCGCCCGCCACGCGGTGCCACATGGCCTGAGTTTGCGGATGCCCGTGCAGCAACAGCAACGGTGTGCCGCTGCCGCCCACGCTCGTACGCAAGCTACCCGCGGGGCCAGCCACATCGATCGTCTTAAAACCTTCAAAAAGCACAGAAAAATCCCTTTTTTAATTCATCGCTGGACAACAGACATTTTGAATCACGATGAACGTCGATTAAACCAATAATGAAAAATCAAGTCACGGCGCTTGGCGCGCAAACAGTGCGTGCCAGTCAACGCGTTGATGTTCGAACATCGCCACTGGCGCGCGCCAAGCTGACGATTCGGGTTCGCATCAGTGGCCCACTCTCCAGCAACTCGGGCGAATTGGTAAGGGACTGCGCACTGTAGGTCACGGCATCATGCTTCGCTGTTTGTGGAACATTGCGCCGCAACTGGTCACAGGTGAGTTGGTCCGCGTGCTAACAAGCTAAGCGATGCCTGATGCGGATATTCACTGGCTTGCACCTTTTAGGGCCGATGCGCCTTGGGAATCTATACCGCCTTCGTCTTTGGCCCCGAGGAAGACCGAACCACCAAGCTGACGCCTAGCGCGGTCAGCGCGGTACCAACAATGGTGGCTGCGGTGATGGTCTCGCCAAACAAGGCCCAAGCCATCAGGGCGGTGGTTGGTGGCACCAGATACAACAAGCTGGTGACTGCGGTGGCCGCACCGCGCTGAATCAGTAAATACAGAAGTGAGCTACCACCCAAGGTCAACCCCAGCACCGACCAGACCATGGCACCGACAAACTCACCGTTCCAGACGATGGCTTCGGTTTCAAACAGCGTCAGTGGCAACGTCACAACCAGCGCCGCAACCAGCTGAATCAAATTGGCCGTGCGCACATCGGTCGGCTTCATGAAGCGCTTTTGGTACAAGGTGCCGGCTGTGATGCTGAGCAAAGCAAATACCGCTGCGGCCACGGTAAAACCACTCACCTCAGTGCCCGCACCTAACTTGCGCCAGACCACCAACAGCAACCCGCTCAAGCCAAAAGCCAACCCCAGCCACTGCAGCCGGCTGACCCGCTGACCCGCCCATTGAGAGACCCAAATTGCGGTCAGCACCGGCTGTAGTCCCACCACCAATGCGACCAAGCCAGACCCCATGCCGGCCTTGACGGCCACCCAGACCCCGCCCAAATAACCCGCATGCATCAGGATGCCGGTGACAGCAAGGTGGCCCCACTGGCTGCGTTGCGTTGGCCAAGCGGCACCCGATAATTGGATCCAGACTAGGAAGCAAAGGATGGAAAGAATGTAACGAATGACCAGAAAGGTCAGCGGTGGAGCGTACGGCAAGCCGAACTTGGCGACGATGAACCCGGTGCTCCAAATCAACACGAAGACCACTGGCATAGCGCGCAGCCACACGCTGATACCGCCGCCTTCAGCGCCGTTTACGCTACTCATTTGGCGCGAGCACGAATCTCAGGAATGGCTTTCTGCAAGTAATAGACCATCGACCAAACCGTCAGTACGGCCGACAGCCAGATCAGCCAAGTGCCCCAAAGATGCGTATTCACATTGCCGAGCAGCGTGCCGTCATAAAGCAAGAACGGGATGGCAACCATCTGGACTGACGTCTTCACTTTGCCGATCATGTGCACAGCCACGCTTTTGGTCGCGCCAATCATCGCCATCCATTCGCGCAGCGCTGAGATAGCGATTTCGCGGCCGATGATGATCAACGCCACAAAGACATCTGCACGCTGCAGGTCTACCAACACCAGCAACGAAGCACAGACCAAAAACTTGTCAGCCACCGGGTCGAGGAACGCGCCGAATGAAGACATCTGATTCAGTTTTCGGGCCAGATAGCCATCAAGCCAGTCAGTCGCAGCGAAAACGACGAACATCACCGTCGCGGTCAGGTTTTTGGTGGCGGGGGAAATGTCGAGGTAAAAAATACCCACAATCAACGGAATCGCCACGATGCGAGTCCAGGTCATAAGGGTGGGTATGGTCAGAAACATGGTCGGATTTTGGCACGAGCGACGGTGTATTTTGAGAGTATCAGTGCAAAGCCCGATAAATCTCCTCAGACAGCTCCTTGGAAATCCCTTCCACCGTCGCAATATCTTCCGCACTCGCCGAGGTCACACCACGGATCCCGCCGAAGCGTTGCAACAAATTGGCGCGTTTTTTGGGACCAATGCCAGCGATGTCTTCAAGCTTGCTGCCACCGACCCGGACCTTGGCCCGCCGCGCCCGCATGCCCGTGATCGCAAAGCGATGCGCCTCGTCGCGAATCTGCGCGATCAGCATCAAGGCGGCTGAGTCACGGCCCAAGTAAACCTTTTCGCGCCCGTCAGCAAACACCAATTCCTCAAGACCGACTTTTCGGCCTTCGCCTTTTTCTACGCCGGCGATCAGGCCGAGGTCGAGGCCCAATTCTTCAAACACTTCACGAGCCATCGAGACTTGGCCTTTGCCGCCGTCAATCAGTACCAGATCGGGCAGTTTGGCTTCGTTGTTGCGCGCGGCCTCGGCCAGTTTGGTGTAGCGGCGCAGCAGCACTTGGCGCATAGCAGCGTAGTCGTCACCCGGCGTGATGCCATCGATGTTGTAACGCCGGTATTCGGCGCTTTGCATCTTGTGGTCATGGAACACCACGCACGAAGCCTGCGTCGCTTCGCCTGCGGTGTGCGAAATATCAAAACATTCAATGCGCAGCAAATCGAGTTTGTCGGTCGGCAGCTCTAGGGCCTCGGCCAGCGCCCGCGTACGCGCCTGCTGCGACCCCTGCTCGGCCAGCAAGCGGGTCAGCTGCAAGTCGGCATTTTTTTGTGCCATCTCAAGCCAGATGCGGCGTTGCTCGCGCGGCTGATGGATGGCGCTGATGCGCACGCCCGTCTGCGCCGACAACGCCCGAACCAAATCTTTGTCCACCGGCGCGCAGCAGACCAGCGTGGGCGGCACCAGCACCTCAATGTAGTGCTGGGCGATGAAGGCTTCAAGGATCAGGGACTCGACAGACTTTGGCCC
>CANFJF010000108.1 GCA_947447355.1 Comamonadaceae bacterium
CGCGCAGGTGAGGCGGCCAAAGTGAAGAAGTCAACCGGTACGTTTGAGTTTTCGCGGCCTAATCGATTTCGGTTTTTCTATCAAAAACCGTTTCAGCAAACCATCGTCGCTGACGGTGAAACATTGTGGCTTCACGACGTCGATTTAAACCAGGTGACGACGCGCAAACTGGCGCAAGTACTGAATGGAACGCCTGCCGCGGTGATTGCTGCTGCGGCCAATCTGAAAGGCCTGCAAGCCGACTTCACACTCAGCGCCTTGCCTGAAAAATCAGGCTTGCAGTGGGTCATGGCGACCCCGAAAACGCGTGATGGACAGGTGCAAAACATCAGCGTTGGTTTTCATGTAACAGCCCAGGGCAGTGAATTGGCAGCACTGGACATTCTCGACAGTTTTGGCCAACGCTCCGTGATGAATTTCTCGCGCTTCGAAGCCAATCCGGTTTTCAGCGCCAGCCATTTCCAGTTCAAGCCACCTGCTGGCGCAGACGTCTTGCGCCAATAAAACCCGGCACATGGTCGACCTCTTTGACAAGGCTCCTTTAGCGCCGCTGGCGGAGGCCTTGCGCCCCAAAAACCTAGACGAGGTGGTAGGCCAATCGCACTTGATTGGTCCTGGCAAGCCACTGCGCCTGGCGTTTGAATCCGGCAAGCCGCATTCGATGATTTTGTGGGGCCCGCCTGGCGTTGGCAAGACCACGTTGGCCCGTCTCACCGCCAGTGCCTTCGGTTATGAATTCATCGCGCTGTCTGCCGTGTTTTCGGGTGTCAAAGACATTCGTGCCTCCATGGACCAGGCCCAGCAAAACTTGGCGCTCGGCCGCAAGACGATTTTGTTCGTCGATGAGATTCACCGCTTCAACAAGAGCCAGCAAGATGGGCTGCTGCCCTTTGTGGAATCCGGCTTGGTGGTGTTCATTGGTGCGACCACTGAAAACCCATCTTTCGAGGTCAACTCCGCCTTGCTCTCGCGGGCGCAGGTCTATGTGCTGCAAGTGCTGAGTGATGACGAATTGCAGTCGCTGGTACGCCGCGCTCAAGCCAGCGAACTACCCGACCTTGAGCTTGACGACACTGCGGTCAACACGCTGGTGGGCTACGCCGACGGTGACGCCCGCCGCTTGCTGAACCTGCTGGAGCAGTCGGCCAGTGCGGCAGCTGTGGCTGGTGTGACACGCATCGATGCCGAATTTTTGCAGAATGCGCTGACGCTGAATGCGCGCCGGTTCGACAAAGGCGGTGACAACTTTTACGACCAAATTTCAGCGCTGCACAAATCAGTCCGCGGCTCACATCCGGATGCCGCGCTGTACTGGCTGTGCCGCATGCTCGATGGCGGCGCAGACGCGCGCTATTTGTCGCGCCGCATCGTGCGCATGGCTTGGGAAGACATTGGCTTGGCTGATCCGCGCGCCATGCAGATCGCCAACGATGCCGCAGCGACTTTCGAGCGACTGGGCTCACCTGAGGGCGACCTCGCCATCGCCCAAGCCGTGATTTATTTGGCCATGGCGCCCAAGAGCAATGCCGGCTACATGGCCTACAACCAGGCCAAGGCATTTATCAAGTCTGACCGTTCGCGTGAAGTACCCAATCACCTGCGCAACGCGCCCACCAAGTTGATGAAAGAGCTTGGCCACGGCCGGCAATACCGTTACGCGCATGACGAGCCTGAGGCCTATGCCGCCGGCGAAAGTTATTTGCCAGACGGTATGCCTGAGCCGGACTGGTATCAGCCGGTGCCGCGCGGTTTGGAGACGAAGATCGCGGACAAGCTGGCGCATCTGCGTGCGCTGGATGCTGCCGCGAAATCCCCGACCAAGCCGTCGGCCACCTGACCTTTTCGGAGTCACCCGATGGACATCTTTCTTCAGCAGATCATCAATGGTCTGGTGCTAGGCAGCATGTACGCCTTGATCGCTTTGGGTTACACCATGGTGTATGGCGTCATCAATTTGATCAATTTTGCGCACGGCGAGGTGTTGATGGTCGGTGCACTCACCAGTTGGACCATCATCGTCTGGATGCAAGAAGCCATGCCCGGCACGCCGGGTTGGCTGATCTTGCTGATCTCGCTGCTGATTGCCTTCATCGTCTGCGGCACGCTGAATTTTGCGATTGAAAAAATCGCTTACCGGCCCCTGCGCAACTCGCCAAAGTTGGCGCCGCTCATCACGGCCATTGGCATGTCCATCTTGCTGCAGACGCTGGCCATGATGATTTGGAAGCCCAACTACAAGTCGTTCCCGACGCTGCTGCCCGCTGAGCCCTTGCATGTGGGCGGCGCGGTCATCACCGTCACGCAAATTTTTATTCTGGGCGCGACTGCGGTGTCGCTCTCGATCTTGATGTACGTCGTGAACTACACGCGGCTGGGTCGGGCCATGCGTGCGACGGCCGAGAATCCTCGCGTGGCCGGTCTGATGGGTGTGCGGCCTGACACTGTGATTTCTGCGACCTTCGTGATCGGTGCGATTCTCGCGGCCTTGGCTGGCGTCATGTACGCCTCCAATTACGGCACCGCGCAGCACACCATGGGTTTTTTACCCGGCTTGAAAGCGTTTACAGCAGCTGTCTTTGGCGGCATTGGAAACCTTGGCGGCGCGGTGTTGGGCGGCATCTTGCTGGGACTGATTGAGTCGATCGGCGCGGGTTACATCGGCCCGCTGACGGGCGGTGTGTTGGGCAGCCAGTACTCTGATATTTTTGCCTTCATCGTGCTGATTGTGGTGTTGACACTCAGACCGCAAGGCCTGCTCGGTGAGCGGGTGGCGGATCGAGCCTGAAACATTTTCAAAGCATCCCATGAAAAAACACAGACTGCTTTCATTCCTACTCGCCGCACTGGCCATGCTGGTGCTGCCACTGCTGTTGCAGCAGGGCGGCAACGCTTGGGTACGCATCGTGGACATGGCGCTGCTCTATGTGCTGCTGGCCTTGGGCCTGAACATTGTGGTGGGCTACGCGGGCTTGCTGGATCTGGGCTACGTCGCGTTTTTTGCGGTCGGTGCTTATCTCTTTGCCTTGCTGGGTTCACCGCATTTGGCTGAATCTTTTCCTGTCATTGCGCAGGCATTTCCGAACGGCTTGCACCTGCCTATTTGGATAGTGATTCCTTTGGCCGCAGCGCTAGCCGGTTTGTTTGGCGTGATGCTGGGCGCGCCGACCTTGAAACTGCGCGGCGACTACTTGGCCATTGTGACGCTCGGTTTCGGCGAGATCATCCGCGTGTTTCTCAATAATCTGGACCGGCCTATCAACCTGACCAATGGACCGAAAGGCATCAGCCAGATTGACGGCGTCACTTTTTTCGGCGTCTCGCTGAACCGGCCTTTGGAGGTTTTCGGTTTCGAAATCGCCTCGGTGTCGCTGTATTACTATTTCTTTTTGGCGCTGGTGGTTGTCTCGGTGGTGGTCTGCCACCGGATGGAAAATTCCCGCATCGGACGCGCCTGGATGGCGGTGCGTGAGGACGAAATTGCCGCCAAGGCGATGGGCATCAACACCCGCAACCTCAAGCTGCTGGCTTTCGGCATGGGCGCAACATTTGGCGGTGTCTCAGGTGCCATGTTTGCTGCGTTCCAGGGTTTTGTCTCACCTGAATCTTTCAGCCTGATGGAGTCGGTGATGATCGTCGCCATGGTGGTTTTGGGCGGCATTGGCCATTTGCCCGGCGTCATCGTGGGCGCTTTGTTGCTGGCGGCTTTGCCTGAAGTATTGCGTCATGTGGCCGGACCGCTGCAGGCCATGACGGGCGGCCGAATGGACGCCGCTATTTTGCGTCAGCTGCTGATTGCGCTGGCCATGATCAGCATCATGTTGATGCGCCCACGCGGCCTGTGGCCAGCGCCCGAGCATGGCAAGTCCCTCAGTAAAACCGCAGTCTAAGGACGATGGAGATGAGCGAAACCATTCTCAAAGTTGCCGGTGTATCGAAGCGCTTTGGCGGTTTGCAGGCACTCTCGGATGTCGGCATCCATATTGAACGCGGCCAAGTGTATGGACTGATTGGCCCCAACGGCGCCGGCAAGACTACTTTCTTCAACGTGCTGACCGGCTTGTACACGCCCGACAGCGGCACGTTTGAGCTGGCCGGCAAGCCCTACAAACCCAACGCCGTGCATGAAGTCGCCAAGGCGGGCATCGCCCGGACTTTCCAGAATATTCGTTTGTTTGCCGAGATGACGGCGCTCGAAAATGTCATGGTCGGTCGGCACGTTCGCACCCATTCAGGCTTGATCGGGGCGATCTTTCAAACGCCTAGTTTCAAGGCCGAAGAAAAGGCGATTGCCATGCGTTCGCATGAATTGCTGGAATATGTTGGCATTGGTCAATATGCTGATTTCAAGGCGCGCACGCTGAGCTACGGCGACCAGCGCCGGTTGGAGATTGCGCGCGCCTTGGCCACCGACCCGCAACTGATTGCCTTGGACGAGCCAGCTGCCGGCATGAACGCGACTGAAAAAGTGCAGCTGCGTGAATTGATCGACCAGATCCGCAAAGACAAGCGCACCATCTTGTTGATCGAACACGACGTCAAGTTGGTGATGGGTTTGTGCGATCGCGTGACGGTACTCGACTACGGCAAACAGATCGCCGAGGGCGTGCCCGCGGACGTGCAAAAAAACGAAAAAGTCATCACCGCCTATCTGGGCAGCGGCCACTGAAGGGGCACAAAAGATGGCTCAAAACATGGCAATCAATACGGCACACAAGGCTGGCAAAACACTCCTCAAAGTCAGCGGTCTGAAGGTTTCTTACGGCGGCATCCAAGCGGTCAAGGGTGTCGACTTTGAAGTCAAGGAAGGTGAACTGGTGACTTTGATCGGCTCCAACGGCGCCGGTAAAACCACCACCATGAAGGCCATCACGGGTATGCTGCCAGCGGCCGATGGCGACATTGAATATCTGGACCAAAGCATCCAGGGCAAAGGCTCGTGGGATCTGGTGCGGGATGGCTTGGCGATGGTGCCCGAAGGCCGCGGTGTTTTTGCGCGCATGTCCATCGCAGAAAACCTGCAGATGGGCGCTTATATTCGCAACGACAAGGCTGAGATCGCCAACGACATTGAGATGGTGTTTGGCATTTTTCCCAGACTGAAAGAGCGCAAAGTCCAGTTGGCCGGCACGCTGTCGGGCGGTGAGCAACAGATGCTCGCTATGGGCCGGGCGTTGATGAGTCGCCCCAAGCTGTTGTTGCTGGACGAACCATCCATGGGCTTGTCGCCGATCATGGTCGACAAGATTTTTGAAGTCATCCGCGATGTCTCGGCCCGCGGTGTGACGATCCTGCTGGTCGAGCAAAACGCCAGCCGTGCGCTGAGCATTGCCGATCGTGGCTATGTGATGGAGTCGGGCATGGTGACCATGACTGGCCAAGCCAAAGACTTGCTGACGGACCCGCGGGTTCGGGCGGCTTATTTGGGCGAATAAGTCGGCGAATAGTGAGGCTCAGTCCACCCGCGCGCCAGAGGCTTTCACCACGCGTTCGTATTTCGCCAATTCCTTCTTCATGAAGTCGGCAAACTGCTCAGGCGTGTTGGGCACCGGCTCGGCCATCAGGCTGGCAAAGCGTGTTTTGGTTTCGGGTGAATTCAGCGCAGCCACAAAAGCCTGATTGAGCTTGGCGACTACGTCGTGCGGCGTGCCTGCTGGCGCCACCAAACCCCACCACGTGTCGATTTCAAAACCTTTGAGCGTTTCCGAGATGGCCGGAATGTCGGGCAGGGCGGCGCTGCGTTTGGCGGTGGTCACGGCCAGTGCTTTGAGCTTGCCGGCCTTGATGTTGGCCGAGGCGGTGGCGAGGTTGTCGAAATTGAAGTCAACCTGACCGCTGAGCAAAGCCAGCTGAGCCGGGTTGCCGCCGTTGTAAGGAATGTGCAGCGCAAAAATGCCGGCTTCTTTTTTGAACATTTCACCGGCCAGATGGCCCGCGCTGCCGTTGCCGCCGCTGGCGTAATTCAGCTTGGCCGGATTCGCCTTGGCGTAGCGAATCAAATCAGCCAGCGTGTTGATGTTCAAGCGACGCGCCGTGTCGGCGTTGATGACCAGCACGTTTGGAACGCGCAACATTTGCGTGATGGGCGCGAAATCGGTGGCGGCGTTGTACGGCATCTTGCTATACAGCCACGGGTTGATGGCGTGCGTGGCGACGGCCGCGATGCCGATCGTCAGGCCGTCAGGCGCGGCCTTGGCAATCGCGTCAACGCCGATGTTGCCACCACCACCGGGTCGGTTTTCAATGATGACCGTGCCCAACGAGTCCTTCACGCGTTCTGCCATCAGGCGTGCGGTCACATCGATCGGGCCGCCCGGCGCGTAAGGCACGATGAGGCGCATGACTTTGTTCTGCGGGGTCTGTGCCAAAGCGCTTTGGCCACCCAGCGCCAGCACGGCGATGCAACTGGCGGCCAAAATGCGGCGCACAGGCGAGAACCGTTTGGCAGACGCCGACGTGGATTTTTGTGTCGTCATGATGCTTTTCTTCAAGCCAAAGCCTTGGCTTTGTCCGCTTCCGTTGTGAAGGAGTCTGCAAAAAACTCTTCTTCTGGCAAGCCAGCCAGCAGCGTGTAATCAGCCTTGGCCGAGTCGACCACGATGGGCGCACCGCAGGCATACACCTGATGCCCCGACAGGTCTGGAAAGTCTTGCAGCACGGCTTGGTGCACAAAACCGGTTCGGCCCGTCCAGTTGTCTTCAGGCAAGGCGTTGGACACCACCGGGACGTATTGCAGATGCGGCATTTCAGCCAGCCGCGCCATGACCCAATCGTTCATGTACAAATCGCTCGGACGACGGCCGCCCCAGTACAGCACGGCAGGCCGCTGGATGTTCTTGTGTTGCAGGTGCTCAATCAGCGCCTTGATGGGCGCGAAGCCCGTGCCCGAGGCCAGTAGCACCATCGGCTTGGTGCTGTCTTCACGCAAAAAGAAACTGCCATACGGCCCTTCAATGCGCTGGATGTCTTTTTCCTTCATGGTGCTGAAGACTTGGTCAGTGAACTTGCCGCCCGGCATGTGCCGGATGTGCAACTCTAAGCCCGGTGCCTCGGTTTGCGTGTGCGGCGCATTGGCCATCGAATAGCTACGGCGTTCACCATCGCGCAGCAAAAACTCGACATACTGACCAGCGTGGTACTTGAAAACATCGCTGGCTGGCAACTGCAGACGAAGGGCGATGACGTCGTCTGACAGCCGCGTCAAACTGTTAACGCGCACCGGCATTTTCTTGATAGGGAAGGCGCTTTCGTCGGTCACTTGGCGTGACTCCAGCACCACGTCGCTCTGGGGCACGCCGCAGCAGGTCAGTACAAAACCGTTGGCTTCTTCTTCGTGTGACAAGGCCTTGAGCTGGTGCGGGCCATGGCTGACAGTACCCTCGATTTTTTTGCATTTGCACGAGCCACAGGCGCCGTCTTTGCAGCCATAGGGCAGGCCGATGCCTTGGCGAATGGCGGCGGCCAACATAGTCTCGTCGGGGTTGACGCTGAAGCTGCGGCCACTCGGCTGCACAGTCACGTTGAAACTCATGTTGTTATCCTTGGTGTCTTTGGTGTGTCTCTGGACCCTGAGGCTTCAGGGAGTTTTGCGGTTTCGCAAAGCCTTCAATTTTGCCTCCAAATTGATGCTCTGCCAATTCGCACCACTCGAGTCTTTTTTTTAGCCTTTGTTTGTCTTCCTGCGCTTTCTTTCGCCTTCCTATTTTTTATGCCCAATTTTCTCGGTGCTTTGCCATTCCGCTTTCGCCGCTCGCGCATTCTCCTCGTCGGTTGTGGTGACGTGGGCCAGCGTGTGGCCGCCCAGTTGCCAACAAACATCCGGTTACTGGCACTGACGTCGTCGGCCGACAAAGTTGACGCGTTTCGCAGCCAGCGCATCACGCCCTTGCTGGGCAACCTCGACCAGCCCGAGACGCTGCGCCGTTTGTCGGGCATCGCCACGCGGGTTGTGCACCTAGCGCCGCCGCCCAGTGACAACATGCCTGACTGGCGGCGTGACCCGCGCACCTTGGCCTTGTTGCGCGCCTTGCGTTTGCGCGGCTTGCCCGACGCCGTGGTCTATGGCTCCACCAGCGGTGTGTATGGCGACTGCGCAGGCGAATGGGTCAACGAGGCGCGCAGCGTCAACCCAGGAACGCCGCGCGCGCAGCGCCGAGTCGATGCCGAGCAGCAATTGCGATTTTTTGGCCGTGCCACCGGCACGCGCGTGCACACCTTGCGCATTCCGGGTATCTACGCGCCCAACCGGGAAGGCGGCACGCCGCGCAACCGTTTGCTCAAAGGCACGGCCGTACTGCAAGCCGAAGACGACGTTTACACCAACCACATTCACGCCGATGACTTGGCGCGCGCCTGCATTGCCGCGCTTTGGCGCGGTAAGCCGCAGCGCAGCACCAACGTCAGCGACGACACCGAACTCAAAATGGGTGATTATTTTGATCTGGCTGCAGGCCTTTATGGCTTGCCAAAGCCGCCGCGTTTGTCGCGTCACACGGCGCAGCAGCAGTTGCCCTTGATGCTGCTGAGCTTCATGGGCGAGTCACGCCGACTGGACAACCAGCGCCTCAAGCGTGAACTGCGCGTTCAGTTGCGTTACCCGACCGTGCTCGAAGGCTTGGCCGCTGGCGCGTAGTCCGGCAACGCTCAATTTCTGTCGTTGCGAGTTTTCCGAATCCGGCCAGATACCGCACACAGACCTTGAACAACAGGCGAAAATGCCGTCGCTGCGAGCGAAGCGCGGCAGTCCAGGAGCCCAAATTCGAAGTCATGGATGGCCGCTCTTCGCTCGCCATGACGGAAGCGGTTTTGTCATGCTCGGCTGGATAAAAAACCAGATGTTCATGGAAAGCGAAGCGCGGCAATCCATCTCTGCGCGCCTCAAATCCCCGCCGGTCGCTTCAGCGTCAGCATACGGTCTTGCAGTTTCAGCACCGCAGTTTTTTATAAAAGGTCTCCAGCGTGGCGACTTTACTGTCGTCCACCGCCCGCAAAGTGTCAATGCGCAGCAATTCGTCACGCTGATTGAACAAGGGGAGCCGCTGTGGTTGCCGTCATCCGCTGTGAATGGTGGACGGGGTGCTGTTGATATGGTGTTGCCAAGTGCCTGAAAACGCCCGTGAGTTGCGGTGCCTGTCACGACCATCAAGGGCTCGCCGGTTTTCAGATCTTGTTGGTGGTTGCCCAAGTCGACGGGCCTGATCCCGCGAAGGCGACAGCATGACGCTGCAATCGAAGACTTGAGGCATGC
>CANFJF010000109.1 GCA_947447355.1 Comamonadaceae bacterium
AAAGCGTCGGCTTGCAAGTCGAGGGCATGAAGCG
This sequence comes from Comamonadaceae bacterium, assembly GCA_947447355.1. Taxonomy (GTDB): domain Bacteria; phylum Pseudomonadota; class Gammaproteobacteria; order Burkholderiales; family Burkholderiaceae_C; genus Polaromonas. Next base: position 35 of record CANFJF010000109.1, read on the forward strand.
CATCCGCATCGGCCGCGTCGCGATGAGCAGCTTGCCCGTCGGGCAGTGGCGCTATTTGCTGCCGCACGAGAAGTTCTAGAGCCATTGCGAGCGCAAGCGTCCGTCATTGCGAGCGCAAGCGTCCGTCATTGCGAGCGCAGCGCGGCAATCTATGACTGCGAATTCGGGCTCTGGACTGCCGCGCTGCGCTCGCAGTGACGGGCATCAATTCTGGCAGTGGCTGAATTCAAATGAACGGTAAAAAGCCGGTTCAGGAAAAGTGAAAGCCACCCGGAAAAGCCCACACCAGTCCGCCCGTCAGCAACAGGTAGCGGCAAAACTTACCCACCGCCATGTAGGCCAAGCACGGCCAAAACGGCAACTTCAGCCAGCCCGCCACCGCGCATAGCGGGTCGCCCACTGCCGGCAGCCAAGCCAGTAAACAGGCTTTGGGCCCCAATTGTTCAAGCCAGCGCATGGCTCGGCCATGGGGGGACGAATCCTTGTATTTGTTCACCATTTTGTGTGCGCCAAAACCCATCCACCAGTCGACTGCACCGCCCAGTGTGTTACCCGCCGTGGCGACCAGAACAGCCGGCCAAAACAAGGCTGGGTTGAGTTTCACAAGTCCAAACACAACAGGCTCTGAGCCCAGCGGCAGCAAGGTGGCAGAGATAAACGAGACGACGAAAACCGTGCTCAGTCCGTATTCGGGCAGCGCCAGCAGTTCAGTCAGTTGGATGATCCAAGGGTCCATGTGGCAGTCAGTATAAGGAGCCGCGACGGCCGCTGAAAGCTGTGGAATTTTTCGTAAATTTTTTAGGTTGCTGAAAATTTAGGCAGATACAATGGCCCCTCGCTTTTCTAGACCATCTTCCTTTTCCCACCCGCCCTCCACATGAACATCGGTCCTTACGCTCTGGCCAACCGCGTGTTCGTGGCGCCCATGGCCGGTGTCACTGACAGGCCGTTTCGCCAGCTGTGCAAAAAGCTGGGTGCGGCTTACGCGGTCAGTGAGATGGTCACTTCGCGCCGCGACCTGTGGGACACCCTGAAGACCTCGCGCCGCGCTAATCACGATGGCGAAGTCGAGCCAATTGCGGTTCAAATCGCCGGCACCGATGCCCCCATGATGGCCGACGCGGCGGCTTACAACGTGGCCCGTGGCGCCCAGATCATTGACATCAACATGGGTTGCCCGGCTAAAAAAGTCTGCAACAAATGGGCGGGCTCTGCATTGATGCAAGACGAGCCGCTGGCGCTGTCCATCGTGCAAGCCGTGGTGGCCGCCTGCGCACCGCACGGTGTGCCCGTGACCCTGAAAATGCGCACGGGTTGGTCGGAGTCCCATAAAAATGCAGTGCGCTTGGCGCGCGCCTTTGAAGACGCCGGCGTGCAGATGATCGCGGTGCATGGCCGAACCCGCGAGCAGGGCTACAAGGGCTTTGCCGAATACGACACCATCACTGCCGTGAAAGCCGCTCTGAAAATTCCGGTGGTGGCGAATGGCGACATTGACTCCCCCGAGAAGGCCCGCGACGTCTTGGTGCTGACAGGTGCTGACGCCGTGATGGTCGGCCGCGGAGCGCAAGGCAGGCCCTGGATCTTTCGCGAGATCAGTCATTTTTTGGAAACCGGCACGCACTTGGCACCGCCTTTGGTGGCTGAAGTCAAGCGACTGCTGCTCGACCATTTGCTCGACCATTACGAGTTGTATGGTGAGTTTTCAGGCGTGCGCACCGCGCGCAAACACATTGGCTGGTACGTCAAAAGCTTACCTGGCGGTGAAGACTTCCGGGCGCGTATGAACCTGCTGGAAAGCTGCGAATTGCAGATGGCCGCAGTGGCCGACTATTTCAATGGCCTTGAGTCCCGCATGGAGCGCGTTCCCGCAGCCTTGCTATCTCAAGCCGGACAGCACACAGAAAAAAAAGAGAGAGCCTCCGCATGAGCAAAAAACACATCGAAGAGTGCGTGCGCACCAGCCTAGAAGGCTACTTTCAAGATTTGCACGGCACCGAGCCCACCGGCATGTACGACATGATGGTGAACGTGGTCGAAAAGCCGCTGCTTGAAATGGTCATGAAGCAGGCCGACCACAACCAGTCGCGTGCCGCCGAATGGCTGGGCCTGAACCGCAACACGCTGCGCAAGAAGTTGCTTGAGCACAAGCTCTTGAAATGATATTGACGAAGACCGTCACTGTGATGCCGAGGAATAGCATCGTCACCGCGAGCGCAGCGTCCGTCACTGCGAGCCTAGCGTCCGTCATTGCGAGCGGAGCGCGGCAGTCCAGAGTGATACCAGTCACTGCGAGCGCAGCGCGGCAGTCCAGAGCCCGAATTCGCAGTCATAGATTGCCGCGCTGCGCTCGCAATGACGGACGCTGCGCTCGCAATGACGCAACTGAAACCTTTGTAATTTCTCTCAATTATTTTTAGATTCAACCCGGACCCTGACCCGCCATGACCGCTTCTACTTTGACCGCCCTGATTTCCGTGTCCGACAAGACCGGTGTTGTTGAATTTGCCAAAAGCCTGCACGCCTTGGGCATCAAGCTGCTGTCCACCGGCGGCACCGCCAAGCTGCTGGCCGACCAAGGCTTGCCCGTGACGGAAGTGGCGGAACTGACCGGCTTTCCAGAAATGCTCGACGGTCGCGTCAAAACCCTGCACCCGAAAGTGCATGGCGGCTTGCTGGCCCGCCGCGATGTGCCCGAGCACATGGCCGCGCTGAAAGCCCACGGCATCAGCACCATTGACCTGTTGGTGGTCAACCTCTACCCGTTTGAAGCGACGGTTGCCAAGCCAGGCTGCACGCTGGAAGACGCGATTGAAAACATCGACATCGGCGGCCCGGCTATGGTGCGCTCGGCCGCCAAGAACTGGAAAGATGTCGGCGTGCTGACCGACGCTTCACAGTACGCCGGCGTGTTGGCTGAACTCAAAGCGGATGGCCAGCTGAAAGACACCACCAAATTCGCGCTCTCCGTGGCCGCGTTCAACCGCATCAGCCAATACGATGGCGCCATCAGCGACTACCTGTCCAGCTTGCAGGCCGATGGCACCCACAGCCTGTTTCCGGGCCAGTCCAACGGCCGCTTCATCAAGTTGCAAGACTTGCGTTACGGCGAAAATCCGCACCAGCAAGCGGCCTTCTACCGCGACCTGCATCCGGCCGCCGGCTCACTCGTCACGGCGCGTCAGTTGCAGGGCAAGGAACTCTCGTACAACAACATCGCCGACGCCGACGCCGCTTGGGAATGCGTCAAGAGCTTTGATTCGCTGCTGGGCGAAACCGCCTGCGTCATCGTCAAGCACGCGAATCCCTGCGGTGTGGCCATCGGCGTCGACGCGCTGGACGCCTACAGCAAAGCCTTCAAGACCGACCCGACGTCGGCCTTCGGCGGCATCATCGCGCTGAACTGTCCGCTCGACGAAAAGGCGGCGCTGGAGATTTCAAAACAATTCGTTGAAGTGCTCATGGCTCCTGCTTTCACCCCCGAAGCGCTGGCGGTCTTCAAGAGCAAAGTCAACGTGCGCATTCTAGAAATCGCACTGCCAACCGGCGGTGACAGCGCTGCCCAACAAGGCCGTAACCTCATCGACGTCAAGCGCGTGGGTTCAGGCTTGTTGATGCAAACCGCCGACAACCACGAGATCACGCTGGCGGACCTGACAGTCGTCACCAAGCTGCAACCGACACCCGCACAGCTGCAAGATTTGTTGTTCGCTTGGAAGGTCGCGAAATATGTCAAGTCCAACGCCATCGTTTTCTGCGGCGGTGGCATGACATTGGGTGTGGGTGCCGGCCAGATGAGTCGCATCGACTCGGCCCGCATCGCGGCCATCAAAGCGGCGAATGCCAACCTCGACCTTCAAGGCTCAGCCGTGGCCAGCGATGCCTTCTTCCCCTTCCGTGACGGACTCGACGTGGTGGTCGATGTGGGTGCCAGCTGCATCATTCAGCCCGGTGGCAGCATGCGCGATGGTGAAGTCATTGCCGCTGCAGACGAACGCGGCGTGGTGATGGTCACAACCGGCGTGCGGCACTTCCGTCATTGAGGAAAATCATGGCCATCGAACTCAATCATCAAGAAGTCCTCACGCCTCCAACGCCTTCAGCGACTGTCATGGTGCTGCGCGACAGTCCAGACGGACTCGAGGTGTTGCTGGTCAGACGACACGGCGACTCAAAAGTACTCGGTGGCGTACACGTTTTTCCAGGTGGCAAGCTGGACGTTCTGGATTGCCAGACCTCTGATGCGCAATTGGACCAAACGGCCGCGACGCTGGCGGCCAGCCTAGGCGAGGCGGAGCTTGATGCAGCTACCGGCGCTGGTTTGTACGTGGCTGCCTTGCGCGAGACCTTTGAAGAGTGCGGCTTGCTGTTGCACCGGGAACTTCCGCAACACGTCCCAGGCCAATTGCGTCTGCACCTGAAGGACGGTCTGGGGTTTGCTGCGGCGATGACTCAACTCGGCTTGCCCTTGCAGACCAGCACGCTCAAGCCATGGACCCGATGGATCACACCGCGCGTGCCATCGGTGAGCAATCGGCGCTTTGACGTTCGTTTCTTCGTTGCATTGGCGCCAGCGGGTCAAGAAGTTCTGCACGACAACCATGAGGTCACAGAAACCGTTTGGTTGACGCCAGAGTCGGCCCTTCGTCAGTATTGGTCGGGTGATCTCGGACTGGTGCCTGCGCAGATCATGAGTTTGAGTCAGTTGGTGAGGCACACCAGCGCCGCCGATGTGATCAACACGGCCAGCGCACGCCTGCCACTGTTGGTTGAGCCCGAACCGTTCGTGCATGAAGGAGTTCGGACCGTTTTTTATCCGGGTGACCCTCGGCATTCGGTGAAGCATCCCGTGTGGACTGCTCCGACTCGGCTGACCTTCCGGAACAATCGTTTTGAACCTGATGGCGGTTTAGCGGCGCTCCTGGGTTGATCTTTCTGGGTGCATTTCGATGCACCTTGTCGAATGAATCCGCTTCGTTCCAATCGCCAGAAAATGGAATATATCCTTAGCTGAAGAGTGACCAGTGCCCTTATAACGGCAAGGTCTGTGACTGAGGTGTTTCTACCCAAAAACTCACTTGACAGTAGACTGATTTGTTTACAGAGTGAGTCAGTGATGCAGAAAACAGCCTTGGTCGTCGGTGCGAGTGGTATTGGCGGCAGTAATTTAGCGGTCGAGTTGATTGACAAAGCTTGGACTGTCTATGGTCTGGCCCGCCGTCCGCAGGAAGGCGTCCCCGGTTTGCGTGCCGTCGCCGCTGACCTGCTTGACCCGGCCAGTTTGGACAAAGCGTTGGCCGATCTCGCGCCCACCCATGTGTTCATCACCGCGTGGATGCGTCAAGCCACTGAGGCCGAGAACATTCGCGTCAACGGTGCCATGGTGCGCCATGTGCTGGCGGCATTGGCGCCGAAAAAATCAGTGCGCCATGTGTCTTTGGTCACCGGGCTGAAGCATTACCTCGGGCCTTTCGAGGCCTATGCCAGTGCCGGTACTTTGCCCGAGACCCCGCTGCGCGAGGAGCAGCCGCGGCTCGCCATCGAGAATTTTTATTACGAGCAAGAAGACGAGGTGTTCGCGGCTGCCGCACGTGACGGCTTCAGCTGGAACGTTCACCGGCCGCACACCGTCATCGGCAAGGCCGTTGGCAATGCGATGAACATGGGCACGACGCTGGCCGTCTATGCGTCGATCTGCAAAGAAACGGGTCGTCCGTTTCAATGGCCCGGATCAGCGGCGCAGTGGCAGGGCTTGTCTGACGTCACGGACGCGCACCAACTGGCCAAGCAACTGATCTGGGCGGCCGAGACAGACGCGGCACACAACACAGCCTTCAACATCGTCAACGGTGACTTGTTTCGCTGGCAATGGCTCTGGGGCCGTTTGGCCAACTGGTTTGGCATCGAAGCGGCTGGTTTTGACGGCACGATTCGCCCACTGGAAACCGAGATGGCCGGCGACGAGGCACTCTGGCGCGAGATGGCGCAGCGGCATGGACTGGTCGAGCCCGACTTGAACAAACTGGCATCGGCATGGCACACCGACCTAGATTTGGGCCGACCAATCGAAGTCATGACCGACATGACGCGCAGCCGTCGACTCGGCTTCACGGGCTACCAAGTGACCGAAGATTCGTTCACCCGTTTGTTTGCTCAACTGCGCGCAGAAAAGTTGATTCCTTAACAACTCGCCGCCGCGTCAGGCGTCACCATGTGTGAGTATGCTTCTTGCATATCAAGGATCACATGAATTACTTTAGCTTGATAGGGCTTGACGAACGCCTGAGGCGTACGCGTCAACGCACCCAGAACCACGAAGGCTACACGCGTGGCGCTCGTGCTCTGGTGGCGCTGACCTGCGTTCTCATCTTTGACTGGTTGTCACAGCGGCAAGGCGAGTTGATGCCCGTCTTGTTGGGCGTCATTGCCAGCGCGCTGACAGAAACCGACGACAACTGGCGGGGCCGCCTGCGCGCGCAACTCATCACCATGGTGGCCTTCACCTTGGTGGCCTTGGCTGTTTGGGTCACCCTGCCTTGGCCTGCGCTGCTGTTCGCGGTGTTGCTCTTGTCTGCCTTCACGCTGACGATGCTGGGGGCCTTGGGGGAGCGTTACCGCGCTATTGCGTTTGGTGCGATGGTCTTGTTTATTTATTCGGCGTTGGCGGCACAAACCGGCCACTCACACGTCAGCACCAGCACGCCGCTGATGCTGGCGGGTGCGGTTTGGTATGGCTTGGTGTCGGTGCTCTGGTCGGCCGTCATGCCGCAAGCGCCGGTGCGCCATCGTTTGTCGAAGTTGTATGCGCTCTTGGGGCAATACCTGCACCTGAAAGCGCAACTGCTGGAGCCCGTCCGTGAAGTCGACTTAGCCGAGCGCCGCATGGCCTTGGTCTTGCACAACGCACGCGTGGTTGACGCATTGAATGCCACCAAAGAAAGTCTGTTCAGCCGGCTGAGTCAGGGCCAGCCGCCGACCTGGTTGTTGATGTCCATGCAGCAGTATTTGGCGGCGCAAGACATTCACGAGCGCGCCAGTTCTTCGCACGAGGACTACCAGGTTTTATCAGCCGCTTTTTTTCACTCAGACGCGCTTTACCGTTGCCAGCGTGTGTTGACCCTGTTGGGTGAACAGGCCTTTCGTTTGGCCATCGCAATTCGGGCGCGGACTGTGCCGGTTCATCACGGCGCCACCGCCCGCGCCATAGAGGACTTGCATGCGGCCATTCACCATTTGGGTGAATGGCAAGGCGCACACCGGTCATTGCCGGCGTTGAAGGCGGTGAGCAATAACCTGACAGCCATGGCGCGGGTATTTGCCGGTGCGCTAAAGCCGTTTGAAGGCAGCGTGGACCAAAGTCTGTTGGACCGTCAACCCGGCACGCTGCGAGAGGCGTGGACGCGCATTCGAGCGCAGCTGCAAGTGCGTTCGCCTTTGTTCCGCCACGCCACACGCTTGGTGGTGTCGTTGGCGGTGGGGTTCTGCATCATGCAAGTCAGCAACGACCCGCACGGTTATTGGATCTTGCTGACGATTTTGTTCGTCAGCCAACAGCAGTACGCAGCGACTTTGACGCGGCTCATGCAGCGCACCATGGGCACAGCACTTGGCTTGAGCCTGGGCTGGGCGCTGATTCAACTTTTTCCAACGCCGCTGATGCAGTCGGCGTTGATTGTTGCGTTGGGGGCTGTGTTTTTGGGCTCTCGCCATACCCGGTACTTGTTGGCCACGGTCGCTGTGTCTGCGCTGCTGCTGCTCAGCTTTCACCAGATGGGCATGGGGCAGGGCGTGATCCCCACCCGCTTGTTGGACACGGTCGTGGGCTCGGTCATCGCCGGCCTGGCGGCTTGGCTGGTGTTGCCCAACTGGCAGTTGCGCCAGTGGCCCGGTTTGGCCGCGCGCGCACTGCGAACACAGGCCATTTACCTGCACGAAATTTTGGCTCAATACCAAGCCCAAGCAGGCAAGCAAGACAACCTCAGCTACCGACTGGCCCGCCGCAATGCTCACAATGCCGACGCAGCGCTTTCTAGCGCTTACTCCGCCATGCTCAAAGAACCATCCAGAGGCGGCAGCGCTCAGAAGGAAGCCAGTGGCCTGTTTTTGATTCATTCACACACGTTGCTGAACTACATTTCAGCCATCGGCGCGCACCGTGATGAAGTGGTTCTCCGCCATGTCGACGCCGGTTTGCTGGCGACTGCAGAAACCTTGCAGCGGCAACTCGATGTCTTGGCGCTCGCCTTGGAACGCCCCCAAGATGTGTCGCCAGATGCTTTGGCGAAAGACATGCAACCCCAAGTCGCCGGTGACCAATACCCGGGTGAGTTGGGCGTCATGCAGCGTTTGCTGCACACCCAGCTGCAACTGGCTTTGCGGCTTGTGCCCAGTCTGCTGGCGCAAGTGACGCAGATGGTCAAGTTGCGGCTACCTGCGGTTTTGCAAATGCAGCCAACTTTGTGAAAGGATTCTGTTGGGGCAAGCGATCAATTAACCGCATCCAGGTGGCAGCTGTCACGGCCAAGATACTGGGCATCCCGAAGCAGACGCTGGAGAACTGGGTACGCTTGGCCAATAAGGGCCAGCTCAAGGGTGCTGGCGACAAGCCGGTGAGTCCAGAGCAGATGGAGCTGGCTAGGCTGCGTGCGGAAAACGCCAGGCTGCGAATGGAGCGTGACATTCTGGGAAAAGCTACGGCGTACTTCGCGCGGGTTTCAAAGTGAAGTACGCCTGGATAGCGAGACACAAGAAGCACTGGCCGGTATCTCTCGCCTGACACGGGGGGCCTGTGACGTTCTGGACGTGAGCACCAGCGGCTTCTTCGAGAGCATGCGACGCCAAGGTATTGACCAGCCATCCAAGCCGGGCGCCAACAAGCGCATCAGCAATGAAGCCTTGCTGGCCCATATCCGGGCCATCCACGTCGAGGTCAAGCAGGAATACGGCTGGCCCAAGATGTGGAAGGAACTGGTGGCCCGAGGCATCCGTGTCGGCAAGGAGCGCGTGCGGCGCATGATGCAAGAGCACGGCATCAAAGCCAGGGGCAAGAGAAAGTTCGTGGTCACCACCGACAGCAAACACAAGCTGCCCATTGCCGCGAACCTGCTGCAGCGCAACTTCACGGCTGCGGCTCCCAATCAAGTGTGGACGGGTGACATCACCTACATCGCGACCGACGAGGGTTGGCTTTACCTGGCCGTGGTTCTGG
>CANFJF010000110.1 GCA_947447355.1 Comamonadaceae bacterium
TGGCTGAGTTGCTGGGGAGTTGAGCTTTCCGTCGTAAAAACCAAGCCAGTCATGGCGAGCGAAGCGCGGCCATCCATGACTTCGAATTCGGGCTCCTGGACTACCGCGCTGCGCTCGCAGTGACGGAATTTTATGCATCGTTCAAGGTCTGTATCCGGTATCCGAACGAATTCGAAAAACTCGCAGGGTTGCCGCTGCAATGCGTCAAAAACTGCGCTTGAACGTGATGCCTGCAATGGTCTGCTTGTCGTTGATCGGTGCCAGTGTCGATTTTTTTGCTCGGACCACTTCGATCACCGGTGTCAGTCAAAAAACGACTGGTATCCTCAGATCTAGATGCTGACTGCAACCCCATCGGCCGCCGCAAAAAAGCCCGGTAGGCGTGACCAAGTCACGCCTACCGGGCTTCAAGAGGTCGTCAGCTTGCGACTTACCGTTTAGGCCACAAAGCGGTGTTCGACGCAAAGGCTGTCGGGAACACCGTTTTGGGTTCGCCGTTTTGCCATTGAATAATCACCAAGTCGGCGTTGGCGCGGCGGCCATTGGCTTCGAAGGCCAGTTTGCCGCCCGGGAAATAGCGCGCAGCACCGCCGGTTTCATTGAAACTGCGGATCGCCGCAGCAACCTTCTTCGGATCGGCTGAGCCGGCTTTCTCCATGGCATCTTTGAAGATCCACATGTCGCCGTAAGTCGAGACGCTGTCTTGCGGCATCCATGGCTCTTTGAAGCGGGCCTTGAAGTCCGTCACCAACTTCTCGTGGCCCTTGCCGCTCCAGTTGGCCATGGCGGCCATCACGCCCTCCATCTGTTCCTTGCCCACCACGTTGAGCAGCTCCGGCGCCCCCATGTGCCCGCCATTGCCCAAGATCGGAATACGGCCACGGCCGAGGCCCATTTCGTTCAACTTTTCCAAGATCAGTTTGGTGTCCGGAATGTTGGTGGTCAACATCAACAAAATATCGGGCCGGGCATTGCGGACTTTTTGAACCATCGCAGTGGCGTCGGACATCGGCGGTGTGAAAATTTCATCAACGACCAGTTTCAGACCCAGCTTCTCAAAGCCCCCTTCACGCATGGGTTTGGTGAAGGCTTTTGGCGACGCCGTGTTGTCCATCAAGATGCCAACGGTTTTGGGCTTGGCCGATTTCGACTGTCTGGCGATTTCCATCAAGGCCGGCAGCGCATCTTCAGATTGCTTGCTGGCGACAGAAGAAGTCTGGAACACATATTTGTAGCCGCGTTCAGTGATCTGGTCTGAGTACGACAGCGTCAACCAAGGCACTTCTGCACGTTCTGTAATTTCAGTGATAGCCAACGTGAATGAACTCACAAAGGCGCCGGTTCCGCCGACCAAATCTGGCTCTTGAGACATCAAGCGCTGCGCTGCATTTTTGGCTTTTTCTGTGCTGTCGCCAGAGTCCACCACCACCAGTTTCATTTTGGCGCCGCCCAAGGCTTTGATGCCGCCGGCCGCGTTGATGTCTTCGATGCCCATTTGGGCACCTTTGAGGTGAAGCTCGCCGTTGCGCGCCCAGGCGCCCGACAAAGGAACGGCGATGGCGACTTTGACTTCTTTCGACTGGGCTTGCGCCAAGCCAGCCAAGCCAGAGGCAGCCAGTGCGGCTCCGCCCAAAAGTATGTCGCGTCGTTGATGCTGTGTCATGTCTATCTCCTTGATGTGGTTAACGTTAAAGACCCAAATACGATTTTTTGATGCGCGAGTCACGCATCAGCTCCTCATGTGTACCGCTCATGACCATGCGCCCGGACTCGAGCACATAGCCGCGGTCACAGCTTTCCAGCGCCTCGCCAACGCGCTGCTCGACCAGCAAGATGCTGATGCCTTGCTCGCGGTGAATGCGCTGAATGCATTCGAAAATTTGATCGGCCACTGCTGGCGCCAGTCCCATGGAAGGTTCGTCAAGCATCAACAATTTCGGCGTTGATGCGAGCCCCCGGCCAATCGCCACCATTTGCTGCTCACCGCCCGACAGCGTGCCGGCAGCTTGCTTGCTGCGCTCGGCCAAGCGGGGAAACATGGCGTAAATAAAGTCAAGCGACTGCTTCCAGGCGTGACGCGCCACGGCGGTTTGTGCGCCCATTTGGAGGTTTTCAAAAACCGACAAACTCGGGAAAACCTGCCGACCTTCAGGCACATGGGCAATGCCCAGCGAAGCCCGAAGATGCGGTTCGGTCAAGGCCAGGTCGGTGCCGTTGTAATGCAGGCTGCCTGCCGCCGTCGGGATGACGCCGGAAATGGCCTTGAACAAAGTGGTTTTGCCGGCGCCGTTGGGACCGACCACGGCGACAAATTCGCCGGTGTTGATCTCCAAGTGCACCGCTTCGAGCGCACACAAGCCGTCATAAAAAACGCTCAGCCCTTCAATTTTTAGCACGGTGACTCCATCGCTTACCCAAGTAAGCCTCAATGACCAAAGGATCGTTGGTGACCTCTAGCGGATCACCCTGCGCGCAGACCGCACCATGGTCTAAAACAATCAGCCGATCAGCCAAACGAACCATTGCGTGCATGGTGTGTTCGATGATGACCACCGTCATGCCGCTCTGGCGAATCGACTCCACCACCTTCAGCACGTGTTCGGTTTCGTTGCTGCCCAAGCCCGCCAAAATTTCGTCCAGCAGCAAGACTTTCGGATGGGGGGCCAGTGCCCGCGCGAGTTCCATCAGCCGCAGCTCGACGGTCGTCAGGCCAGACACCAAAGCGCTGGCACGGTCCTTGAGTCCGACCTGTTCAACCGCTGCACTGGCCATCTGGTAAGCCAGTTCGCGGTTGGATTGCGCAAAGAAGGTGGCGATGACCACGCTGTCTAAAACTGTCATGCGGGAGAACGGGCGCACCACTTGGAAGGTGCGGCCAATACCAGCTCGGCAAATTTGGAATGCTGTTAATCCCGCTAACGATTTGCCGTCCAGCGCCCACGCGCCCGTTTGGGGTTTTACAAAGCCATTCAACGTGTTGAAGAGGGTGGTTTTGCCGGCGCCATTGGGGCCGATGATGCCCAGAATTTCTCCGCGATACACGTCAAAAGAAACGTCCTTCAACGCGAACAGACCGCCGTACCGAACGGTGATGTCCGTGACCGACATGATCTTTTGTGGCGCGTTGGTTGATGCAGAAATCGCCTGGAGGGTGGGGCGTACGAAGGGCTCAACATTCAAGTTCAACGGGGCCAGCGGCGCTTGCGCCGACTTGCGTTGGCGGGCCCGAAGCCAGGGCCAGATCCCTTCAGGGGCGGTCAGCACCACCAAGATAATGGCCGCACCAAACACCACACCTTGAATGCCGGGAAAGCGACTCCCCAACTCAGCATGTAAAACCTCGCCCAGCGGGATCAGCACCAGGGCGCCAATCACCGGGCCGGCGATGGTGGCGATGCCGCCAAAGAGCGTCACGATCAGCGCTTGGGCCGAGGACAACATGCCAAACACGGCGGCGGGCGTGACGATCAGCAGCACCACGGCATAGAGCCCGCCAGCCATCGCCGTCAGGCCTCCAGAAATCGCGATCGCCGCAAATTTCAAGGGCAAGGGGTTGATGCCGGAGGCCATTGCCGCGGCTTCGTTTTGCTTGATCGCCAACAAGGACATACCCAGCCGCGAGCGCACCAGTGCCAGATTGATCAGCAACGCCGTGACCAGCAAAGCCATGGCCACCAGCACGTACAAACGCTGATCAGAAAACTGCATGTAAGACAAAGGCGCTTCGCGTTTCATGGGCAGCGTCACCTCTTGAAACCCCAGCCACTCAAAGACATACAAGAGCGCCAGTGGGCAGGCCAGCATGGCCAGTGCAAAGTAGTGCCCGCGTAATCTGAAGGTGGGAACGCCAATCAATAGGCCGGTGAGCGCACCCGTCACGCCGGCGGCGACCAGACCGAACCAGGGGCTGATATTGAAGTACACCAGCAACAGCGCAACGGTGTAAGCACCGACACCAAAAAAAGCAGCATGTCCAAATGAAATCAATCCCGAATAACCAGAAAAAATATTCCAAGCCACACCCACCAGCGCCCAGATCGGAATCAGGGTGAACATGAGTTGGTAGTAGCGGTCCTGGATCATCCAGGACGCCGCGATGTAAGCCAATGCGGAACCCAGAATCCAAGCCAGTGGGCTTTTCCATTCAAGGCGAGGAGCTGCCGTTAGTGGGTGATGTGTAGGGTGATTCATGGCTTACACCCGTTCCACATTGCGGCCAAAAAGACCTTGTGGACGCACCACCAAAATGATCAGGAAGGCGACAAAAATTGCGGCGTTCTGTAATTGATTGGGCAGCACCAAGGTTGACAATTGCTGCACCAAACCAATCGTGATGCCGCCCAAAAATGCCCCCGATACGCTGCCCATGCCGCCCAGCAGCACGCCGGTGTACATGATGATGATGAACTCGCCGCCGATGTAAGGCTGGAATGGGTAGTAAGTGGCGATCAGGCCGCCTGCAATGGCGGTGATGCCCGAACCCATGGCAAACGCCAAGCGATGGGACTTGCCTACATGAATGCCCACATAGGTGGCCGATTGCGGGTTGTCGGCGGCGGCCCGCATCATCGTGCCCCAGCGCGAACGGCTGATAAACAGCGACACGCTGACTGCTACAGCGATCGCCACCAGCGAGGCAATGGTTCGGCCTTGGTTCAAAAATAGCATCATCTCGGTGCCAAAAATAGGGCCGATTTCCCACGCCGTGGAGGACAGCGGAGTGCGCATGGTCACGGGCGTTGAGCCGAACAGCAGCAAGCCACCGTTGGCAATGATGAGCGACAAACCCAGCGTCAACGTGAGTTGGGGATAGTGGCCTTCACCTTCTGTTTTGGCCACCCGCATGCCGGTGATGTGGCGCAAAAAAGCTTCATACAAGATCACGCCAAACACAAAGACCACCACGCCGGCAAACAAGGCCGCCACAAATGGCCCGACGTAAGGCCCCAGCAGCGCCTGCAAACCCAAGTGGGTAAAGCCAAAAAAAGCAGCGTACATACCTAGCATCAGGAATTCACCTTGCGCGAAATTGATCACCCGCATGACCCCGAAGATCAATGCCAAGCCGACGCACATCAAACCGTAAATGCAGCCGACGATCAAGCCCGTGTACACCGACTGCAGGATGTTCTCCAGCAGCATCAAACCATCAGACATGAATCAATCCCGTAAAAAATGAGTCCAGCCCATGCATCAAGCGCAGGCACAAACAGGGGGTCAAAAATTCGAAAGCCAAGGCGAAATCTTGACAGTCTTTGTTTTTAAGAGCGTAAATATACTTCAAAGTATCGCAAAAATACTAAAGAGTAACCCTTGTACCAATAGATTTCAACTGTTCGAAAAATGAATGACTTGGCCCAACTTTATCCATGGCTTGGATGGGTCACATTCACAGCATCGACTTGACGAATAGGGCAACACCCCCTAGATTCGCTCCACATTAATATGGCGACTTGCGCCGTAGAGAAATAAGAAATAGCGCCAACAAGCGCCATCACAGGAGACAAAACTTGAACCGTCAACGATTCGCCATCAGCGTAGCCCTCGGCCTCTCTTTTTGCTTGTTTGCCGTTATTGCTCAAGCCCAAACATGGCCCGAAAAACCCATCCGTATCGTTGTCGGGCAAGCTGCCGGCGGTGGCATGGACACGCTGGCCCGACTGATCGGAACGCGTCTGGCTGATGGGCTGAAGCAGCCAGTCATTGTTGAAAACAAGGTCGGGGCCGGCGGCATCATTGGCACCGACTTCGTGGCTAAGTCGCCCGCAGACGGCTACACCATCCTGATGGGGCCCATCGGTAACATGGTGTTCGCGCCCATCCTGACGCCCAAGCTGCGTTATGACGCGCAAAAAGACTTTACCCCACTGGCTTTGGTGGCGACCTTTCCGCTGGTCCTGCTGGTCAATTCAAAGCTGCCCATCACCACCGTTCCCGAACTGGTCGCTTATGTCAAAGCACATCCGGGCAAGGCCAACTACGGCGGCTCCGGTCCGGCGTTTCAGTTCGCCTCCGAGCAGTTCAAGATCAGGACGCAGACCACCGGCGAATTCATTCAGTACAAGAGCATGAGTGAAACCATCACAGCCCTGATCAGCGGCGACTTGCTCACGGCCTTTGTCGATCCGGGGCCTGCCGCCTTGGGGCTGGCCGATGGTCGCCTGCGCGCGCTGGCTGTGACATCGCCCACGCCCTTCGCTGCGTTGCCCAATGTGCCGACCATGAACTCGTTAGGCATGCCGGAGTTGGAGATTCAATACTGGGCGGGTCTTTTTGCGCCGGCGGGCACGCCAGCATCGGTGGTCAAACGGCTGGAAGCAGAGATCAACCGGGTCACCGCTATGCCCGACATGGTTCAGCGCATGGCCACCATTCATGTCCAACCCGCGGTGGGTAATTCGCAATACCTCACACGCCTTCTCAGTGATGACCTCGCCCGCTGGCGTCAAGTCGCACGCATCGCCAAGATCCAAGCCAATGAATAATATGTCCGCCTCTGAGCCCTCACGCTCGCCAGTGATCGACTTCCACGTCCACATGTTGGAGCGCAGTGTCTTTGAGGCCTCCACCAACAAAACGGTTTTCACCGGCTTTGGCGCGACACCCGCCAAAGCGCCGCGCCCGGGTACCCAACAGGCGGTTGAACGGATGTTCGATCCGCTGGCGATCATTGAAGATTTAGACGCCCGAGGTATTGATGTGGGCGTGCTCACAGTGAGTACTGTTTTGCAAGGCACCAGTTGGGCAGACCCGCATACCGATCTGGACTTGTGCATGCGCTGCAACGATCAGGCCGCGCAATGGGCTGCAGATCATCCGACCCGTTTTGTCGGCAGTTTTGTCCTGCCGCTGCAAGATCCTGAGTTGGCGATGAAGGAGTTGGAACGCAGCGTCGGCATGGGGCTGCGTGTGGTCAACGTCGCATCAAGCTACAACGGTGTTTATGTGGGTGCGCCGGTGTATCACGCGTTTTGGCAGGCGGTTGAACAGCACGGTATCACTGCTTGGATTCATCCCGAGGGATCTCGCGACCCGTGGTTCCAGCAATACGCATTGTGGAATTCGCTGGGGCAGTCGGTGGAAGAGGCCAAGTGCATGGTCTCCATGATTTACGAAGGCGTGATGACCAAGTTCCCCACGCTCAAGGTCGTGATGGCCCACGGCGGCGGTTATTTTCCGCACTACATGGGCCGGCTGGATCGCAACACGGCCAACCGGCCCGACACGGTTCGCCACACCGGCGGCCGCACGCCGAGTGATTTCCTACGTTCGTTTTATTACGAGACCACGGTCTACGATCCGCAGGTTTTGCATGTGCTGATAGAGCGTGTCGGCACCGACAGGCTGGTCATGGGCAGCGACTACCCGGTCGGTGAGCCCGACCCCGTGGGTTGGTTGCGCCAATGCGGTTTAGCCGGTGATGCACTGAGTGCCGTCACCGGTGGCAATGCAGCACGCTTGCTGGGCCTTTGACGGCTGTAATTTATTGAAGGCTTAGCTTTCAAACCCGCATTGAATGCGTAGCGTTGCCGTCTCGGAACCGGCCAGCAAAGCAATCAATTCTGCAGCCGCTTGAGGCGCCTTCGCAGCCGTGCAAACCGCTGCGGTGTAAACCGTCGCCAGCTCAAACTCCTGGGGCAAATCGGCGATCAGGTCGACGCCTTCGATGTACAAAATCTCCGTGTCTTGCGTGCAACCCAGCAGACCTGTTTCTGTCGATTGGGCCATCGCCGTCATGGCCGCGGCACCGTTCGGGTAGGTGCGCAGGCGGTTGGCGAGTTCTTGGTCAAGACCAAGTTGCTTGAGCACGTTCATAAAGTGAATGCCCGCCGTTGATTTGACCGCGTCGGGGAAATAAATACCGTTGGCGGCTTTCAGCGCGGCGGTGAGTTCTGCGCGTGTCGCGACTGCCGGCCGGGCTTCACCGGTTTTGACGGCGATGCCGGTTTTAACAACGCCTAAAGCGTGTGCTGTACCGGCCGCCAGTTGCCCACTGTTGGTGAGCTGTGCGATGAGTGCGTCGGTCAAGATCAACACGTCACAAGGTGCACCGCCCAGCAGTTTGTCTTTCATCAAGCCGACAGCGCCAAAGGTAGGTTCAATGGCGAAGCCGTGCAAGGCCACGAAGCGTTCTTGGAAACGGGTGACCAAGGCTTGTGCGGCCCCCGCACTTATCAGTTCAAGTGTGTTCATACAGGTGTCAGTCGAGTTTGATGTTGGCGGTCTTGATGACGCGGCTCCATTTGGCGATGTCGTCGCGCATGTACCGGTCGAAAACCACTGGGTTCATGATCATGGGCACTGCGCCTTGCTTGGTCCAAGCTTGTTTGACATCGGGCTGGCTGGCGATCTTGGAGACAGCATCATTGAGCTTGTCGACGATGGCTTTGGGAGTGCCGATTGGCGCCATCAGACCGAGCCAGATGGTGGCCTCATAACCAGGCACGCCGGCTTCGCTCATGGTGGGGGCATCAGGCAGAACGTCGGAGCGTCGCTGACCGCTGGTGGCCAGCGCCTTGACCTTGCCTGAACGCACTTGTTCGGCCATGGTCGTCACGGCGTCAAACATCACATCAACTTGGCCGCCGATGACGTCGGTACGCGCGCCCGAGCTGCCTTTGTAGGGCACGTGCACCATGTCGATGTCAGCCATGCTTTTGAAGAGTTCGCCAGCCATGTGGTAAGGAGTGCCAGGGCCGGAAGACGCGTAGTTCAACTTGCCCGGGTGAGCCTTGGCGTAAGCGATAAATTCCTTCAGGTTGTGCGCAGGGACTTTCGGATTGGCGACCAGCACCAGGTCTGAATAGTTGATGGGCGCGACGGCCACGAAGTCACGCATCAAGTTGAAGGGCTTGTTCGGGATCAGCGTTTCGTTGACGGTGTGCGTGTTCGACATCAGCAGCAGCGTGTAGCCGTCTGCCGGCGATTTGGCCGCGTTGTCGGTGCCGATCACCGAGCCCGCGCCGGGCTTGTTGTCGATGATGTACGACTGTCCGAGCGTCTCTGTCAAACGCTGCGCGATGAAGCGCGCATAGACGTCAGCCGGACCGCCCGCAGCAAACGGCACAATGATTTTGACGGCACGGGCCGGGTAGGCTTGGGCCGAAGCGGTGGTGTGAGCTAAGACGCTGGCCAGGCCGATCACGGCGAGGCTGGTGCGAAGGAATGTTTGACGGCGCATAAA
>CANFJF010000111.1 GCA_947447355.1 Comamonadaceae bacterium
ACGTCAGCCGGACCGCCCGCAGCAAACGGCACAATGATTTTGACGGCACGGGCCGGGTAGGCTTGGGCCGAAGCGGTGGTGTGAGCTAAGACGCTGGCCAGGCCGATCACGGCGAGGCTGGTGCGAAGGAATGTTTGACGGCGCATAAATGTCTCCAGTTTTACTTGATTGATTACTCGATCTTGCCCATTTTCTTGACGACTTCGGCCATGCGCTTGGCATCGGCTTGCACGTATTTTTCAAAGTCAGCACTGTCTTGGTACATCACCGGGCTGCCGGCGTTCATGATGACTTCTTTGACGCGTGGATCTTGAGCCGCAAAGCGGGCCGCTGTGCGAATTCGCTGCGCAATTGCCTCCGGCGTTGCAGCCGGAATGAAAAGCCCAGACCACTGCGCATATTCGGCGTTGATGCCGGCGTCTTTCAGGCTGGTCAACTCGGGCATGGCCATCAGCTTGCCATTGCCCCAATGACCCAAGACCCGCAACTTGCCAGCCTTGACTTGTTGCAGCACGGTGGCCGGCCCCGATGATACGGCGTCGATCTGGCCACCCAACAGCGCCACCACGGCCGGCCCTGCGCCGGTGAACGGAATGTGGGTGAGCTTGGTGCCGGTGTTCTGCGCCAGAATTTCCATCGGCACGTGCATGGTGCCGTAGTTGCCCGACGAGCCATAGTTGATAGCGCCCGGACGTTTCTTGGCGTCATTGACGAAATCTTGTGCGGTTTTCCAAGGCGAGTCGGCGCGCACGGCCAGAACGGTTGGGTCGGCGGTGTAGCGCGCAATAGGCCGCAAGTCTTGCAACGCAAACATGGCAGGTCGACCCAGCAGTACGTCCGCTTCGGGGATCACGGTGAGCGACGACAGCGCCATCAAGATGGTGTAACCATCGGGCTTGGACTTGGCTGCCACGCCCATGCCGATGCCGCCGCCTGCGCCGCCGCGGTTTTCGATCACCACCGGTTGGCCCAAGTCGCGTGACATGGCTTCAGCCACCGGGCGGGCCACCAGATCGGCCAAGCCGCCAGGCGGGAAGGGCACGATCATGGTGATGGCACGGGTCGGCCAAGCGCTTTGGGCGCTAGCCAAGGTAGCGGCGGAAAGCAGCAAGCCTGCCAACAAAGTAGTGCGTCTTTTCATCAATGTCTCCTGATAGTTTGAATAGGCTTTATTGGGCTAGGCCGAGGTCGGCGGCCGCGTTTCAAAGGATGTTGGCATGCTAACATTCGATGATTATTTTAGCTTTTACGCTTACCATAAGCCATTTTGCAGCTTGGCCATTCCACCCCGACAACATCGAGAAATAAAACATGAAAATCGCAGCGTTCAATCACCAAGGTCAGCCCGGCGTCGGTCTGGTGTCCAGCGACTTGAAGTCCGTTCAGCCGTTTGATTTGAGCTTGGCTGAGCGCGAACTGGGCGCCTTGCCCATCCTCGAACGCCAAGCCAAAGGCGAAAGCCTGCCGACTTTGTTGCCAGCCATCGCGCTGGCCGACGTGACGCTGCGTGCACCGTTGCCGCGTCCACGCCGCAACATTTTTTGCGTCGGTAAAAACTACTTTGAACATGCCAAAGAGTTCGCTGGAAGCGGCTTTGACAGCAGCGCCAAATCGGGCGGTGCCATACCTGAGCACCCGATCTATTTCAGCAAAGTGCCGGAGTCCGTGATCGGCACCGGCGCAACGGTTGAAATGCCAGCAGCGTCCACCGCGATTGACTACGAAGCCGAGTTGGCGGTCATCATCGGCGTGGGCGGCAAAGGCATCACAGCCAAAGACGCCATGAGCCATGTCTGGGGTTACACCATCATCAACGACGTCACTGCGCGTGACTGGCAAAGCCGCCATCAACAGTGGTTGCTGGGCAAGTCGTTTGACACCTTTTGCCCGATGGGTCCGTGGTTGGTCAGCGCCGACGAACTCGACGGCACCAACACGCGCATGCGTGGCTACGTGAACGGCGAGTTGCGCCAGGACGTCTCAACCCAAGATCTGATTTTTGATATTCCCACCCTGATCGAGGTGCTGTCAGCCGGCATCACGCTGTACCCCGGTGACGTCATCGCCACCGGCACGCCCGTCGGTGTGGGCATTGGCTTCAAACCGCCGAAGTACTTGGTGTCAGGCGACCAGTTGCGCATCGAGATCGACGGCATTGGTTCTTTGGACAATCCAGTCCGCTAAAGCTCAAACGACCAGCGGTGCGGCTTGCATCGCTTCGGTCTGCTCCACCAGCATGTCGACCTGGCCTTTCCAGTAGTCGCTGGAGCCGAACCAAGGAAAGTTGATCGGGAAAATCGGGTCGCTCCAGCGCTGGGCCAACCACGCGCTGTAGTGCACCAGCCGGAGTGTGCGCAACGGCTCGATCAAGGCCAGTTCGCGTCGGTCAAATTCACGAAACTCTTCATAGCCGTCCACCAAGGCACCGAGCTGGCGCGTGCATTGATGGCGGTCACCTGACAGCAGCATCCACATGTCTTGCACCGCCGGACCGGTGCGCGCGTCGTCAAGGTCGACAAAGTGCGGGCCAGCACCGAGAGTGCCTTCAGGCGTCCACAAAATATTGCCCGGATGGCAGTCGCCGTGCAGCCGCAGCGTGCGCACGTTGCCAACGTTTTTGATGACGCCTTGGGTGACTTGCATGGCTTCTTCAAACGCGTTTCGCCAGCGTGACTCCATGTCGAGCGGCAAGTGGTTGTCAGCCAACAAAATGTCGCGGCTGGAGAAGCCGAAGGTGTCGATGTTGAGCGCCGGCCTGTCGGTGAACGAACTTCTGCCGCCGACGCTGTGAATGCGCGCCAGAAAGCGGCCGATCCATTCGAGCACGGCGTTGTCTTCCAGCTCGGGTCTGCGGCCACCACGGCGTGGTGAGACGCTGAACGAAAAACCAGCAAAGTGGTGCAGCGTTTGGCCCTTCAGAGCCAAGGCACCGATGACCGGAATTTCGGCCGCCATCAACTCGGTCGCAAAGGCGTGCTCTTCCAAAATTTGCGCATCGCTCCAGCGACCGGGCCGATAAAATTTGGCGACCACTGTGTCGCCCGCGCCGCCGGCGTTGCCTTCAGGTGGCGCCGGGCTTTCCAGTGAAATTTGGTAGACGCGGTTCTCGTAGCTTGACAGCGCCGTCAGTCGGCCATCGCCCCATAGACCCACGCTGGCCAGTGCATCGAGCACCACATCCGGCGTGAGAAATTCATACGGGTGTGCGGCGTTGCTTTTGTTGCCATCGGGGAGTTCGTTCATGGCACCGATTGTGGGGCTTGGCCTCAAGCTTGGCCCCATGCTTGATCAAGCCAGAGACAGGTCGACGACGATGTTGCCGCGGGTAGCGTTCGAGTACGGACAGACCAAATGCGCTGCGTCCACCAGTTGCTGGCCAACCGCGCGGTCAACGCCGGGCAGGCTCACCACCAGTTTGACTTCAATACCGAAGCCAGCGGGGATCTGGCCAATACCGACGCTGGAAGCGATCGATGCATCGGCGGGAACCGCTACTTTTTGCACGCCGGCAACGTGCTTCAATGCACCTAAAAAGCAAGCGGCGTAACCCGCTGCAAACAGCTGCTCAGGGTTGGTCGCGCCGCCCATGCCGCCAAGTTCTTTGGGCGGTGCCAATTTCACGTCGAGTAAATTGTCCGAGCTGACAGCCCGGCCGTCGCGTCCGCCGGTGGCTGTTGCGTGTGCGGTGTAAATAACTTTGTCGAGTTTGGTGACCATTAAAAAATACTCCTGAAGGTTGTTGTCTAAGTTGAGTTACACCATACCATTCAGAGCAGAAGTTAGACTCAGCACCCCATGCCAAAACCCTACAGCCCCTTCGCCAACAAGACTTCAAAACCCGCACCCGCCGCGCAAGTGATTGAAGAACTTCGCCCCGGCCAGTCGATTGAGTTGCTCAAAGAACTGCACATCCTGACGCGGGAAGGCAAGCTGAATCAAGACACGCGGCGCAAGCTGAAACAGGTCTATCACCTGTACCAGTTCATCGAGCCGCTGCTGAACGATGCTTTTGCGCGCAACCCCGCACCGTCCTTGGCCGACCACGGTGCTGGCAAGTCGTATTTGGGTTTCATCTTGTACGACTTGTTTTTCAATGTCGCCCATCGCGCAGAAAAAACCACCGGTCACGTTTACGGCATTGAAACCCGCCCGGAGTTGGTCGCTAAATCACGCGAGTTGGCCAGACGACTCGGCTTTGCGCGCATGAGCTTTCTCAATTTGTCGGTGCAGGAAGCCACCGCCTCAGACCAGTTGCCGCCGGTGGTCGACATCATCACTGCGCTGCACGCCTGCGACACCGCCACCGATGACGCGATTGCCTTTGGCCTAGCGCGCCAAGCCCGCCACATGGTGCTGGTGCCGTGCTGTCAGGCGGAAGTCGCTGGTGTGCTGAAAAAGGGCCGTGTGTTGTCGCTGGCGCGCACACCCTTGGCCGAGTTGTGGCGGCACCCGCTGCACACCCGTGAGTTCGGCAGCCAGATCACGAATGTGTTGCGCTGCTTGCAACTCGAAGCGCATGGCTACGACGTCACCGTCACCGAGTTGGTCGGCTGGGAGCATTCCATGAAGAACGAACTGATTCTGGCCAGCCGACCCGATCAGCCGCGCGCTGCCGCCATCAATGCCGCGCGCGAACGCTTGACGCAAGTGTTGGACGAGTTGGGCTTGGGTGAGTTGAAGACGCGGTTTGGGGTGGCTTGAGGGGTCGGGTGGGTGATCGGCCAGGGGGCTGGCCTCCTACATTGGAAAGTCTTCGTGATCAGTCGGTTATCTGGGCACGCCGCACGGCCGCCAGTTGGCGAATCGTCGTCAGCACCATGTGCTGGGCGTCGCTGGGTGTGGCGTCGGCCCGCAGTGTCAGACCGACGAGTTCTTCGCTGCCTTTCATGTTGACGGGCAGGGCGCTCAGCACGCCGGCATCCAAGTCGGCTTGGGCCGCACTCACCGGCGTCAGCCAGACGGCATCGCTGTTGGCGGTGTAGCTGCGCGCCACCGACACCGCTAGGGTCTCCACCGTGCGCGGCGGTTGACTCAGGCCACGCGTCACAAAAAAGTTGTCGGCAGTGAGCCTGATCGCCGTGCCTTGTAAGGGCAACACCAGCGTGAAGGCCGACAGATGCGCCAGCGGATGGGTGCTCAGCGCAGCATCTTGCCGCAGCGGATGGCCCGGCCGGACGGCCAGCACCAGTCGCTCTGCATAGAGGTTTTCAAACGTCAGCCCGAGCATGTGGACAGGCTCGGCAAAGCGGCCAATTACCAGGTCGAGTTCGCGTTGGCGCAGCTGGGTCAGAAGCGCCGGGTTGTGGTCGGTGTGGATATTCAGACTCAGTGCCAACCCGCCACTGGCGGCTATCTGGTCAAGTTGACCCAGCAGTTGCGGCATCAACCAAGGAGCAACCGTTGGCAACACGCCCAGCGTGACAACCGCTTGCGTGTTCTGCCGCGTCGGTGAGACGCTGGCCACGGCTTCGCGCAGCGCATTCACGCTGGCCCCGGCGTGGCGAAAAAAGGTCTCACCGCTGCGCGTCAACACGGCGCCGCGGCGACCGCGCTCAAACAATCTCACGGCCACCATGGCCTCAAGCTCCTTCAGCGTTTTGGACACCGCCGGCTGTGTGATGGACAACACGTCAGCGGCTTTTTGCAGGCTGCCGTGCTGTGCCACCGCCAAAAAGCACTGCAAATGACGGAACTTGATGCGCTCATCGATCATGGTGTGACATGTCTATTTGGTTATGTATAAATTGGATAAATGTCACTATACATAACATTTTGGAGTGATTAAAGTGATGGGTTATTGCATTTTTAATTTTGATATTTCGTGGAGACCGCACATGAACGCCGACACCGACAAAGCCATCATTTCCCCGCGCGACTGGGCCTGCCACCCCGCGCACATTGACCCGCGCTACAAGTCCACCGTGTTGCGCGGCCCCAAGCAGGCCCTGGTGCCCATGAAGCACGCACTGGCGCAGCGCAATGCACCGGTCTACAACGCCGCACAGTTGGGGGCACTCGACAACGACATGACCAAAAACGCCGTGATGAATGGCGAGCCTATGGGCGAACGCATCATCGTCACCGGCCGCGTGCTGGATGAAGACGGTCGGCCCGTGCGCAACACGCTGGTTGAAGTCTGGCAAGCCAACGCCGCGGGTCGCTACGTGCACAAGGTGGACCAGCATGACGCGCCGCTGGACCCGAACTTTTTGGGTGCAGGCCGCTGCCTCACCGACGACCAAGGTCGCTACAGCTTTAAGACCATCAAGCCCGGTGCTTACCCGTGGGGCAATCACCCGAACGCTTGGCGCCCGAACCACATTCACTTCTCGTTGTTTGGTGACTATTTCGCCAGCCGTTTGGTGACGCAGATGTATTTCCCCGGTGACCCGTTGCTGGCATACGACCCGATGTACATGAGCGCCCCCGAGCACCTGCGTGATTGCATGGTCTCCAAATTCAGCCTTGACGTGACCCAGCCCGACTATGCGCTGGGCTATGTGTTTGACATCGTGTTGCGCGGCGCCAAAGCCACGCGTTTTGAATAAAAAGACCGAGGATTTTTCCATGACGCAACTCAAACAAACCCCTTCCCAAACCGTCGGACCTTACTTCGCTTACGGCCTCACGCCGACGCAATACGGCTACGACTTCAAAAGCCTGTTTACCCCGGTGCTGACGCAAGACCATGCAGAGGGCGAGCATATTCGCATCACTGGTCTGGTGGTTGACGGTGCTGGTTCGCCCGTCAATGACGCGATCGTCGAGATCAACCAGCCCGATGCCCAAGGTCAGGTCATCAGCAGCGTAGAAGACGCTGAGCGCAAAGGTTTTGCTGGTTTTGGCCGCTGCGGCACCGGCACATTGGCCGGCAACCACTTCGTCTTTGACACCGTCAAACCGGGTGCACTCGGTGATGGCCAAGCACCGTTCATCGACGTCTGCGTGACCATGCGTGGCCTCTTGCTGCACACGTTCACGCGCATCTATTTTTCTGACGAAGCTGCGGCCAATGCCAAAGACGAGGTCTTGCATAGCGTGCCTGCCGAGCGCCGCGCCACCTTGGTGGCCCAACGCGAGATGACGAACGCCGGGCCGGTTTACCGGTTTGACATTCGCATGCAAGACAGCGCGCACGGCAAAGAGACCGTGTTTTTTGATCTCTGAGTTCGGGGATCGCTGAGAGGGCTCAGCTCCTACAGGGGCAAGGCGCGAGCTTGTCCACGACCCCGTAGGAGGCCAGCCCCTGGCCGATTTTTCTATCAGCTCCTAAACCGCTTGCGCGTCAGCGCCAGCGCGACCCAAAACGCCACCACCGCATAGGTCAGCAGCACCGCTAGGTGCAGCATGCCTTGCGCTGGCCAATGGCCCATGAAGAGCGGGCGGATCAGCTCGACGGCCGCTGTCAGCGGCAAGAAGTCTGAGATTACGCGCATGAAGCCGGGCAACTGGTCTCTGGGGAAAAACACGCCGCTTAAAAACATGGTCGGCGTGAGAAACAGCGTGAAGTAGTAGGTGAAAAAATCGTAGCCTTTGGCCAGCGCGTTGAAGATCAGCGCGATGCTGGCGAACACGATGCCGACCAGGCCCAGCAGCGGCCAAGCCAGCAGCAACCAAAAACTGTGGCTGATGCCCAGGGCCAGCATCACCAACAAAATCACGCCGCTGGTGAAGAGCGACTTGAAGGCGGCCCAGAGCATCTCGGCCATCACAATGTCGTCAAGCCTCACCGGCGCATTCATGATGCCGTCCCAGGTGCGCTGCACGTGCATGCGTGAAAAAGCTGAATACAAAGCCTCAAAAGAAGCGGCGTTCATGGCGCTCATGCAGATCGAGCCGCTGGCCAAAAACAAGATGTAGGGGACGGCTTGGCCGTTCAACTGGACCTGCCCGATCAGCGCGCCCAAACCGTAGCCAAAAGCCACCAGCGTGATGAGTGGCTCGGCGATGTTGCCGACCAGACTCGGCACAAACAGCTTGCGCCAGACCAGCAGATTGCGCCTGAAGACCGGCCACCAGCGCCAACTGAGTTGCGGTGGACTGAACAGGCCGGGCGTTTGTTTCGAACGTGACATCATGCGTCCTCCCGGATCTTGCGGCCCGTCAGCTTGAGGAACAAGTCCTCCAGATTCGCCGGGCGGTGCAGCGTGCGCAGCTGCGGGTAATCGGTGAGCGCCGTCAGCAAGCGTTTGGCGTCCTGGGTGTAGAAAAACACCGTCTCACCACTCACTTCTAAGCGTGCGGCCAGCTCTTTCAGCGGTGAGTTGACCAAAGCCAAGGCGCCCGCACCATAGACTTCGACCACGTCGGGCTCCAAGTTTTCGGCGATCAGGTCATGCGGCGTGCCTTCGGTCATTTTCTGGCCGTGGTCCAACACCAGCAAGCGGTTGCAGAGTCGCTCAGCCTCGTCCATGAAGTGCGTTGTCAATAAGATGGATTTGCCTTGCTGCAGCAACCGCTGCAGGCGTTCCCACATCAGGTGCCGCGCTTGCGGGTCGAGCCCGGTGGTCGGTTCGTCGAGCAACAACAGTTGCGGGTCGTTCACCAGCGCCCGCGCCAGCGACAGGCGACGCTTCATGCCGCCCGACAACTCCGTCAGCTTGGCGTCGGCCTTGTGCGTCAGCGACGCAAATTCAAGCAGTTGCGGAATGCGCGCCTTGATGACGGCGTCGGGCATGCCGAAATACCGGCCAAAGACCAGCAGGTTTTCGCTGCACGAAAAATCCGGGTCCAGGCTGTCGAACTGGCTGACGATGCCGAGTTTCTCCTTGATGGCCAATGCGTCTTGCGGCATCTGCAGCACCTTTTTACCGGGCGGTGAAAAAATCACCTCGCCCGCATCGGGGGTGGTCAAGCCCAGGCACATGCGGATGGTGGTGGTCTTGCCGGTACCGTTCGGGCCAATCACGCCAAGGCATTCGCCTGGGGCGATGCTGAACGACAAATCGTTGACCACGGTGCTGCTGCCGTAGCGCTTGGTGAGCGCTCGCACTGAAAAAATAGGCTCACGGTTCATGGCTAGATTGTGCCCTCGGAGCTGGA
>CANFJF010000112.1 GCA_947447355.1 Comamonadaceae bacterium
CACCCAGCAAACCGAGACCTTGAGCAATGACTTTTTCGTCAACCTGCTCGACATGGGAACGACCTGGAAGAAGTCCGAAACGGCTGAGGGCGTGTTGGAAGGTCGTGCTGGCGCAGCGGGCGCCGTCAAGTGGACGGGCACGGTTGTCGACCTGGTCTTCGGTTCGAACTCCCAGCTCCGCGCCCTCGCGGAAGTCTATGCGTCCAACGATGCCAAAAAATCGTTCGCGCAAGACTTTGTGGCCGCTTGGACCAAGGTGATGAACTTGGACCGCTTCGACTTGGCGTGATCTCCAGTAGGTAGGACCTCACGGTCCTACTCAACGCAGCCTGTCAAACAGCCTCTGCCGAGCCCGGAATCTTTCGGTGCATTGCAGAGGCTGTTTGCGTTCAGGGACCCCTAAAATGCCAGCATGGTGTCACGCAGCAGATTAGTTCCGATCATCGTGGCCAGCCCACTTTTTCTGCAAAACATCGACACCTCGGTGATGGCCACCGCCTTGCCCAGCATTGCAGATTCTCTGCAGGTGCCACCGCTTCACTTGAATCTGGCCATCACGTCTTACTTGTTGAGTTTGGCTGTGTTCATCCCCATCAGTGGCTGGCTGGCCGACCGCTTCGGTGCCAAGCGGGTGTTTTGTCTGGCGATTGCATTCTTTTCGCTAGGCTCGGCCCTGTGCGGTGTGGCCAACTCGCTGCCGCAACTGGTGCTTTTTAGGATTCTCCAGGGCCTTGGCGGCGCCATGATGGTGCCTGTCGGCCGCTTGATCCTGCTGCGCGCCGTGCCGCCGTCGCAAATGGTCTCGGCCATGGTGTGGTTCACTGTACCGTCGGTGATTGGCCGCATGATCGGGCCGCTGCTTGGCGGCGCCATCGTCTCCATGACGTCTTGGCGGTGGATTTTCCTCATCAACATTCCCTTCGGCGTGCTGGCCATCTTTTTGGCCATGGCGTTTGTGGAAGACACCCATGAAGCCGCACCGCCGGTGCCGTTCGACACCCAGGGCTTTTTGCTGCTGGCGTTGGGCCTGAGCGCCTTGCTGGGTGCGCTGGAAACAGCGGGCAAGGCACTGGCACCGGGTTGGGTGTCTTGGCTGGCCGCGGGCCTTGGCTCATTGGCGCTCGGGGTCTACTGTGTGCAAAGCCGCAAGCAGTCGCACCCGATCATTGACCTGAGCATCCTGCGCTTTCGGACTTACCGGACGAACATCTTGGGCGGGACACCGCTGCGAATTGCCATTGGTGCATCACCGTTTTTATTGCCGCTCATGCTGCAAATCGGCTTTGGCCTGTCGCCTCTGGCATCGGGCGCGCTGACGGTGGCCACGGCCATCGGCGCGCTGGGCACACGGGTCGTCATGAAGCGCGCCATCCACGACATGGGTTTTCGCCCGTTGCTGATCAGCGCAACCATCATGACCAGCTTGTTTTACATGAGCTACAGCCTGTTTAGCCCGACCACGCCGCATCTGCTCATGTTTGTCATGCTGCTACTCGGGGGTTTGATCAATTCGCTGGCCATGGTCGCCATGACAACCCTGGGTTTTTCAGATGTGCCCAAGCCACGCATGAGCCACGCGACCACTTTATCAGCCATGGCGCAGCAACTCTCGTTGGGCCTTGGCGTTGTCCTCGGTGCGTCCTTGGTCAGTGCCACATCCTGGTGGCATGGCGGCGACGCGGTACACCTGCATGCCGAGGACTTTTCGCCGGCCTTTGTCGTGGTGGGCTTGCTGACGCTGCTGTCGCTTTTCTCATTCTTCAAATTGGACCGCGACGAAGGTGCCGGACTGCGCTGACGCTAACGGCATCAAGGCCGTGGACAAGTCGCTGTGTCGCTGAAATAAGCGTCCGGGCCAGACACCTTAAAACGCTCAAGGTAACAAGGATAGTGGGCGCTCCACTGAAAAGCTTTGTCGTCAGCCATCAAGGCCGGCAAGATGCTCAAGGTGCCCTCGATGACACGGATCTCGGCCCCGCCAGTGGCACGCAACACACCTTCCAGCAACAACATATCAGACAAAAGATAAGTGGCGTAGGCCGACTGTGCATGGACCCGTTTGGCCGTTTTGTCGCCGCTCAGCCCCGCCATTTGGTTGATGGCGGTAGTGATGTCTTGCGCTGACAGTGGGTCTGTCGATTCTGTTTTCTTCGCCGCCAACAGCCTTACCGCGGGCGCTACACCCCGCGTGACAGGTCGACTGATCGCGGTCAAAGTGGTGAGCGGACCCAACGTTGCCGCCATGCCACTGAACTTGTCGTCCAACAACTGTCTGGCCCGTTGCAGATCTACCGCAGACATCGGGTGCAAGTCGCATGACGCCACGGCTGATTGACGCAAGGTCGCACACAACACTTGGTGCCACGACTTTTGACCCAGCGCTTGGCCGAAAGTGGTTCGCGCGCCGGCTATTTGCATACTGCCGCCACCGATGTCAAGCACATGGCTGGTTGTCAGTCGCGGGCCAAGCACTTGGCGCGCAGAAGCATAGGCGTAGGCGCCTTCCACCGCCTGCGGCAGCACCAGCACGGGGACGAGCGTGTCTGCCTGCAAACGCGCAATGAGCGCCGCAGTTTCTGCGGCAGCCGCTTGCCAAGCCAGACGCCAAGCTGAAAACGCTCCCGCAACGCGATCACACGCCGCAGAAAATCCCGCTTCAAGGGGTAAATTATTCAGCGCAGCGGCCGTGGGTGCCAAGGTCTCATCAAGCCCATGTCCAGCCCACAAAGGGCTTAAATAGTCGATGTCCGCGTGAGCCTCGGCAGCACTGTTGGAAGCCCCCACCCGGACACCCGACGACCCGACGTCAAAGGCGATGCGGCACGTCGGTTCAGCCAGTGCAGCGAGTCCTACCAAGCCGAGTGCAAGCCCGAGTAACGCGACCCTACAGGCTTTCCACACGTTCATCGAAACGAAGTCATGTCAAAGATGCAGGTAGCCCATCACACCGACCACCAAGCCCACCCCTGTCGCACCAAAAACGCCAAACAACATCCAACGCTTGCGCGTCAACAAGGTGATGGCAGCCAAAGCAATCGCGATTTGCAACAAGGTCGTGGCCAGCGCCCAGCGCTCGTGCACATGCATTTCCAGCTCACTGTTCTTGTTGGCCGTGTCGACCTCAGCCTCGAGCTTTTCAGCTTGCGTTTTGATTTCAGCTTTTTCCAGCTGATACCGGTCAACGGCCAGCTTGAATTTTTGCTGCGCTTCACCCGTGGTCAGCACCACGGAGAGCTCGGCCAAGTTCTGTTTATTGCTTTTGGCCTGGTAGTAATTCCACTGGTTCGACGCAGCCGTTTTGACAATCGAGGCTTCGTTTTTATACAGCAGTGCGGCATTTTGCGAATGCCCGCCGAGGTAGCCAAAAATGGCCCCCACGGTAGACAAAACTGCCGTTAAAACCGCCAGCCGTGAGGTGAAGTTGTCACCGCCATGTTGCGCAACGTGCTCCACCTCGTGGTCATGCGGCCCATGCACATGAAATCCGTGATCTGACATAACAGGTCTCCTGGTATTGGTTGAAGGCCGGCTCCATGGTGTGGAGCGCATCAGCTGCTCGGACAGGTTTATACACTGACGGCGGCCCGGCCCGGCCCATTCAGACTCAACGGCTGATATTTTTGTCCAACCAACCCGCCAACCAAGCGCCAATTTTCAGGCTGTGCTTGTCCTGCATCAGCATGTGCGAGGCGCCCGGCAAACCGACATCACCTAGCACCACCATCTCGGCTTTGCCGCCGGCTTGATTGGTCGCCGCAACAAACTCGCGGCAGGCTTTCAAACGCGGGGCCCAGCGCGGCGCTTGGTCTACGAAGTCACCCCACAACACCAATATCGGCATACCTAGGTAAGGCTTCAAGTTGCCCGTGGCCGCAGGGCAAGCCCCCGGTTCAATCGCCACAATCCCCGCAATACCGCGCGTGTCGAGGGCGGCCGTTTGAAATGGAAAAATGCCTGATTGGGAATGGCTGACCAAGACCGCGCCGTTCAACTTTTGAGCCAGCTCCGACAGCGCCGGAACCGTCGGGTTCGGGGTTGGCAACGCGTTCAACCAGTCCGGCACCATTTGCTTCCAGAACTCAGCTTGCGCTTCAAGAGGAAACTGCATGCCCGGAAAAACCTCCGGGTACTTGGGGCCAAAGCGGAAGATGGCCCAAGCCCCTTCTTGCGCCGCTCCAAATATTTGCGGCAAAGTATCAGCCGCCGCCTTGCCCGCCTTGACCTGAACGATGGCCGACGGGTCCGCTGCGGACCGCCCGCGCGAGGCTTGATCGATCACGTAGGTCGGAAATCCGCGCCGAACAAACAACTCGTCCCAGCCCATGCGGCCATCCGGTGTGGATTCCCATGTTTTACCCGTCAGACAGCACCCGTGAATAAACACCAGCGGGCGACGCACCGAGTCAACCGGCACTTGGTAACGCACGTACATCTGCTCAACCGCGATCGTTCCTTCAGGCGCATAGGCCGGCAAGAGAGACAAATGGCTGGAGCTAACGTTGCGGCCGCCGACAAAAAAACTGCCCTGCTTGGCAATGATCATCGGGCCTTGATCCAGATTTTGAGCGCCCGGTGAAGCGCACCCACTCAAGCCGAGCATGGCCGCAGCCAGCAGCAAAATAGCTGAGAATTTTTTCATCTTGTCTCCTTTGTTAAGAACGGTACGCCAAGTCTTCAAGCCAGTGACTTTGGCACGGCCATGATCGTAGCCGGTTCATGTGCAGGTGTCGGACACGCCGGTCCGGTAAAACAAGAACGGTGCGCAACCCGCTGAGCCGCCCACTGTCGGCATCTTGACTGATGCTCCTAACCATCGAAGGGAAGGCTGCTTGCTCCAATTGCGATCTGTGGCTGCCCGCTGAACTGGTTCAATCGAGCGTTGACATCGCTTGCAATGTTTGAATCTGTCTTTTTAAGTCAGCGATATGTTCCAAATATTGAACACAGATGACGACAGAAAAAAGATCCAAGTCATAGTCTCTGCGTTGCAAGCAGGCGCTTTGTAAAAGCGACAACCTATGCGCCGAATAAAAGCTTTCACTCCCAACGGTGTAGTCAGATTTGATCGCTCCGTAATCGATCAAATCTTGCGTCTCCTGAACGCTCAAATGACACAATTTAGCCAGCTCCATAAAAGAGAAGCGTTCCACGGTTTCAATGGCGAGGACGTCAATGATCTGCAGTGTCATGGTGTTTCTCTGTTGATATGACTTGGCGTGGGGAGAACTTTGAAATCATCGCCAATTGTTGAAAAAGTTTAAGTTCCTCAGGTGACACCTCTTGCGGCGTTTCCAGATGAACGACCGCAAAAAGATCCCCTCTTACCCCATGGCCACCGGGCAAACCACGCCCTTTGAGCCGCAGCTTTTGGCCATGGCGTGTCCCCACAGGAATGGTCAAAAAAACAAAATTTTCTAGTGTTGGTAGTTCAATTTCAGCACCGAGTACGGCTTCCCATGGCGTGAGTGCCAACTCAAAATAGAGGTCGTTGCCAACGGGTTTGAATAGCGCATGTGGCTTGAGGTCAACATGCAAATAGAAATCACCATTGACGCCGCCATTGAACCCCTTTCCCCCCATGCCACGCAGTCTGATTTTTTTACCTTGGTTGACGCCTGCCGGAATACGAACTTCAAGTTCGCGCTCTGCGCCTTGGTCCATCAACTTCAACCGCAGACGGGTACCGTGAAGAGCTTCGGCCAAGGTAATTTGAACGGTGTCTTGAAAGTCGCTTCCTGGAATGGGGTGGGAGTTTGCGTTGGCATGACCCGATCGGCGGCCAAGCGAGGCCAATAAGTCGGCCAAATCCATTTGATCAAACGACGATTCGGAGCCTTGGTATTGATCACGCCATTGGGGTGGCGGCGAGAAATTAGAACCTTCAGGCGCTTGACCCAAGGCATCGTAGGCAGCCCTTTTCTCAGGGTCTTTGAGCGTTGCGTAGGCTTCAGCGGCTTCTTTGAACTTGCTTTCTGCGTCTGCTGCTTTCGACATGTCAGGGTGATGCGCTCTGGCCAGTTTGCGATAGGCCTTCTTGATCTGCTCAAGGTCGGCATCATGCGTCACACCAAGCACGGCATAGTAGTCCTTGAATTTCATAGCCAACAATCATTGTGCTGAGGTGACATGTTTCAAAACTCCAAGTCAAACAAATTTCCCTTCCGATACAACGGCTGGGCTTACGCAGGATAAGTTGATCAATAAGCCGCGACTTGATGTAAGTCAATGTCAGCGGCGATGATCGTCCTAGCATCCGCCCATCCATGAGGCTGTCTAAAAAATAGCAACGGCTTCGGGACTTTGTGTTCAACCAGAGCAAAAAGCAAAGAGGTTCAAGATGCAAGTCGAAAAAGAAAAGCTACTGTGGATGTACGAGAAGATGGTCGAGATTCGTTACTACGAAGAAACCATGGCGGCGGTCTACATGGAAGGGAAACTCCCGCCCCATATTCAAAAGGGTTTGGCCTTTGACATTGGTGCAGGGCCGGTCCCCGGTGAGATGCACTTAGCCGCTGGACAAGAGCCCGTAGCCGTTGGAATTTGTGCCCACTTGACCGATGACGATACGGTGGTGGGAACGCACAGGCCGCACCACTTTGCCATTGCCAAAGGCGTACCACTGGACGCCATGACGGCAGAAATGTTTGGCAAGGTCACAGGGCTTGGCAAGGGTAAAGGTGGTCATATGCACCTCTTTGACAATGCGCATAAGTTCAGTTGCAGCGGCATCATTGGTGCCAGCATGCCCATTGCATGCGGTGCTGCATTGGCGGCCAAAAAAATGGAAAAAGACTGGGTGGCTGTGGCATTTTTTGGTGAAGGTGCGGCCAACCAGGGTTCGTTCCATGAATCCATGAACTTGGCGGCCATGTGGAAGTTGCCAGTCATTTTTGTCTGTGAAGACAACCAATGGGCCATCTCTGTTCCGAAGTCAAAAGCAACCTCGATTGACTGGGTGGCCGATCGCGCAGCGGGTTATGGCATGCCCGGGATTCGCGTTCCTGAGAACGATGCAGTGCAAGTTTTTGAAGCTGTGGCACCGGCCATTGCTCGGGCTCGTCGTGGACAGGGCCCGAGTTTGATTGAAATTAAAACCGATCGGTATTTTGGTCACTTCCAGGGGGATCCCGAAACCTATCGGCCCAAGGATGAGGTGACCAAGTTACGGCAACACGATCCAATTCCAAAGTTGGCCCAGTTGCTAAAGGATAAAAACTTCATGACGCAGCAAGAAGACTCAGACATTGTTTTTAAAACACATCAATGGGTCGACCGCGCTTTCGCATTTGCACGCCAAAGCGACTACCCGAGCGAACAAGACGCGCTCAAAGATGTCTTTATGGCCGGTCACTCTAACGCCAGGGCTTTGATATGAAAACAACTCGCATCTTGACCATGGCGCAAGCCATCTCTGAAGGCATCGCGCAAGAAATGACGCGCGATGCCAATGTGTTTGTGATGGGCGAGGACATCGGCTCCTATGGCGGAATATTTGGGGCCACGGGCGGCTTGCTGGAGAAGTTCGGCAAAGAACGCATCATGGACACACCGATTTCTGAAACCGCCTTCATCGGTGCAGCTACTGGCGCTGCGGCGGCTGGACTGCGACCCATTGTGGAGTTGATGTTTGTCGACTTCTTTGGCGTGTGCATGGACCAAATCTATAACCACTTGGCGAAGAACACCTACATGTCGGGCGGTCACGTCAAGTTGCCAGTGGTGTTGACCACGGCGATGGGCGGCGGTTACAACGATGCGGCCCAGCACTCTCAATGTTTGTACGGCACGTTTGCACACATGCCTGGGATCAAGGTCGTGGTGCCATCGAACGCCTATGACGCCAAGGGCTTGATGATTCAAGCCATTCGGGATGACAACCCGGTCATGTTCATGTATCACAAAGGCATCATGGGGTTGCCGTGGATGGCGTATTTGGAAGGCAGCAGCAACGCCGTTCCTGAAGAGGCTTACGCGATCCCCTTTGGTCAAGCCAAAGTAGTGAAAGAAGGCTCCGACGTGACGATTGTCAGCATCAGTCAAATGGTGCAAAAAGCCTTGCTCGCTGCTGAGGAGCTAGAGAAAGAAAGCATTCACGCGGAGGTACTGGACTTGCGCACCCTGGTGCCGCTCGATGTTGAGGCCGTCTTGAAATCTGTACGCAAAACCGGGCGCTTGCTGATTGCGGATGAAGACTACTTGGGGTTCGGCTTAACGGGTGAAATCTCCGCCATCATTGCTGAAAACTTGGACACTGTTTCCCTGAAGGCACCGGTGAAGCGATTAGCCGTTCCGAACGTGCCGATTCCCTACAGCAGACCGTTGGAGCAGTTCGTGATTCCACAGGTACAAAACATGGTACAGGCCGTTCAAGAATTGCTGCTCAAGAAAATGGCTTGTGTGGAACCCGCATGATCGAGCTCAAGCTACCCGACGTTGCTTGGGAGGGCGCGCAAGATGGCGTCGAGGCCTTGCTGGACAAATGGCTGGTCGCAGAAGGAACACCTGTGGTGAAAGGACAAGTGCTTGCATCGGTGATGTTGGTCAAAGCGGCCATCGACATTGAGGCACCAGAGAATGGATCGCTGCACTCTATTTTTGTCAAAGATGGCGAAAGTTTTGCGGCAGGCAAAGTGCTGGCTAATTTTCAAAAACTTTAAATTTTGCCGGTTTAAGTTTGGGCTAATTCAAGCACGAAGTGCAACACGGGACATTGATTGATGAAAATACTATTTATGTCAATCGACACCGTGCAGAGGCGCCGAGGCGGTGCAGCCCAAACGTCAGCGCAAGGTTGAAGCCTCAAGGAGTGCTGCGTTGGCTTGGGTCCAAGCTGCATAGTCCTGCGGGTAAGCCCACCGAAACCGCGTCAAATAAAACTCGGC
>CANFJF010000113.1 GCA_947447355.1 Comamonadaceae bacterium
ATTGATCGCGGAGGATGGCGCGCTGAGCGATTGGCTGACCGCCTACCCCGACACCGATTCGCAACAGCTGCGCGCCCTCATCCGCCAAGCCCGCAAGGACATCGTCCCTGAAAAGCCCGGCGAAGCACCCCGCCACGGCAAGTCATTCCGCGAGATTTTTCAGCTGGTCAAAGAAAAGATGACGCATGTCCAGTCTTGATGTCAACCGTTTTGAACCGGTGCGCATCGGCATCGTGTCCGTCAGCGACCGCGCCTCCAGCGGCGTTTACGAAGACAAAGGTCTGCCCGCCCTGAAAGACTGGCTGACGCGTGCGCTGCAGAATCCGATCGAATTTGACGCACGTTTGATTCCCGACGAGCAAGCCGGCATCAGCGCGGCGCTGATCGAGCTGGTGAATGCCGGTTGCTCACTGGTGCTAACCACCGGCGGCACCGGCCCGGCCCTGCGCGATGTGACGCCAGAAGCAACCCTCGCTGTGGGCCACAAGGAAATGCCCGGCTTCGGCGAGCAAATGCGGCAGATCAGCCTGAAGTTTGTGCCGACCGCGATTTTGTCGCGCCAGTGCGCCGTGATCCGTGACCAGAGTCTGATCTTGAATTTACCCGGCCAACCGAAAGCGATTCAAGAAACGCTGGAAGGCTTGCGCAACGAAGCCGGTGAGAGCGTCATGCCCGGCATTTTTGCCGCCGTGCCCTATTGCATTGATTTGATCGGCGGGCCTTATCTGGAAACCCGAGCCGAGGTCTGCAAGGCCTTCAGGCCCAAATCAGCCATTCGGCCCATCGCTTAAAACACCTGCCCGAGCCTGACGTCGATTTACTTGCCCATTAATTGGTTGAGCTTCTCGGCGGCAAAAGTTTCTCGGCGCGCCGCGTCATTGGGCACGCAATCCTTCCCAGGCGCTGTTGGCGAAGCAGAGAGTTTTTCAATCGCCTGCCAGAGCAAGGCAATCTGATGCTCTTGGCCAGCCGCATTGTCAATCAAACCGCGCATAGCCTGTGACACCGGGTCATCGTTTTGTGTCACGCCGTAGGCTGAAAAACCCATCTGACTCGCTGCTTCTTCACGCTTCACATCGGCGTCAGCCTGAATGATGCGAGCCGGGTTGCCGACTGCCGTGGCACCTGCTGGCACCGGCTTGACGACCACCGCGTTGGACCCGATGCGGGCGCCATCGCCCACCGTGAAGCCGCCCAGCACTTGTGCGCCAGCACCCACCACAACGTTGCGGCCCAACGTTGGATGCCGTTTGGTGCCTTTGTACAAAGAGGTTCCGCCTAAGGTCACGCCCTGGTAAATAGTGCAGCCATCGCCTATTTCAGCGGTTTCACCCACCACCACGCCCATGGCATGGTCAAAAAAGACGCAGCTGCCGATTTTGGCGCCCGGGTGAATTTCAATGCCGGTGAGCCAGCGTGCCATGTGCGAGATAAACCGCCCCAGCCACTTCAGCCCGTGCGTCCAGCACCAGTGCGCACGGCGATGCAGCAGCAAGGCGTGGATGCCGGGGTAGCAGGTCAGTACTTCCCAAGCCGTGCGGGCGGCAGGGTCACGGTCAAGAATGCACTGGACGTCGGAGCGGAGTCTGGAAAACATGGTGAGGAGTCTACTTGGCGTCGAATGTGTTCGCTGGCGCTAAGGGCAATACGGAGGCCAATGCGTCGTCGGGCTTGTTGGCGGCTTGCGACATGGCCTTGGCGACCCCGCGCAAGATATGGATTTCTTCGCTGGAGAGTTGCGCGCGGTTGAACATCTGATTCAGCCGTGGCATGAGTTTTTTAGGCGCTTGCGGGTCTAGAAAACCAATCTCAGCCAAGGCCTGCTCCCAGTGTTTGAGCATGCCAGCAACCTCAGCGGCATCGGCTTGCCGAGCGGGTGGCGTGGCGGACTGCACCGCAAAACCGCCCAACGCCTCGCGCCAGTCGTAGGCGATCAACTGCACCGCCGCCGCCAAATTGAGCGACCCGAAATTCGGGTCGGTCGGAATGCTCAGGCAGGCGTGGCAGCGGTAAACGTCTTCGTTTTGCATGCCAAAGCGTTCAGAGCCAAACAAAAAACCCACTGACTCGGGGCGCTCTCCAGCCTCTTGCGCAACCGCAGAAGTCAACGCTGCAAAATGCGCGCGCGGTGTCACCGTGGGTGGACCAAAGTCGCGCGGCGTCATGGCCGTGGCACACAAATGAGTGATGCCATCCAAGGCTTCTTCCACCGTCTCGACCACGCGGGCGTTCTTCAAAATATCCAGCGCACCACTCGAGCGCTGAATGGTTTCTTCACGGTTCAGCACATTCGCCCAACGCGGCGCCACCAGCACCAAATCCGTGAAACCCATCACCTTCATGGCGCGTGCCGTGCCGCCCACATTGCCGGCATGACTGGTGTTGATGAGGATAAATCGGGTTTTCATGGGCTTTTGGGGCCGAAGCCCCTTAAAATGGCGCTATTGTCACCTGCCCGCCGGTTTCCGGCCTGGTAGCCCTCTCGTTCTTTCTTACTGCTTATGTCCAATCTCCACCCCATGCTCAACGTGGCCGTCAAGGCTGCGCGCGCCGCTGGCGCCATCATCAACCGCGCCGCGCTTGATGTTGAATCAGTCCGTGTCTCGGCCAAGCAGACCAACGATTTCGTCACCGAGATCGATCAGGCCGCTGAAGCCATCATCATTGAGACGCTGTTGACGGCCTACCCAGGCCACGGCATTCTGGCGGAGGAATCGGGCAGCGAGCAAGGCGCCAAAGATTCAGAGTTCGTCTGGATCATTGACCCGCTGGACGGCACCACCAATTTCATTCACGGCTTCCCGGTTTACTGCGTCAGCATTGCCCTGAGCGTGCGCGGCAAGATCGAACAAGCCGTCGTTTACGACCCCACCCGCAACGACCTGTTTTGCGCCACCAAAGGCCGTGGTGCCTACATGAACGACCGCCGCATTCGGGTGGCCAAGCGCACACGCCTACAAGAATGCCTGATCAGCACCGGCTTTCCCTACCGTCCGGGCGACAAACTCAAGCCCTACTTGAGCATGCTCGGTGAAGTCATGAGCCAGTGCGCTGGCGTGCGTCGCCCCGGCGCTGCAGCGCTTGACTTGGCTTACACGGCCGCCGGCTTCAATGACGGTTTTTTCGAAAGCAACCTGCTGCCTTGGGACATCGCTGCCGGTTCACTGTTGGTCACCGAAGCCGGTGGCCTGGTCGGCAACTTCACCGGTGAAGCCGACTTTTTAGAACAAGGCGAATGCCTCGCCGGCAACCCACGCATCTACGCACAACTGGTCACCACCTTGGCCAAGTACAGCAAATTTGCAGGCGCGGGTGACAAAGCCAACGTCCGTCAAGCCTTGCAAGATGACGCGGCCGAAGCCACGCAGACCGCGGAAGTCGCAGCCCCCGCAGACAAACCCAAAACCCTGCAAGGCCGTAAATCACAAGCCAACAGCAAGGCCAACGACTCACTGCCCGACGCACCGTTTTAGGCTCTAACGCACCGTGAGCACGCCGGCATTAACCCCCGACCTTGCGCCTGCCAGTCTTGCCGATGGCGGGTCTGCGATGGGCAAGCACACCCCCATGATGGCCCAGTACCATCTGCTGAAAGCCGACTATCCGGACACGCTGCTGTTCTACCGGATGGGCGATTTTTATGAGCTATTTCATGCAGATGCCGAAAAAGCCGCCCGCCTGCTCGACATCACGCTGACCTCGCGCGGCCAGTCTGCGGGTGAGCCGATTCGCATGTGCGGCGTGCCTTTTCATTCAGTTGAAGGCTACTTGGCCAAACTCATCAAGCTGGGCGAGTCTGCCGCTATTTGCGAGCAAATGGGAGAGCCCACAGGCAAGGGCCCGGTGGAGCGAAAAGTGGTGCGCGTGGTCACTCCGGGAACGCTGACCGACAGCGCGCTGCTGAGTGACAAAACAGAATCCATCTTGTTGGCTGTGCACCAAGGCAGCCGCAACACTTGCGGTCTGGCCTGGCTCAGCGTGACGCAGGGCGAGATTCAATTAGCCCATTGCGCCACCGATGAAGTCGAAACCTGGGTGGCACGCATTGGCCCCAGCGAGTTGGTCTATAACGTTGACGTCACGCCAGCCTTTGAAGCCCGCCTGACAGCATTGCGTCAAGCCAGCCATGCAGCGACATTAACGGCCCGTCCAGCCTGGCAGTTTGATGCGTCTTTGGGCGTGCGCCGCCTGCTGGCGCAACTGCAAGTGGCGTCACTCGCTTCTTTCAGCGCCGAAGGACTCGATGAAGCGCATGCTGCGGCGTCTGCCTTGCTAGGGTATGCCGAACACACCCAAGGCCGCGCACTCAGCCATGTGCAGAGCCTGCAGGTGGTTCGCTCAGGCGAGATGATCGAGTTGCCGCAAACCACACGCCGCAACCTGGAGCTGACGCAGACGCTACGCGGCGAAGACTCACCGACGCTCTTTTCATTGCTCGACACCTGCACCACGGGCATGGGCAGCCGGTTGTTGAAAAGCTGGCTGCTGTCGCCCCGGCGCGACCGCGCTCAAGCGGCTGCGCGCCTAGACGCCATCACTCTTTTGCGCAGCGGCTTGCAACAAACTTTGCGAGCGCGCCTGAAGGGCAGCACCGACGTCGAACGCATCACCGCGCGCATTGCGCTGCGCCAAGTGCGTCCGCGCGAGTTGATTGCGCTGCGCGACACGCTGCAAAAAGCAGAGCAATTGAGCCCGACGCAACCTGAGTTGCCGGACCTGCTGCAACGTATTTTTGAAGACCTGCAAGCCCCGCCCGCCTGTGCTGCCATGCTGAGCCGCTACGTGATGGACGAACCCGCGGCGTTGATCCGCGACGGCGGCGTCATCAACCGCGGCTGCGATGCAGACCTGGACGAGTTGCGCGACATTCAGACCAACTGCGACGCCTTTTTACTCGACCTCGAAGCCCGCGAAAAAGCGCGCACCGGC
The DNA here is from genome assembly GCA_947447355.1 of Comamonadaceae bacterium. GTDB lineage: Bacteria > Pseudomonadota > Gammaproteobacteria > Burkholderiales > Burkholderiaceae_C > Polaromonas. Next base: position 4,930 of record CANFJF010000113.1, read on the forward strand.
ATCAGCAACTTGCGGGTGCAGTTCAACCGCGTGCATGGTTTTTACATTGAGGTCTCGCAAGGCCAAGCGTCCAAAGTGCCCGATGATTACCGGCGCCGCCAGACCCTGAAAAATGCCGAGCGCTTCATCACGCCCGAACTCAAAGCGTTTGAGGACAAGGCTTTGTCGGCCCAGGAACGCGCCTTGGCACGCGAGAAGTTTTTGTATGAAGAATTGCTCGACCAGCTGCAAGACTTTGTGCCTGCGCTGAGCCGCTTAGCCCGCGCCATTGCATCGCTGGATGCCCTGTGTGCGCTGGCTGAACGCTCGCTGACCCTGAACTGGGCACAGCCGTTGTTTGCCAAAGAGCCGTGCATCGACATCGTTGGTGGCCGGCATCCGGTGGTCGAGGCGCGCTTGGCTGAAACCGGCGGCGGCAGCTTCATTGCCAACGACACGGCGCTGAGCCACAAGAGCCGGATGCAGGTCATCACCGGCCCCAACATGGGCGGTAAGTCCACCTACATGCGGCAAGTCGCGCTGATCGTGCTGCTGGCCTGCGTCGGCTCCTACGTGCCAGCCACGGCCTGCCGGCTCGGGCCGATCGACGCGATTCACACCCGCATTGGAGCAGCCGATGACGTGGCCAACGCGCAGTCCACCTTCATGCTGGAGATGACCGAGGCCGCGCAAATTTTGCATGCCGCCACGCCGCATTCGCTGGTGCTGATGGACGAGATCGGACGCGGCACTTCGACTTTTGACGGCTTGGCGCTGGCCAGCGGTATTGCCGCTTACTTGCACAACAAGTCGCAAGCGTTCACCTTGTTTGCCACGCATTATTTCGAGCTGACGGAGTTCCCTGCCAAGCACCACGGCGCGGTGAATGTGCACGTGAGCGCGGTCGAGTCGGGCTCGAACATCGTCTTCATGCACCACATCGAAGCCGGACCGGCCAGCCGCAGCTACGGTATTGCAGTGGCCAAACTGGCCGGTGTTCCTGCGGCGGTAGTGAGCCATGCACGGTTGGCGCTAGTTGCGCTCGAGATGCAGCAAACCGAAGCCCGCGCGCAGGTTGATCTTTTTGCACCGCCGCCAGATTTACCTGCGGCTGAACTCAGCCTGCTTGAAAAAGCCATGGACAATATCGACCCCGACGCCCTCACCCCGCGGGAAGCGCTCGATGCGCTGTACCAACTCAAAAAAATACTCGCCTCCTCAACCTGAATCCTCCCTGCTCCCATGACTTACTGCGTCGCCATCAAACTCAACGCCGGCTTGGTGTTCTTGTCAGACTCCCGCACCAACGCGGGTCTGGACCACATCAGCACTTTCAGGAAAATGATCGTCTACGAGCGCCCCGGCGACCGTTTCATGGTCTTGCTGTCGGCCGGTAATTTGTCTGTCTCGCAGTCCATCCGCGAGATCTTGCAAATCGAAAAACTGCAAGATCCGGACGGCGGCGAGCCCATCACCATCTGGAACGCCAAGAGCATGTTTGACGCAGCCCGCGTGCTGGGTTCAGCGGTGCGCCGGGTGTATGAGCGCGATGCGGCATCCCTCAAGCAGGCCGACGTGGACTTCAATGTGTCGATGCTGTTTGGTGGCCAGATCAAGGGCGAAGGCATGCGCCTTTTTCAAATGTACTCAGCCGGCAACTTCATTGAAGCGACCAGCGAAACGCCCTACTTTCAGGTCGGCGAATCGAAATACGGCAAGCCGGTGCTAGACCGCGTCATCACACCTGAAACGCCGCTGAAAGAAGCCGCCAAATGCGCCTTGGTGTCGATGGATTCCACCATCAAGTCCAACTTGTCTGTCGGCTTCCCGCTCGACTTGGTGGTTTACGAAATCGACAAGCTAGAAAGCGACAAGCTGGTCTGCATTGACCAGAGTAATCCGTATTACCAGATGATGCACAACAGCTGGGGGACCAAGCTGCGCGAAGTGTTTGACAGCATTGCAGACCCTGTCTGGGACGACGCCCACAGCGAGACGCCCTTGAAGATGCCGGCAGACCGGCATGACGTGTTGAAAAAAATCCGCACGCCTGAAGAAAAGCTGATTTGAGCCCCGCCGAGAATTGCTAAGCCCACCTTGCCTAAGAACGCTAAACCTCTCATCATTTTTTCGCACGCCAACAGCTTTCCTGCCAGCACTTACAGCGTGTTTTTCAACAGCCTGACAGCACGCGGGTTTCAGGTGAAAGCAATCGAAAAATTCGGCCACGACCCGCTCTACCCTGTCACCAGCAACTGGCCGAAGTTGGTGCAGCAACTGGCCGACTTCACCGCGCAAGAGGTTGAAAAATCGGGCCAAGCGGCCTTCTTGGTGGGTCATTCGCTGGGTGGATTTTTGAGCTTGATGTGCGCCGCTCGCCACACCTCTCTTGGCGGTTTTCCCGTGAAGGGCGTGGTGCTGATGGACTCGCCGATTGTGGGTGGCTGGCGCGCCACGGCGCTCAGCGTGGCCAAGCGGGCAAAGCTGTTGGGGTCCATATCGCCAGGTGCTGTCAGCCGTCAACGCAGACAAGCTTGGCCAAACCGGGACGCGGCACTGGCCCACTTTCTAAGCAAAAAAGCATTCGCTCGCTGGGATGCGCAAGTGTTGAACGACTACATTGCGCACGGCACCCAAGACGTCAGCACGAATGCGTTAGGAACCAATCTGGACGCTGGTCAGCGCATGCTGAGCTTTGATCGAGATGTTGAAACCGCCATTTACAACACCTTGCCGGACAACATGGAAGCGCTGCTCAAACGCTATCCCTTGAAATGCCCGGTGAGTTATGTGGGCGGACAACAGTCAGCTGAAATGCGCCAAGTTGGCATGACGCTGACTGAAAAAGTCACCAAGGGACGCATCATGATGCTCGATGGAAGCCACCTGTTTCCGATGGAAAAACCACTGGCAAGTGCTGCAGCGGTTGAAGCGTCTCTGATGAATTTTTTGAGCTGACTCGGCTCAGTCGATCCAACTGACCCAGCCCATCTGTGCGGTCAGCAAGACCAGCAAGCCAAAGACGATGCGGTACCAAGCGAACACCACAAAGCTGTGTGTTGCGATGTAGCTCAGTAGCCAGCGAATACACCCCCAGGCGCTTAAAAACGAAAACAGCAGGCCAACACCGAACATCGGCATATCGGCCAAAGACAACAGCGCCCGTTCTTTGTAGAGGCTATAGACCCCCGCGCCGATCAGCGTGGGAATCGCCAGGTAAAAGGAAAAGTCCGTTGCCGCCTTGCGCGACAGGCCGAGCAACATGCCACCAATGATGGTGGCACCGCTGCGACTGGTGCCCGGGATCATGGCAAGACACTGCACCACGCCGACCTTCAACGCGTCCATCAGCGTCATGCTGTCGGCGTCTTCAATTCGCGCCGATGCGGGGTTATTTGTGTGGCGGTTTTCAGCCCACAAAATGATGAAACCGCCAACGATAAACGCGGACGCTACCACCACCGGATTGAACAAGTGGGCCTTGATGGTCTTGCCAAATAACAGACCCAGAATGACCGCAGGGACAAAGGCTACCAACACATTCAGAGCCAAGCGCTGCGCCTGTTTTTCTGTCGGCAAACCAACCACGGTGTCGCGAATTTTTTGCCAATAAACCAAAATTACGGCAAAGATTGCGCCAGTTTGAATGGCGATGTCAAAGACCTTGGCCTTGGCATCATTCATCTCGAGCAAGGCGCCCACCAAAATCAAATGACCGGTGGAAGATATAGGCAAGAACTCGGTCAGTCCTTCGACGATGCCCATCACGGCGGCTTTGATCAGCAGTGCAATATCCAATTCACGTTCCCC
>CANFJF010000114.1 GCA_947447355.1 Comamonadaceae bacterium
CCACCCTTGGTAGGAGCGACGCCCTCGTCGCGATCCCCAGAGGCCAAACCATCCCAATACCCACGCACCGCTTCAAGCAAATTGAAGGTGCCGACGATGTTGGTCTGAACGAAGTCACCCGGGCCGTGAATGGAGCGATCCACATGACTTTCAGCGGCGAAGTTGATCACCGCGCGGGGTTGGTATTGCTCCAACAAGCCCGCCAGTAAGCTGCTGTCACCAATGTCGCCCTGCACAAAAGTGTGTCGCGCATCGTCCTTCAGACTTTTCAACGTTTCCGGATTACCCGCGTATGTGAGCTTGTCGAGGTTGATGACGGGTTCCTGTGAACCCGCCAGCCAGTCGAGTACAAAATTGGCGCCGATGAACCCTGCGCCGCCAGTGACGAAAATCATGTTTTCCTTTTCGATTGGAAATCTACAAATTTAAATAATGAGAGCAGCACCATGCTGACCACCACGGCAGGTTGGTCGCTACCAGCGTCTACGACAAATCAGAGCCCCAAAGGCGAAACCAACTCCCCATAAACAGCCAGCGTTTTCGCAATCACAATCCGCTCGTCAAACTCGGCTATGGCCCGCTCCCTAGCCGCCAGTCCTAACTGGCGTGCCCACGCCGGGTCAAGGTGAAGGCGCTCTATGGCGTTGGCCAAGGCGGTGGCGTCTTTGACGGGTACCAGCAAACCATTGACCTCGTGCGTGACCACCTCGCGGCAGCCTGGTGCGTCGGTCGTGACCAGGGGCAGGGCGCAGGCGGCGGCTTCTATCAAGCTTTTGGGCAGGCCCTCGCGGTAGCTTGGCAGCACCACCATGTCTACGCTGGCAAACAAAGCCGCCATGTCATTCACCTGGCCTAGCAATTCCATCAAACCCTCGGCTTGCCAGCCGTCCAGCGTGGCTTGGGGAATGGCGGCCGGGTTGCCGGGGTCGGGTGCACCGGCCAGCAAAAAGCGCACTGGCAGCCCCTTGGCCTTCAGCAGCCGCGCAGCCTGCGCATACTCGGCAATGCCCTTGTCCCAGAGCAGCCGGGCGGCCAGCACCACACGCGTGGGCTGCGCTTCTGGCCCCACTTGCTTGGGCTGCGCACGCGGCGTAAAACGCGCTAAATCTACCCCTGATCCCATCACCAGCCGCGTCAACTCAGGTCGGGCCAGTCCGGCTTGGGCAAAGGCGGCCATGTCGTCGTTGTTTTGCAAAATCACCCGCGCACCCCGGCCATTCAGCACCAGCCGCATCAGCCCGCGCACCACCGGCCGCAGCAGCCGTGCCTTGAGCGCCTGGTTGGTAAACACATAACCCATGCCCGCCACCGCATTCACCCGCGCCGGCACGCGGGCAAACAGCGCGGCAATTGAGCCATACACCACGCACTTGATGGTGAAGTGGTGGGCCAGCGCCGGCTGCTCGCGCCGGTAGAGCCGGCACAGGTGCATGAGCAAGCGCAACTCTTGCAGCGGGTTCAGGCTTTTGCGGTCCATCGGCAGCGCCTGCCACCGAAAGCCCAGCGCCTGCAAGCGCGCGCCATACTCGCCGGGCGGCGAGATCAGCAGCACCTCATGCCCCTGCGCCTTCAGCGCCTTGGCTAGGGACAGGCGGAAGTTAAACAAATACCACTCGGTGTTGGCGAAGAGAATAATTTTCATGCGGGCAGATAGATCGTTTCGAAAGTAAATAAATTAACCACGAACGTCACCATTGATCCCCATCAACCGCAAAATTTCCGGGCGCATCGCCGTTGAATCTATTTCCAAACGTGAGTCGTCATGCGGCACGCCATGACCGTAAAGCAGGAGCGAGCCGCGTGGCTGGTGGTAGCCCGTACCAGGGTCACGCGTCAATAATTGAATGCCCAATTCGGCAATAGTCAGCCTTGCAAGTGCTTGGTCAGGATTCGCCATAAACGCTGCACCATCCGAGATAGCTTTTGAAGAGGGTGCAAGGCCGAGGTTCACAGTTGCGCCCATACGTTGAGCGCGTTTCCAAATGGACTTTCCGGCTGAATCGATCAGTCGTGCTGTCAACTGCAAGAACTGTTCAGCATGTTGGTCCGAATTAAAAGAGAAGTTGAAATCAGGCTGCATAGCCAACAGGTCTTGCGCAGGTAATTGCCAACCGATTGCCTTTAAAAAATTTTGAGCATCGGTGATACGCCATTCGCCAAAATACGCGTCCCGCACAACGGCTTCTTGTCCCATGCTGGAAGCTACGATCAGCTTTCCGTTTACTGCATCGACGTAGTCCATCAAGTAGGCAATCTGGGCATCTGCAATGTCCATGGCGAAGGCAATACTGCCAGCGTGAAAGCGCTCGGCATCTGTTGTTAGCACTGCGTTGAAATCCTCTGGAAACGTGTACTTCCAATAACGGTGCATCACCCCAGCGACATGGTTGGTAAAGAACGTACAAAAATCCGGTTTCTCGTCGTTTAAAGCATGACGAAAAATATCAAAAGCGACCAAGGCCTGCAAAACTGCCCGCCGTGATCGATACAAGGGATTAATTCGTTCCTTTGCAATATGCACTGCAAGGGTTTTGCACGTACTCAAGCGCAACCCAATCTGCATCATCTGCAGTACATCGTTGGCAATGCTTCCGTCAAATTGAAGCGGGCTGGCTTGTGCGCCATCCTGTTGGGTTTGGCGTAAATTGAATCGCTGAAAAGCCGAGTACTTAGCCGGCAATGTTTCAGGGCCTGGCGAGAATGTGTCTGGCACATAAAAAGCGTAGCCATCTTCTTTGGGGGGTGGATACGACTGCAAACTACCAAAAATACCTACCCGCTTACCTGCTTGGCTCAGCGTCTCCCAAACGGGTGGATAGGACTTTGCTTCATCTAAGTTCTGATTTATGAAGCGAATCTTGTGTTGGGTATTGTTGACCCCACGATGAAAAGTTGGCCATGTTGTCCAGGGATGTAATTCACCCTCATCTTTTGTCACTGTTGTGAACGTTTTGGAGCGGCTCAATAACCGTGCAATGGCGGACTTAGACCTGAGTTGTATGTACCAGTCTACGACACGCCATGGCACTTCATTCAACTCGTAAAGAATGAGCGGTTCACTAGATTTAATAGGTGATTTTTTTTCGAAAAGTGCCATACGATCGTCAAATAAAAAATTGGAAAACGGCAAACCCGTATTTTTAGAGCTGTTGTTCTTCCAGCCAGGCCTGAAACATCAACACCGTCCAAAGCCGGGTCGACCAGTCATGCCGGCCACTCAAATGCTCTTGCCACACTTGGCGAATCGGCGCGGGGTAAAAATAGCCTTCGCGCTCTAAGCGCGCTTCGCCCAGCAACTCCTCAGCCCACTCCCGCAGCGGCCCGCACAGCCACTGCCCCACGGGTATGCCAAAGCCCGCCTTGGGCCGCTCAATCAACTCACGCGGCACATATTTGTAGAGCACTTGTCTTAGCGCCCACTTGCCTTGCCCGCCACGAATCTTCATGTGCAGGGGCAAACGCCAAGCCAGTTCCACCACGCGGTGGTCCAAAAACGGCACACGGGTTTCCAAGCTCACGCTCATGGCGGCGCGGTCTACCTTGGTCAAAATGTCGTCGGGCAGATAGATGAGCGAGTCCCAGAGCATCATGCGGTGCTCTGCATCTGGCACACCAACGCCAAGGTTGGCGTTATCGAGCTGCGTTGGCAGTGGCTTAGCCCCACGCACCAGTTCAACACCTTGCGGCCATTCGGTCACCAGACCGCGATACAAGTCGTCCAGGCTGCTGGCCAAGGTCAATTTGGCCAGCTTGTGTATTTTTTCTCCCAAGTGCGCAACGCCGCGCGCGCCCGGCAATGCGCGTCCCAGACTATCCCACACGGGCATGGGTACACGCGTCAGGCCGCTGGCCATACCGCGCCTTAAGCCTTGGGGTATGTGCTTCATGCGGCTCCAAACTTTAGGGCCCCACTGGTAGCGGTTGTAGCCACCAAACAGCTCGTCCCCGGCGTCGCCAGACAGGGCCACCGTCACGTTTTGCCGCGCCGCCTTGCTGACCAAGTGCGTCGGAATTTGCGAACTGTCGGCAAAGGGTTCGTCGTACATGGCCGGCAGCAGCGGGATCACCGCTTGCGCATCGGCTGCCGTCACGCGCAAGGCGTGGTGGTCAGTGCCTAAGTGCTTGGCCACGGCCAGCGCATGGGGCGACTCGTCAAACCCGGCTTCGTCAAAGCCCACGGTAAAGGTCTGCACCGGCCGCGTCGACTGCGCCTGCATCAGCGCCACGATGGTGGACGAATCAACGCCACCCGATAAAAAGGCACCCAGCGGCACATCAGCAACCGCCTGCAGTGCCACGGCCTTGCGCAGCGTGGTCTCAAGCGTGGTCAGTGCCTCAGCCTCACTTTGAATGGGTGTGGCCAAGCCTCTGCGCACCGCATCCGTAAAGAGCCAGTAGGCTTCTATGTGGACAGTTTTACCCGCCAAGCCCGCCGCGTCCAGCAACAACAAGCGACCAGGCTCCAGCTTGTAAATATCCTGGTAAATAGAGTAGGGCGCTGGCACCGTGCAGTGCTGCAGGTACAAAGCCAGCGAATCACGGCTAATGGGGTTGTCAAAACCCGGGTAGGCACGCAAAGCCTTTAGCTCGGAGCCAAACACAAACGCGCCACGCACCCAGCCATAAAACAGCGGCTTTTCACCCATGCGGTCGCGTGCCAGCGTCAGGCGCTGCTCTTGCCGGTCCCACAGCGCAATGGCAAACATACCCACCGCACGCTGCAAGGTAGCGGCCACGCCCCATGCTGCAAACCCCGCCAGCAGCGTCTCAGTATCCGAATGCCCCCGCCAACCTCCGTCCCCGTCCCCGTCCCGGGCCCCGTCATTGCGAGCGGAGCGCGGCAATCCATCCAACTCCCCCCGCAACGCCAAATGGTTGTAAACCTCTCCATTAAAAACCAATACATAACGCCCGCAGGCAGAAGCCATAGGCTGATGCCCAGCCGGTGAAAGATCAACAATCGACAAGCGGCGATGGCCTAGCGCAATTCCGGCTTGTGCATCAGCCCAAGCGCCGGCGTCGTCAGGCCCACGGTAAGCAATAGCCAGCGCCATGCGCGTCACCACCTCCGCCATGGCGAGCGAATTCTGATCCGTCATTGCGAGCGTAGCGCGGCAATCCCCAGCATCAGCGCCGGCAGTCAAAAAACCAGTTAATCCGCACATGATTTCATGCTTTCTTCTTAGCTGTATTGGCTGCTGCTAGTAGCAGTTCTGCCAATAACGGCCCAGTTTTTTGAATGCAAAATTGCTGTTCAACTTTTCGTCTGCCTGCCTGCCCCATGCGCTGGCGCAGGTCTGCGTCGGCAAGCAAAGTGCGAAGCGCTTGCTCCCACTCTTCGGGCGTGTCTGCCAAATACCCGCTCACACCGTGTTCGACAATCTGGCAATTAACACCCACAGGTGACGCCACCACGGGCAGCCCGCAGGCCATGTACTGAATGAGCTTGTAGCCGCACTTGCCACGCTCAAACGCGCCGTCCAGCAAAGGCATGATGCCGATGTCGAAGCTGGCGATGGAGGCCACTTCCGTCTGCTCCGTCCAGGCAATAGAGTCCATGGGCAGCCCCAGGCTTTGCGCATCAATGCCAATAGCCGCGAAGCGTACCAAGCCATCCGACGTCAGACGGTTAAAAAGCGATACATAAGGTGCCAGAAACGATGCCGTAGCACGCTGACCTATCCAGCCGATGCAGGGTAGCGTGCTCTGCGCGTTTCGCTCACACATGGCAACAGGGTAGCGATCCAAGTCAATCACCGTCGGTACCACCTCTACATGCGGCGCAAGGGCCTGCTGCGCAAACTCGGCCAAGTAGTGATTGCCCGCCACCACCAAGGCAGCACCCTGCATCAGTGCAGGATGCTTGCCTGACAGCAGCGCCCTGACAACGGGATTTTGGCTCTCGTCGTAATAGTGAAAAACTGCATCGTCGTAGTCCAGCACGTAAGGCACACCACCAGGCAACAGCATTTTCTCAACCCATGCGGGCAACCACGGCAAGGTTTCTTTTTCTATCCACAGCAGGTCAAACTGCCGGCTGGCCAGCAAGGCCTGAACTCGGGCAACATAGGCCTTCAGCGCCTCCAGCGGGCTTTTGGTGTTGCGCTGCAAACCTTGCACATACACATCAGAAAAGAGCGGGGCCAACGTGACCTCAATACCCGCTGCCTCAAGCCACGGCAGGTATTGGTAAGAACGCATCCTGCTGCTGGCACCCAAGCGACCGTACCGGGAAAGCATCAATACCCTCACGAGGTAGCGCCCAGTTGCTGATACACCGTTGCGTACCGCCGCGCATCTTCATCTAGTGAAAAGTGCTTTTGTGCCGCAGCCACGCAACGTAGTGCTGTGGGTGGGAGTTTCGACAACTCTCCCAGCTGCACCACAACCAGTTGTCGAAGAGCGGAATTGAATTTTTTAACAACCTTCAACGCACTACCCCATTCAGCATCCACTGCGGCAACCAGCGCCACAACATGCCGTAAGCGCTCCAAGTCTCCTTCAACCCAGACCATGAACATCGCAACGACGCAAGTACCGACCGGGACAACGGTTCTACCAAAAGCGTCGCCAGTAACACCCCAACAGCGCCCAACCGCGAGAAGTGTTTGAATGAATAAAGCAGACGGCTGCGCAAGGAGTAAAACAGGCGCCGCGCCTTCACCTTGTTGGACGTGCCGCCGCCGACATGAAAAGCCTGTATATCTGCTATGAATACTGTTTTCCAGCCAGCCTTGTGGGAGCGGTAGGAAAAGTCAAGATCTTCAAGATAGACGAAGAAGCGTTCATCGAAGCCTCCGAGTTCTTCAAAAAGTGAACGGCGAACCATGAAGAATGCACCTATTACATGATTCACTTCGCGTGTTTTATCGTGTGGCCATTCCGTCATAAAGTGGCCCGCACGAGGAAAAAAATGCACGATTCCCAAAGAATGGGCAAAAAAACTCAAAGCATGGGGGAAGCGTGTGCAGCTGCGCGACACATTACCCGATTCGTCAATGAGTTGCACACCACAAATGCCCACCTGCTTGTTAGCTGGCATCTGCATAAATTCCACAGATTTTTTTAGGCTGTCGCAGAGTAACTCTGCATCAGGATTAAGAAAGAGTATGTAGTCGCTACTAAATAGCTTTGCACCAAGATTGCATGCCTTGCCGAAACCTAAGTTTGTGCCAGTTTCTATAAAAGATATATTTTTGTGCTTATTGATAATTTCATCTGAGCCATCGGTGGAAGAATTATCAACGACTATTATATTTTTTGATATGTCAGCTGCAGTGCTTGCTAAAGAATTAATGCAATTATTTAGTAGTTTCCCTGAATTCCAGTTAACAATAACAATATCTATTATTGACGTCATGTTAGTAGTGGGTCGTGAATATATGTAGTATACACGTGTGTAATGCCGCTAGTTAATATAAATATAACTGTTGCAAACCTGACTGATTTATTTTTACTGTAGCCAATCACTTGAGTTACAATAATTAAGAAAAAAACAGAAAGTAATTCTTTTAATCGACCGCCAATAATTGAATATTGAAGAAGTGAGAAATGAATTGAAAAGCTAATGAGGGTGCCATAGATCGCCGTCTTGGATTGAAAGTTAAGTTTTCGCCAGTAGCGTATGAGAAAGCCAATATATAAAATATCTAAAATCATGGGTTTTGGAATAAAAGTTGACGGATTAAATTCGTCATAAGTTTCGAAAACAGAAATATAATTAGGTAGATTTTTAATTGCAAATTCGCTTAATCCAAGAAATAGAAAAAATACTAGTATAGTTATTATGGCGGCATTTTTTTTATTGGTTGGCGTATAAAGGTATATGGGGATAAATGCTACGGCCGAAAAATGCATTGAGGCTGCGGTCATTAATAATAAAATGTCTATAATATTAATTTTTTGTGTATCTCGGCGAAAAAATACGTAAAATGCTAAACTCATTGCTAATGTTGCACGGAGCACTGTCATTTCAAAAAGAGTAAAATATCTTAGTAAGTAAAATACTAAAAGCGTAATAAATACTAATTGGTAGTTACGAGTATCTTTGATGGCGTAAAATTTTATAAATATACAGATGCCAGATATAAAAAAATAAATTAATGGGCCTTCTGTGTTTAGGAGTGAAAGGAGTAGTGTAATTATTGCAAAGCCAGGTTCGAATCTGTATGAAATTGCCTCGATTAAAGTTTTTCCATTTATCCATTCAAAATAACTAAGATAGTTTTCATAGTCGCGACTTATACCAATTTTTTGAAATCCGGCTATAAATCCAAAAAGAATCGCACTTAGAAGTGCTCCTGCTAAGGGTTTAATGGTTTTTGTATTCAAAATTTTTAGTGCGTTAGTTAAAATCTATACTTTTCCAGTATTTTTATCCGTGTATATATAGGGCGGATTCAAAAGTGAAGTGCAACACTAGCCAACCTGTAAGGTCAGCAGATGCATTCCACCTCACCGCACTATCGCCAGCTTCAGCCTGAAGACCGTATGACATTGGCCAGCTTGCAGCAACAAAAGTACAGCGTCCGCGCTATTGC
>CANFJF010000115.1 GCA_947447355.1 Comamonadaceae bacterium
CGTTGCCGCCACCGACGCCTGCGCCACGTTGGCGACCCACGGCGTCAATCTCGTCAATGAAAATAATGCAAGGGGCGTTTTTCTTGGCGTTCTCGAACATGTCACGGACACGGGAAGCACCCACACCGACAAACATTTCAACGAAGTCAGAACCCGAAATAGAGAAGAAAGGAACTTTTGCTTCGCCGGCGATACCTTTGGCGAGCAAGGTTTTGCCCGTACCCGGAGGGCCAACCAACAAGAGGCCGCGCGGAATACGTCCGCCGAGTTTCTGGAATTTGGAAGGGTCTTTCAGGAAGTCAACAATCTCTTTGACTTCTTCTTTGGCCTCGTCACAACCGGCGACGTCAGCAAAGGTCACGGTGTTGTTGGCCTCATCCGTCAAACGGGCTTTGCTTTTGCCGAAGCTGAAAGCCCCGCCCTTGCCGCCTCCCTGCATTTGGCGCATGAAATACACCCAGACACCGATCAGCAGCAGCATCGGGCCCCAACTCACGAGCAAGGTCATCAACAGGGAGCCTTCTTCGCGTGGCTTGACGTCGAACTTGACATCGTTGGCGATCAAGTCACCGATCAAACCGCGATCCAAGTAAGTGGCGGTGGTCCGGATACGGCGGTCGTCCGTGGTCACAGCCACGATTTCGGTACCGCCTTGACCTTCCGCAATCGTTGCCGATTTGATGCGCTTGCCGCGAACTTCTTCTAGAAAGTCCGAGTAGCCCAAGGCGCTTGAACCAGCACCCGCTCGTGTGTCAAATTGTTTGAACACGGTGAACAGCACCATGGCAATTACAAGCCAAACCGCAATTTTCGAAAACCACTGATTGTTCAAGGAGTACTCCGTTGTAAGAACAGAAATGCAGATGCGCACCATTTTAAGGGTTTCAAGAGCCCAGCTCGAATGAGCAGAACTCTTCAGCCCCTTGGCGAAAGCGGGTTACTCAGAATTTTTGCGCCGAATCAGGCACCCAAGGCGGCTTGCGCAGACATCTCTTTCAAGCCCATGCCAATCAAAAATGTCTCTGAAGAGCCTGGCCGCGAGGCTTTGGGTTTGATCGGCTTGACGACCTTAAACACCGATTTGAAGAGTTTCACCAAGTCACTGTAACCGTCACCGTGGAAAAGCTTGACCACCAACGCGCCGTCAGACTTCAGGTGTTTTTGTGAAAACTCGACCGCCAACTCCACCAGGTGCGAGATTCGTGCAGCGTCTGCAGCGCCAATGCCAGACAAATTAGGGGCCATATCGGAAATCACCACATCGACCTTGCGGGTCTGGTCAAGCGCTTGTTCCAACTGGCTGAGCACCGCATCCTCCCGAAAGTCACCTTGAATGAAGACCACGCCTTCAACCGGTTCCATAGGCAGAAGGTCCAGCGCAATGATGCGACCATTCAGCGCGCCCACCGCAGCGCCCACCGGCGACAGCTTGCGCCTGACGTACTGGCTCCACGCACCCGGCGTGCTGCCCAAGTCGACCACGCAATAGCCGGGTTTGATGAGCCCGAGGGTGTCGTCAATTTCCTTGATTTTGTAGGCGGCCCGGGCCCGATAGCCCTCTTGTTTGGCGAGTTTCACATAGGTGTCGTTGACGTGGTCGTTCAACCACGCCTTGTTCACCTTCTTGCTTTGAGTCTTGACTTTCATGCCTCTATTGTCCCTCGCCGAAGGGTCCAGCGCCGCAGCGATGGCCGTTGCGTCGATAATTGGCACATGGCCAAAATAATACTCACCCCTGCCCAGCGCAAAGATCACCGCGCTGATGCGCATCACCTCAACCCGGTTGTCATGATTGGCTCCGACGGTTTGACCGACGGCGTCAAGAAAGAAATCGACGGCGCGCTCAATGCCCACGGCCTGATCAAAATCCGTGTTCTGTCTGACGACAGGCCGGGTCGCGAAAACATGTTCCAGACTTTGGCGGATGAACTCAACGCAGCGCCGATTCAGCACATTGGCAAGTTGCTGGTGCTCTTTCGCACGGCCATTCCAAAAGAAAAGAAAGTCAGCGAAGACCGCATGGCCGGCCCGCGCGATGTCAAGGTGCTGAAAAACAGCAGCCGCTACGGCCAGCGCCCAGAAGTCAAAACACTGCGCGTGCTGGGCAACCAACGCCTGACGCCCGGCGGCAATGTTCGTCGCGCCAAAAAACCAAAACAGCGTAGCGCCAAGAAGTCCGCCCAGGACTGATCCGACCTTAAGGTCATTTCAACTCCTTAGGGGGTTTAGTTTGAGTGAATCGCCCATAGCTAACTTTATGACCAATCCACTGCTCGCTAATTCCCCGCTTCCCCTCTTTGACCAAATCCAGCCCGAGCATGTCAGCCCGGCCATGGATGAATTACTGGCCCAAACAGAAACAGCACTGGCCGAAGTGACGCAAGATGCGTTTCCGGCCAGCTGGTCTGAAATCGCCCGGGTGCTCGATGTGGCGACTGAAAAGCTAAGCAGCGCTTGGGGCGCGGTAAGCCACCTCAACAGCGTGGCAGACACACCCGAGCTTCGCGCAGCCTACAACGCCGACCTGCCCCGCGTGACCGAGTTCTGGACCCATCTGGGTGCAGATGAACGCCTGTACGCCAAGTACAAAGCCATCGATGTCAACACCCTCAACACCGAGCAGCGCCAAGCGCACAAAAATGCGGTTCGCAACTTTGTCTTGTCTGGCGCCGAACTGGTTGGCGAGGCACGCGTGCGCTTTGCGCAAATTCAAGAGCGGCAAGCCGAATTGAGCCAAAAGTTCAGTGAAAACGCACTCGACTCGACCGAGGCTTTTTCCTACTACGCCAGCGCAGACGAATTGGACGGCGTGCCGGCAGACGTGCAGGCATCAGCCCGCGCGCAAGCGCTGGCAGAGGGCAAAGAAGGCTACAAACTCACGCTGAAAATGCCGAGTTATTTGCCGGTGATGCAGTTTGCCAAGAGCAGCGCCCTGCGCGAAAAGCTCTACCGCGCCTACAACACCCGTGCCAGCGACCAAGCGTCCGCCGAACACAGCGGCTTTGACAACAGCGCCATCATGAAAGAAATTCTGGCCTTGCGACTTGAAGAGTCGCAACTGCTGGGTTACCGCAATTTTGGCGAAGTCTCGGTCGTACCCAAGATGGCGGAGTCGCCAACGCAAGTCATCACCTTCTTGCGCGACCTCGCCCAACGCGCCCGTCCCTACGCCGAAAAAGATGTGGCTGATCTGCGCGCATTTGCCGCAGAGCATCTGAATCTGAACGCCCCCCAGCCTTGGGATTACGCCTACATCGGCGAGAAGCTCAAGGAAGATCGCTACGCTTTCAGCGAACAAGAAGTCAAACAATACTTCACCGCACCCAAGGTGCTGGACGGCCTTTTCAAGATTGTCGAAACACTCTTTGAAGTCAGCCTGTCGAAAGACACTGCCCCTGTGTGGAAACCGGGCGTGGAGTTCTACCGCATTGAGCGCGCCGGCCAACTCGTGGGACAGTTTTACCTGGACCAACCAGCCCGCACCGGCAAACGCGGCGGCGCTTGGATGGACGACGTCCGCGCCCGCTGGTTGCGACCTGACACCGGCCAGTTGCAAACACCCGTAGCGCATCTGGTTTGCAACTTTGCCGACGGCGTAGGCGGCAAACCCGCGCTGCTCACGCATGACGACGTGACCACGCTGTTCCACGAATTCGGCCACGGCTTGCACCACATGCTGACGCAGGTCAACGAGCGCGACGTCTCCGGCATCAGCGGTGTTGAATGGGACGCTGTCGAGTTGCCAAGTCAGTTCATGGAAAACTTCTGCTGGGAATGGGATGTGCTCAAGCACATGACCGCTCACGTGGACACCGGCGAGCCGCTGCCACGCGCCCTGTTTGACAAAATGACGGCCGCAAAAAACTTCCAGAGTGGCATGCAAACGCTGAGGCAAGTGGAGTTCTCGCTCTTCGACATGCTGCTGCACACCGAAGAAAACCCGACTAAAGATGTCATGTCGCTGCTGGCCGACGTGCGTACTGAAGTCGCTGTGATTCAGGCCCCACCTTACAGTCGTCCGGCGCACACCTTCAGCCACATTTTTTCTGGCGGCTATGCCGCGGGTTATTACAGCTACAAGTGGGCCGAAGTGTTGTCAGCTGATGCGTATGCAGCGTTTGAGGAATCAGCCGCTGGTGATGCCGAAAAAGGCACCGTCAACGTCGAGACCGGTCGTCAATACCGCGAGGCTATTTTGGAAGCCGGCGGCAGTCGACCCGCGATGGAGTCGTTCAAAGCCTTCCGAGGCCGCGAACCGTCAATCGACGCCCTGCTGCGCCACCAAGGGATGGCTTAACGCCGCATCCAACCCAGCCCGGCACTGGTTCCGCCGGGCTGTGCGCCTTTGAGCGGGCGGTACTCGCAACCGACCCAGCCGTCCCAGCCGCAGGCGGCTGAGACCTCGTCGATGACCTTGAATAAATAGTCGTAATTCAACTCACCGATATCAGGTTCGTGGCGCTCCGGCACACCGGCAATCTGAAAATGGCCGACTGCCCCGGTCGGCAGGTACTGGCGGATTTTCATGGCGACATCGCCTTCGACGATCTGGCAGTGGTACAGGTCCATCTGCACTTTGAGATTGTTGGCGCCGACCGCGGCGAGTACTTCATGCGCATGGTCTTGGCGGTTCAAGAAAAAACGCGGTATGTCGCGCGTGTTGATCGGCTCGATCATGACGTCGCGCCCACGCGCTGCGGCTTGCTTTGCAGCCCACTGCAAATTAGCCACGTACAAAGGCTGCAATGCTTCGCGTGACTCACCTTGCGGCAGCAAGCCTGCCATCACGTGAATCTTGGGGCAATCGAGCACGTCGGCATAGTCCAGCGCCAGTTGCACACCGGTACGAAACTCAGCCTCGCGCCCCGCCACTGCGGCCGTCCCACGGTCACCGGCAGTGTCCCAGCCATGGGCGATGCTGGCGGCATCGGTACCGCCCGGGGGGGCGTTGAACAACACCTGCTTCAAGCCATTGCCATGCAGTCTGGCGGCGATTTCTTGGGGACTGAAGGCGTAAGGGAACAAAAATTCGACTGCCTTGAAGCCGTCTTTGGCAGCTGCTTCAAAGCGCTCCAAAAAAGGTAACTCGGGGTACATCATTGAAAGATTGGCTGCGAATTTAGGCATGGTTTAAACGGGCATGGGGTTGTTGAACTTTCTAATGCTGCCGAGTTAAAACACCAAGGTCTTCACGCCAGCTTCAGTCCCTAACAAACACACATTCGCTTTTTGAAATGCAAACACACCCACCGTCACCACGCCCGGCCATTGGCTTATCTGGAGCTCAAATGCGCGTGGCTCCAAAATTTGCAAGCCTGTCACGTCCAAAATGTGTTGGCCGTTGTCGGTCACCAGCGGTGCACCCTGTTTGAGTCGCAACGTAGCGACGCCGCCCATGGCGGCAAACTGCTGGGCAATGCGTTGGGCCGACATCGGGATGACCTCCACCGGCAGCGGAAATTTGCCGAGGGTGGTCACCAGTTTGCTGTCGTCGGCAATACAGATGAATTGGCGCGACTGCGCCGCCACAATTTTCTCGCAGGTCAGCGCCGCACCGCCGCCCTTGATCATGTTGCCCGCGTGGTCAATCTCATCGGCACCGTCAACGTACACATCGAGTTGTTCAACCTCCGTTGCTTCAAAGACCTTGATACCCAAAGCCAGCAGACGTTCTGTCGACGAGATGGAGCTAGACACCGCCCCGGCGATGGTGTGCTTGACCGTGGCCAGCGCATCGATGAACTTGTTGACGGTCGAGCCGGTGCCAACGCCAACCAGCATGCCGGGTTGGATGTAATGCAGGGCGGCTTGGCCGACGAGTGTTTTCAATTCATCTTGTGTCATGGGGTTCCGAGTGGTTTTTTGCGACAATCAGCGCTCTTGCGCACGCCCCGGGTCTTGCCCCTCAAAACGTGTCGCTGCCTTGTCATTCAGCCTTGAATTATCCAATGTCCCTGCTCCCTTACGCTCTGGCCCGCCCTTTTTTGTTCAGCTTGGATGCGGAAACAGCCCACGACCTGACCATGGCCGCACTGGTGCGCACACAACACACACCGTTCAAGATGGCTTATTGCGCAGGCCGGATTGAAGATCCGATCCAGCTCGCAGGCTTGAGCTTTCCCAACCGCGTCGGCATGGCGGCGGGTCTGGATAAAAACGCCCGCTGCATTGACGGCTTAGCCGCCATGGGCTTTGGTTTTGTCGAAGTCGGCACTGTCACGCCGCAGCCGCAAGCTGGCAACCCCAAGCCGCGCATGTTTCGCCTGCCCGAAGCGAAGGCACTGATCAATCGTTTGGGGTTCAACAACGAAGGGTTGGAGACCTTTTTACGCAACGTTCGCGCATCGACTTTTCGGCAAAAAACCAGCGGCAAGCAGCCCTTGCTGCTGGGACTGAATATCGGCAAGAACGCTCTCACACCGATTGCAAACGCGGTTGATGACTACCTGATTTGCCTTGACGGCGTCTACCCGCATGCCGATTACGTGACCGTCAACATTTCCAGTCCGAACACCAAGAATCTGCGCGCCCTGCAAAGCGACGAAGCGCTGGATGCGCTGCTGGCCGCGATTGCCCTGCGCCGTGACGCCCTCGCACTTGAACACGGCAAGGCGGTGCCTATCTTTGTGAAAATCGCGCCGGACTTGGACGAGGCGCAGATTGAGGTGATTGCCGCGACCTTGAAGCGCCACGCCATGGACGGCGTGGTGGCCACCAACACCACGCTCAGCCGCGAAGCCGTCAAGGGCATGGCCCACGCCGACGAGGCCGGAGGCCTGAGTGGTGCCCCGGTGCTGCAAGCCAGCAACCGCGTCATTCGTCAATTGCGCTCAGCGCTGGGCGCTAACTTTCCCATCATTGGTGTGGGCGGTGTCATGAGCGGCGCTGATGCTGTCTCAAAGATCAAGGCCGGCGCCGATGTGGTGCAGATTTACACCGGGCTGATCTACAAGGGCCCGGGTCTGGTGAGAGAGGCCGCGGTAGCGATTCAGCAAAGCCGCTAAGCGCCGCTCAATCCGGCACAAACTTCAGCTTGAACTTCACTTCATCTTCCGGCAACTCCAGCGTCACCAACTGGCCCATCTTGTTGTCTTTCAGACGGCAGGCGGCAAACAAACTGAACTTGCCTTTGAGGTAATAGCTTTCCATGTCGATCAGCATGTAGGGATACGGCACAAAAACTTCGTGTTCAAAAATCAAACGGTGCAAGTTGCGCGGCGACGGGAAGAGTTTGTAGTCGTCGGTGGTGATGCTTTGTGCGGTGGCCATGCGGGTTGTGATCCGTGAAGTCTGTCGTGAAGGTCGCGTACTGAATTGCAGCACGCTGTAAGCTAGGCGCTTATTTTCGCTTAAGCGTCAACAAAGTCTGATCTTCTTTATAAAAACTGGCGACCCAGCCCGCCCTGCCCCATGAACGAACGCCTCGCCACGCCAGACAAAGAAGCCATCGCCCTGCTCGACCCCTTCACCGGTTTGGGCCTGCACCAGATCCAGTTGGTGAACACTGCGGCGCATGCGCAGCAAGCCCTGCAAGCGCTGGCCGGAGCCCGTGTGCTGGGTTTCGACACCGAATCAAAACCCACTTTCGAGCGGAATGAAGTCTCGGACGGGCCGCACATCGTGCAACTGTCCACCGTCGACCAAGGCTATATTTTTCAGCTGACTGATGCTGGCTGCCGCCAAGCGCTGGCACAGTTGTTAGAGTCGCCGAGCATCACCAAGGCCGGCTTTGGTCTGGGTGATGACCGCCGCCGCATCGTCAGCAAACTCGGGGTCGACTTGCAGGGGGTGCTTGACCTCAACATGGTTTTCAACCAACGCGGTTACCGCAAAGACATGGGGGTGCGCGGCGCTGTGGCGCTGATGTTCAACCAGCGTTTTCTCAAGTCGCGCAAAGCCACCACCTCGAATTGGGCCAAGCCCGAGTTGTCGTCATCGCAGTTGAGCTATGCCGCCAACGACGCGTATGCGGCGCTCCGGGTTTATGTGGCGCTCGGCTTAGACGACTGAACGCCCGCCATCTTCGCCACGTAGGTGCCCAACGCCAGTGCGCTGGTCAAGCCTGGCGATTCAATGCCGAACAGATTGATCAGGCCTTGGATGCCGTGCTCAGACTGGCCCTGAATGAGGAAGTCCTGCGCGGCTTCTTGAGGGCCTTGAATTTTGGGCCGGATCCCGGCGTAACCTGCCGTGAGCGCGCCATCTTGCAGCCCCGGCCAGTACTTGCGCACCTCGGCATAAAAAGCCTCGCCGCGCGCAGCATCCACCACCAAGTCATCTGGCGAGATGACCCACTCGACGTCCGGACCAAACTTGGCCTGACCACCCAAGTCAAGCGTCAGATGGACGCCAAGGCCGGCGGCTTCGGGCACCGGGTAAATCAAACGCTCAAAGGGTGAACGACCGGCCAGGGTGAAATAATTGCCCTTGGCGTAATGGCTGGGCGGCACATAGGTTGCATCCAAACCGGTGAAAA
>CANFJF010000116.1 GCA_947447355.1 Comamonadaceae bacterium
CCGATGATGGACTGGACCGATAAGCATTGCCGTTACTTTCATCGGCTCTTGAGCCGCCATGCGCTGCTGTACACAGAGATGGTCACCACCGGCGCTTTGCTGCATGGCGATGTGCCGCGGCATTTGCGCTTTAACGCTGAAGAACACCCAGTCGCTTTACAGTTGGGCGGCAGCGAACCGGCTGATCTGGCGCGGGCTGCGCGGCTGGGTGAAGAGTGGGGTTACGACGAGATCAACTTGAACTGCGGTTGCCCGAGTGAGCGTGTGCAGCGCGGTGCTTTTGGCGCTTGCCTGATGGCCGAGCCGCAGCTGGTCGCCGACGGCGTGAAGGCGATGCTTGACGTGGTGAGCGTGCCGGTGACGGTCAAGCATCGCATCGGCATTGACAAAGGCGAGCGCTACGACTTCGTGCGTGATTTTGTCGGCATTGTGAGCGAGGCCGGTTGCCGCACCTTTATCGTTCACGCCCGCAATGCCTGGCTGAAAGGTTTGTCGCCCAAAGAAAACCGCGAGGTGCCGCCGCTGCGCTATGAGATGGTGCATCAGCTCAAACAAGACTTTCCGCAACTCAACATCATGATCAACGGTGGTATCAATACCGCTGAACAAGTGCATGCGCAACTGCAGCACGTTGACGGTGTGATGATCGGCCGCGAGGCGTACCACAACCCTTGGTGGCTGGCCTCCTGGGACACTGATTTTTTCGGTGACGCAGCGCCGGCAGAAGCGCTCACACGCGAACACATTGAAGCGCAGATGGTCGACTACATGGCGCGCGAATCAGCCTTGCATGGCACGCCTTGGAGCGCTATCGCCAGGCACATGCTGGGCTTGCGCCACGGCCTGCCGGGGTCGCGTCGCTGGCGACAAGTTTGGAGTGACCACAAGCTCAAGACCTTGCCGCCCCATGAGGTGATGGCGCTGGCCCATGCTGAGTTGGAAATAAAACGTAAA
Organism: Comamonadaceae bacterium; assembly: GCA_947447355.1. Lineage (GTDB taxonomy): Bacteria > Pseudomonadota > Gammaproteobacteria > Burkholderiales > Burkholderiaceae_C > Polaromonas. Next base: position 955 of record CANFJF010000116.1, read on the forward strand.
GTTTAAAAAATGATTGCTCCACGAATTGCATTGATTCACGCAACGCCCTTGGCCATGGACCCCGTAGCCAACGCTTTTGAAATGCTTTGGCCAGAAGCGCAGCGGATGAATTTACTCGACGACAGCCTGAGCGCAGACCTGGCACGCGCCGGCTCGCTGAACCAAGCGATGGTCGATCGAATGCTTTGTCTTGCGCAGTACGTTAAGACGTGTGGTGCTGACGCGATCTTGTTCACCTGCTCGGCCTTTGGTCCCGCCATCGATGAGGTCAAGCGCACGATCGGCTTGCCAACCCTAAAGCCGAACGAGGCCATGTTCAGCGATGCGCTGGACATGTGCGTGCAACTCGGCGGCCAACGCAGCATCGGGTTGTTGACCACCTTCGCGCCATCAGAAGCACCCATGCGCGAAGAACTGCTGGCCGCCATCCAACAACGCAACCTCGAGGTGAAGATTGAGGGTGCTTGTGCGACAGGTGGCATGGCTGCCTTGAATGCGGGTGATGCCGCCACGCACGACCGACTGATCCTCGACAGCGCCCGCTCATTGGCGTCTTGCGACGTGCTGATGCTGGGGCAGTTTTCGATGGCGAGAGCGCAGAAGTTGGTCGCTGACGCTTTGCAGAAACCAGTGCTGACCAGCCCGGCCAGTGCCGTCCGTCAGCTCAAGACCGCCCTGAGTGGATCTAGCGCGGACTTCTCAGTTTTTATTCCGCAGTGATGTTGGCGCTGGTGACGATGCGCTCAAACTGCATCGACTCCGCTTTGATGAAATCACGAAATTGCTGGATCGACATGGGCGCTGGCTCACCCCCTTGGTCGCGAAGTTTCTTTGCCAACTCAGGGTCGAGCAGTGCTTGGGTGACGGCTGCGTTGAGCTTTTGTTGAACGGCCTCGGGTGTGCCCGCTGGCGCAAACAGACCGAACCAGTTTTCGAGTTGGTATTTGCTGAGGGGTTTGAATTCGGCAATCGCCGGAATGTCTGGCGCAAAACTGGTTCGCTTGGCTGATGTCACGGCGATAGCCTTGACCTTGCCGCTTTGAATGAAACCTTTGGCGGCGGTGTAACTGACAAAGGTCATGTCAACCGTGCCAGAGGTCACGTCGATCAACTGACCCGATGCGCCCTTGTAAGGGATGTGCACCATGTGAATATGGGCCAATTCTTCGAGCAATTCGCCATTCAGATGCTGGGGATTACCGACGCCGCTACTGGAGTAGCTGAGTTTCCCGGGGTTCTTTTTGGCATGGGCCACCAACTCTTCAATCGTCTTGACGGGCAGCGTTGGGCTGACCAGCAGCACGTTGGGAATGCGTGTGACCAGTGTGATGGGCGCAAGGTCTTTGGCTGGCGCGTACTGCATGCGCGCTTTGTAGACAAATGGATTGATGGCGGTTTCTCCGGCGGAACCCAGCAGAAGCGTGTGACCGTCAGGCGCAGCTTTGACCACGGCCAGCGCACCTATCATGCCGCTACCGCCGGCTTTGTTGTCGATGATGACCGTTTGCTTCAAAGACTCGCGCAATTTTTCCGCCAGCAGGCGGGCGATGGTGTCGACACCGCCACCGGCGGAAAATGGCACCACGATAGTGATAGGTTTGCTCGGGTAGTCTTGTGCAGCGGCAGAGAGTGACAGCAGCAGACAAGCACTTGCCATCATGCTGGGGAAGCGCAGGTGGCGTGAAAAAATTGGCATTGGAGGAGTCCTTGGTGGCGACATGAAAGCTTGTTTTGAAAGCTCAGGGTTTGTGCTAAATTGCATTTTATGGTGAACATATGCAAAAATGAAAGCTATGGAAAACACCTATAAAAATCCTCTAGGGCAACTTCTGCTGAACGGCGAAAGCTATGCCGTGGTGGATCTGCTGTCCCTTTTTGGACCGGCTTTGAAGCGCTTGCCCGTGGTGCTGCGTCTGCTGCTAGAAAATGCCATGCGCAACATGCAGGGCTCAGAGCGTGAGGTGGCTGTCGCCGCTATTTTTGAATGGCTTGAGTCTGGCGCCAGCGAAGCAGAATTAGCTTTTCAGCCGGGACGTGTGCTGATGCACGACACCACCAGTACGCCTGCGTTGGTCGACATTGCCGCCATGCGCAATGCCTTGGCCGAGGCGGGTGTCGATCCTTCTGTGCTCAATCCAGGCTTACGGGTTGACGTTTCAATCGATCACTCATTAGCGGTCGAGGCCTATGCACAGCGTGACGCTTTAAGCATCAATCTTCAGCACGAAGTTCGTCGTAACAGTGAACGCTACCGTTTTTTAAGGTGGGCAGCGACGGTGCTGAGCGGCGTGCGCATTCACCCACCAGGCACCGGCATCATGCACACCATCAACCTCGAGCAACTCGCCACCGTTGTGACGACGGTCGAGCGCGAGGGTGTTCGCTGGGCCGTGCCCGACATGATGATCGGCACAGACAGTCACACGCCCATGATCAATGGCATAGGCGTATTGGGGTGGGGCGTCGGTGGGCTTGAAGCCCAGACAGTGATGTTTGGTATGCCGACAATGCTCCGCATTCCCGAGGTGATGGGGGTCAAGCTCACGGGTCGTTTACCGGCGCATGCACAAGCCACTGACCTGGCGCTGACCATCACGCAGCGACTGCGTCAGGTCGGCGTGACGGGTGAGTTTGTCGAGTTTTATGGCCCTGGCGTGTCGACACTGAGTGCCGGCGATCGTGCTGTCGTCTCCAACATGGCACCTGAATATGGTGCGACCACTGGCTACTTCGCGGTTGACGCGCAAACCCTCACGTACCTTCGTGCAACCGGCCGCACCGAAGCGTCCATTGCGCTGGTCGAAGCCTATACGCAACGCGTTGGCTTGTGGTTTGACGCGGATGCCGAGCCGCGCTACACGCGAACCATGGTCATTGATCTCAGTGCGATCGGCATGTCTGTGGCTGGGCCTCAGCGGCCACAAGACTTACTGGATTACGCCGACACCGGAAAAGCGTTGGCACAAGTTGGGTTCTCGCCAAACGCTGCTTCGGCGGTGCTGCCGCGTCACCCGGTGGCGATTGCAGCGATCACCAGTTGCACCAACACCTCTGACCCTGCGCTCCTGATGGCCGCCGGGCTGGTGGCCCGCAAGGCCCGCGCCTACGGACTGACGCCTCCGACCTGGGTCAAGACATCGCTGGCCCCAGGCTCGCCCGCCGCAGCGACTTACTTGGCGCGAGCTGGCTTGATGGAGGACTTGTCGGCGGTCGGCTTTGACATCGTCGGATATGGCTGCACGACTTGTATTGGCAATGCAGGGCCGCTCACCGAATCCATTCGTGAGGCCCAAGTCGCAGGCCACATCAAGGCCGTGGCCATCTTGTCTGGAAACCGAAATTTTCCCGGTCGCGTGCACCCGGATATCGAGCTGAGTTTCATCATGTCGCCGCCCTTGGTGGTTGTTTTTGGATTGGCTGGAGACAGTGAGCGGAACTTGGCGACCGAGCCGGTGCAGATCGCTGCAAATGGTCGCCCGGTCTATTTGAAAGATCTCTGGCCTTCGCGTGAAGAGATTAATGCCCACCTTGCCCTGGCCGCTGATCCGGCTGACTATCACCGTGACTTCGAAATAGCCAGTCAAAACCCTATGTGGCATGCCCTGCCGGCACCCACCACGCCACTGTTTCCGTGGGATGACAAGTCGACCACGCTGCGGCGGCCGCCCTTTGCGGCGGTCACTGAAGGCAGTCAACTCGGACGTTACAGCGCCTATCCCTTGTTGGTGTTGGGTGACGACATCACCACTGACCACATTTCTCCCGCGAGTGCTATCCCACCATTCAGTTTGGTTGCCGACTATTTAGTGGCGCGCGGAGACGATCGTCACGATCTGAATGTGTTTGCATCAAGACGTGGCAACTGGGAGGTCATGCTGCGGGCAGCGTTCCACAGCAAGACTCTTGTCAACATGCTGCAGCCTGGCTTGCCACTGGCCCACACGCTACACGTCCCGAGTGGCGATGTACAACCGATTTGGGATGTCGCGCAACGCTACCGTGACGCAGGGGAATCTGTCGTACTGGTCGCCGGTGAGCGTTATGGCACGGGTTCATCGCGGGACTGGGCGGCCAAAGGTCAGCGCCTGCTGGGCATTCGCGCCGTGTTGGCCGTTAGTTTTGAACGTATTCACCGGTCCAACTTGATTGGCATGGGTATCTTGCCGCTGCGCCTGCCCGTTGGTGTGAACCCACAAAGCCTCAATCTGCAGCCTGGCGACCAACTCGCCATTGAGGCCGATGCAGACACCCTTGCACCCCGTAGCGAAGTGGCTGTGCGCGTATTGCGTGTCAACGGTGTGGTGGAAGAAATGATGGCCATCGCCGCCGTTGAAACCCAACTCGAAGTGACCTTGCTGTGCGACGGCGGCGTGATCCCCTCGATCTTGCAAAAGACCATTGCATTGCATGCAAGCTGAAAAATCCATTGCCGCTCAGATCGTTGACTTCATCCGCACGGAGGGACTGACGATTGGCAGCCATTTGCCGGCCCAAGACTTGGCGGATCGATTGCATGTATCGCGCTCGCCTATCAATCAGGCTTTGTCTCTGCTGCAAGACAAAGGGGTGCTGCGACGGGAGCCGCAACGTGGCTATTTTTTAGCCCGAACGATGGATGACTCCGATGCAGCGTCTAGCGAAGCCTTGGGCCTCGACACCTCCGATGTAGCGACTCATATTTATTTTAGGGTGGCCGAAGACTTGCTCAACGGCACTTTGCCAGAGGCGTTCTCCGAGGTGATGCTTAAAAACCGTTATCAACTGACGGTGGCACAACTGCAGGCTCTCCTGAATCGAATTTCACAAGAAGGCTGGGCACAAAAAAAACCAGGTTACGGCTGGATTTTTTCATCCATGCTGACAACGCCAGACAGTTTCCTGCAGTCTTACCGCTTGCGCTTGGCGCTAGAGCCAGCCGCTTTGCTTGAACCGGGTTACCGGCTAGACCCTTTGGTGCTTGCGCGTTGCCGTGCCGCTGAGTTGCATTTGCTGGCTGGGGGCATTGAGACCGACACCACTGATCAACTTCACGAGCGTGGCGTTCGCTTTCACGAAGCCTTGGTCGAAGGCTCTGGCAATCCTTTTTTCATCGAAACCATTCGTCGCGTGAATCGTGTTCGCCGCCTGCTGTCTTACCGTTCCATGCAGGACCGAAAGCGCTACAAAGAGCATTGCCGGCAGCATTTGCAGGTGCTTGACCTGATCGAACAAGGGCGTCTCTCGGAGGCCTCCGATGCGCTGCGAAGTCATTTGGCCAGCACCTTGAAAAATCTTAAAAAGATCAGCAGCCTTCTAAAACCCTGAAAACTTCGCGTCTACAAGAACCCCCCACCCATTTGGATAGCGGAATGCGTCCGACCGCAGTCGTGAGCTTAGTTGCCGCGAAGAATTTCAAGCCGCAAGGGAAGTGATTGAGATTAAACCTTGCTGTTCGGATTCGACGGCGTCCGCCCCCGCTGCACGTCCGATGCCGGTGTAGTCAAACCCCAGCTCTGCCATCAAGCCGGGTTCGTACAAGTTGCGACCATCCAAGATGACCGGCTGTTTTAAGCGCTTGGTGAGTTCAGCAAAGTCGGGGCTGCGGAACTCGCGCCACTCGGTGACGACGATGAGTGCATCTGACCCGTCAGTGGCAGAGAGAGGTTCTTTGCACAACTCAAAACCTTGCTGCTCGCCCCAGAGCTCTTGCGCCCGATGTGTCGCCACCGGGTCGAAGGCTTTGACCCGTGCACCCCGGCGCAACAACTCGTCGATCAGGTCAACGCTGGGGGCTTCGCGCATGTCGTCTGTGCCCGGTTTGAAGGCCAGGCCCCACACCGCAAACTGCAGGCCGCTCAGGTCTTGGCCGAAGCGTGCCACGACGCGCCGTCCCAGCAGACCGCGTTGGCGGTCGTTGATGGATTGCGTGGCTTTCAACATGCTTAATTCAGCACCGGCTTCTTCGGCGATGTGGGCCAGCGCCCGAACATCTTTTGGAAAGCAGGAGCCGCCCCAGCCGCAACCGGCGTAAAGAAAATGGGTGCCGATGCGGGAGTCGCTGCCGATACCGACGCGCACATGTTCAATGTCAGCGCCGACTTTTTCTGCCAACAACGCCATCTCGTTCATGAAGCTGATGCGCGTGGCCAACATGGCGTTGGCCACGTACTTGGTCAGCTCGGCACTGCGAACATCCATCATGATCAAGCGGTCCCGATTGCGCAGAAAAGGTGAGTACAGGGCGCGCATGAGGAGTGCGGCTTGTTCGTTGTCGCAACCCACGATGACGCGGTCTGGCCGCATGAAGTCGTCAATGGCGACGCCTTCTTTCAAAAACTCCGGGTTCGACACGACGGAAAAAGGCAGCACCGTGGAGCGCTGCCGCAAGGCGTTTGCAATCGTCTTGCGGACTCTGTCCGCGGTACCCACAGGCACCGTGCTTTTGTTCACCACGACCTTGTAGTCGTGCATGTGCTCACCGATGGTGTGCGCGACGCTCATCACATGTTGCAGGTCGGCAGAGCCATCTTCGGCGGCAGGTGTGCCGACGGCGATGAACAAGATCGTGCCGTGTGCCACAGCGGCCGCCACGTCGTTGGTGAAGGTCAGTCGACCTGCTGCGGCATTGCGTTGCAAGAGCGGCTCCAAACCCAGTTCATGGATTGGCGAGATGCCTTGCTGCAGGTTAGCCACCCGTTTTGCGTCGACGTCAATACACATCACGCTGTTGCCCATTTCGGACAAGCAGGCTGCCGTCACCAAGCCGACATAGCCGGCACCAAATACGCTGATTTTCATAAGGCACTCCAGATTTATGGGGGTCTATCTGGGGAGTCATCGTCGCTGGGAAACGTGTCGCGATGATGACGTTAATGCGTCAAATCGGTGACATTAAGCAGTGCTGGTTTTGGGCAGTTGCATCAGCGCCTGACCCATTCGGATCTGTTGGCCGTTCTCAATGCCGCTGCACAATTCGAAGCCCTTGGGTGCAAACACAATGATGGTTGAACCATGCTCAAACCAGCCCAACTCCTGGCCTTTGACGCATGCGGCCGCACAAGGCATTTCATTGGCGCCGCGGTAGCGCAAATGCAACAACACATTCAAAAAATGCAAGCGCATGCTGGCCACCAAAATGGCGGCCACGGGCACCAATGCGATCGGGTGGCCTGTGGCTGTCAAGCGGGCGCGCAGCACCGCGCGTTCATTGCGGCAAAACAAGCGCTCGACTCTTTTCAGGGCAATCGGGTTGACGTTCCAGGTGTCACCGCTGATGTAGGTCACATGCTCCACCGTCATGTCGTGGGGTGCGTGGAAGCGGTGGTACATGCCTGCCGTTAAGCGCAGGGTGACGTAGGTGCCGTCGTTGAACGCGCTCGTGTCTTGACTCGGGCCAAAGAGCTCGGCGATGGAATACGGGAAGCCCTTGGCCTGTATCACCAAGCCATCGACGACTCGGCCGCAGGCGCCCACGATGGCGTCGCTGGGGCTGCTCATGACCATCGGGTCCTGCGCGATCA
>CANFJF010000117.1 GCA_947447355.1 Comamonadaceae bacterium
CCCATGGTGGACGTGTCTGCCGCCATCGCCCCACCCGCCATCACCAAAGTACCGACAACCAGTGCCAGCTTTCTCATTTTCATTTTCATTTTGAAATCCTGTTTGTAAAACCATCAGAGCAAAATCGCTCCCCTCGGTACGCCTTCACGAGTCGTCTTGAATCGCTGAAACGAATTGGGTGACAGGGCGCAAGCCCAAGGCACACTGACTCGTTAAATTGATAACTATTTAGTTAAATACTCGTTTACAGCTTTTACAATTATCGATCCATTTTGAATTTAATTTATAGTTATTTATAAGTATGTAAAAATAATAATATATGCATTTAAAGCGATTTAATTGTGTTTTAGTAAAAAATTATGCTGTTTTTTGTTGGAATTTGACTGCAATTCATGCCGCTAGCATGGTTGAATAAAATAATAATTTAGATTTACATATTTTTTTTGTGACACCTTGGTCCTGAGGGGGCAAGGCATCTTTCTCCAGAACCAAGGCCAGTGAACGTAGGCGCGTTTGACCGCCAGCGCTCCAGCGAGGGCGACGTCACAACCCGACAAGCTACTTTGCAGGTTTTTTAAACCCAGCCCTGTCGCCAAATCTCTGAATCTTTCAGGTCACGCCAAGCAATGCGGTACCTCGATTTAGAAAAAATGGCCTCAAGCTCGACCCACTCCAACGGCGCTTCAGGGGTGTCAGGTTCAATGACCTGAGCGACCAAAAAGTGCTTCTCTTTGTGCAATGGCTGAACAGCAGTCCATTTGGTCAGCAGCAGTTTTTTCGGGCTTAGTTTGTTCATGCGTGATTTTCAGGTCAGTGCGTGCTGGACAGCTTCATCAGGATCAATCCGGCCAAGATCAGCATCGCGGCCAATAGGCGCATTGCATTCATCGGTTCACCCAGCACCGCGATGCCGACGATGAAAGCGCCGACTGCGCCGATACCCGTCCAAACCGTGTAAGCGGTGCCCAAGGGCAGCGTTTTCATCGCAACAGACAGCAGGCCAAAACTGGCCAGCATGGTGATAAGGGTGATCGCCGTGGGCAGAACGCGCGTGAAACCGTTGGACTGCTTCATGTAGAAAGCCCAGACGACCTCCAGCAAACCGGCGACAAATAAAAAAATCCAGGCCATCATCGACCCTCCTTAAAAGGGCCGGGACGTCCCGGACATTAGCACCCTGATGCGGGGGAGGGCGTGGCCTCACAGGCTTGATTTTACCGTTTCGAGCAAACCACAGATGTCAAGCAAACGCTACCGCCGATCTGACCCTTTGCGTCGAAAAGCAACAAGGGTTTTCATCGACCTTGATCGGTCGCCGTCGCTGGATGGAAAGCGCCGCAGCCGCGTTGAGCACGCTTGGTTTGCCGGCTTTTGCGCGGCAGGCCTATCCAGCGCGACCGGTGAAGTTCATCGTGCCATTTCCGGCCGGAGGACCGGTGGACGTCACGGGTCGAGCCGTGGTACAAAAGCTGTCGCAGATGTGGGTCCAAGCAAGCCCTGGCGGCGCATCCGTCGGTCCCGGCGGGCACCTCGCTGCTGCATGTGCCTTGCAAGGGGAGTGCGCCCGCGATGACCGATTTGCTGGGTGGCCAAGTGCAACTGATGTTCAGCGATGCCCCTACCGCGTTACCGCATATAAAAGCCGGCAAAGTGCGTGCTGTTGCGGTCGCCAGTACGCGTTGATCTGCGCTACTGCCCGATGTGCTGACGATTGCCGAGTCGGGCTTGCCCGGTTACGAAGCCTACTCGTGGGCGGCATTTGTTGCGCCCGCCGAAACGCCCAAGGACATCGTGCAACGCCTGAGCTCGGACATCAACAAGGCCTTGAGTGATCCGGAGGTTAAAAAGCGGCTTTACGAGGCAGGCGCAGAAGCCATGCCGACCACGCCAAGGGTACTCGGTAAGATGTTGCAGGCAGAGATCGAAAAGTGGACCAAAGTCGTCCGCACTGCCAACATCCAACTGGAATGATTTTTAACGCATGCACATGAAAACTTTCACGCCTCTCTTGTACGGATCATTGATGGTCATTGGGGCGCTCTTCGGATCCCATGCGCCAGCCGCTGACGCTAGTGGACAGTCCGGCACTGCAAATGCAGCGTCATGCGGCGCACTCTTGCAAGAGGTTGCAGCCCAACCCGGGAAGGATGTTGAATTTTTAAACTTGATTGCTGGAACTGTTTCCGCCTTGAACTATCAGGCCCCCAATAACCAGAAGACGCTAGGCAAAACTGATTTCAATCATGCATGGCTGTGGGTGAAGAACTACTGCGAGAAGAATCCACTCCGCAGTGTGGAGGACGCTGTGGGGGCTTTAGTGAATGAGCTGTACCCAACGCGATCCCAGAAGCCAAAATAAGACGCCGCGAGAGTCCCCCTCTCGCACTCCAAATATCGCCGCCATTATTCAGCCCGTTGCCCGACCCACGCCCACCAGCAACAACGTGGCGCTGAAGACCAGTCCGGAGGCTAGAAAAGTGACCGTCGTGTAGCCTAGGATGTCGCGCATTTTCAAGCCGGCAATCGCCAGCAATGGCAGCGCCCAGAAAGGCTGGATCATGTTGCTCCATTGGTCGCCATAGGCTACTGCCATGATGGCCACGGCTGGGTCGACGCCCAGTTGAGCAGCTGCGTCCAGCATGATCGGGCCTTGCACTGCAAACTGACCGCCCCCAGAGGGGACGAAAAAGTTGACGATGCCCGCAGACAAAAAGGCCAGAAAGCCAAAGGTTTGGGGCGTTGAAATATTCACAAAAAAGTCTGAAAAAACGCCGATCAGACCAGAGCCAACCATGATGCCGAGGATGCCTGCGTACAAAGGAAATTGAAGCAGGATGTCGCCGACATTCGACGCGGCACTTTTGATCAATGCGAGCAATTCAAAAGAATTTCGCACCAGCAAAAATATCAGAGCCAGAAAAGACCAGTTAACAATGTTCAGCGTCAGCGATCCACCATCTGTGAAGTGGATGACCAGATAAACCAGCAATGCCAAGCCAACCAAGCTGGTCAATAGACGGCTGGCGTCAAGCCGGTCGGCCGGCGTTGAAATGTCATCTTTGGGGATGAGCAGCTTGTCGCGGGCATCCACATCAAGCTCAACGATATTGGCGTCGTCACGTGGTGCCACCAACGCCAAAGCCAGCGCCACGACCACAATGGTCAGCAGCGCCGCGCTGATATTCCAAGTCGAAAAAGTGGTGGCGCTTAAAGGGATGGTCGTCCCCATGTGCAGCGCTAAAAAGGAACCTTCGGTGGCTGCGGTCAATGGGCCGGAGCCTGAATAACCCATGTGCCAAACCACGTAGCCTGAATAACCGGCCGCGACCAGCATCGGGAAATGCAGCCGCACGCCCTTGTCGCGCAGCTGACCGGCTACTTCTCTGGCCAGCAATCCACCGACCACCAGACCCAAACCCCAAGTGATCAGCGACGCCAATGCGGCGATCACGCAGACAAACACATACGCCTGAACGGCTGTTGCCGGAATGCGGGCCAACGCAGCCAGTAGGCGTTTCACTGGGCGGGTATTGGCCAGCGCATGGCCAAGCAACAAGATCAGCGCCATCTGCGTCATGAAAGCCAGCAGCCCTGACAAACCATCCCCCCAGTCGCGAATGACATCCACAGGGCTGGCGCCGGTCAGCGTGATGGCCAGAACAACAACAATGGCCGTCAGCACGATGACAAATACCAAGGCACTGGGAATGTAGCGCTCGACCAGTGCGTTAATAGGGCGCATGCAGGCTGCCGCGAAGTGAGACGAGGGATTTGGTTTGTCTGGTGGCATTGATGTCTTCATGTGTCAGGTAAAAAGTTAAGCAATTTGTATCACATTCACAACTTGCTTGCACGTGCCTAATTGACGTCATCCCGTAACGCTATCATTCGTCTCTTGATCTTTCCGCCGACTGACCGCTGCACCTTTCACTGAGACTGAGACCATGTTTTCAACCATCGCAACGATCACTCTTCCCATCTTTGTTTTGGCGTTGGTTGGTTTTTTCTACAGCCGACGTGTCAGGCCGGATCTGGCTGGCGCAAACAAACTGGTCGTGGATATTGCGCTGCCAGTTTTGATTTTCATTTCTCTGTCTTCCAAGTCGTTTGACCCCATTTCGGCTTTGTCTTTCACCGGTGCATCCATCGCCCTGATCTTGGTCAGTGGCCTGATCGCTTGGCCGTTAGCGACATTTTCTGGCGCATCCAAGCAGGCTTTTTTGCCTTGTGTCATGTTTGCCAACGTTGGGCCGGTTGGTATTCCTTTGATTGCCCTGGCTTATGGGCCTGAAGGTATGGCGACCGCCGTTGTGTTGTTAGTCATCTCCAATGTGCTTCATTTCACACTGGGCGCCGGGGTCATGAGTGGCAAAGTTGATTGGCGTATGGTTTATGCCAACCCCTTGGTTTGGGCGACAGTGCTGGGCGTGAGCAGTTCTCAGTTGCAGTTCGAACTTCCTGCATGGCTGCACACCTCTTTGACCATGATCGGTAGCGTTTTGGTTCCGATGATGTTGATGTCTTTGGGTGCAAGACTGGCCGGTAGCAAGATTGAAGACACTCAAGTGGGCGCTCAAGCTTCCGTCTTGATATTGATCGTGCGACTAGCGTCAGCGTATGCACTTCTGTGGTTCATTCCGTTGCAAGGCGTTGAACGCGGGGCCTTGATTTTGTTTGCGTGCCTACCACCCGCCGTTTTTAATTTCATGCTGGCCGACAAGTTCCAGGTTGAACCCCATAAGGTGGCCTCAACCGTCATCGTCGGTCACCTCTGTAGCTTGGCCTTTTTGCCTCTTGGCATTTGGCTGGCACTCATGTGAGGACGGTCTGAACAAGCACTGTCAGAACGTACTTTTGAGGTTGTCCGGTTATCAATGGATCAAGGCCCATCAGAATACGTCAGGCTCATGTCTTCACTGAATTGCCGTCAGTCATAACCTTGAAATTGGTCGCCCCTTAACCTAAATTCCCCTCACAGTTGTCACCAGCTTGCGCACGTTCAGCGACCAAGCACCCGTCGCGCAGGATGCGCCCTTCGGCAAAAGAATGCTGGCATTGAGCGCGCATTAATATTGGAAAAGTCTATGTTCAAACTTTTAGTCATCCCCTCAATTCTTTTCGTATTCGCAGGGCTTACGCATGCTGAAGACAACGATTCGAAGATGATCCACCACGCCAACATGGACCATGCCGCTCACATGGCCATGATGGCTAATCAGAAGCGGCAAGTTGAGGTGTCCCAGCGAGGAAAAGACGTGATGCCGTTCACGCTGGCGGCAACGAGGCACATCTTCACGAAAGACGCCGAGGGTGGCGTGCAGCAGGTGGTTGCCAAGAAGTCTTCAGATACAGGGCAGATCAAACTGGTACGACAACACCTCAAGGAAATTCGGGAGCAGTTTCTGAAAGGTGATTTCTCAGGGCCAAGCCACATTCATGGTCAAGACATGCCTGGCCTAGCCGATCTGAAAGTCGCTCAACCGGGGCAAATTAACATTGCCTACAAAGACGTCAAGGGTGGCGCCAAGTTGACCTACAAAACGTCAGACATTTCCCTCGTGGCGGCTTTGCACAAGTGGTTTGATGCCCAGCTTTCCGACCACGGCAAAGATGCTGCAGAAGGCCATGCTAATGGGATTCTGGTTCAATGACGTGAGCGATCAACAAGGGCTTCACTTTGCGAACTGGCTGAACGGCAGTTCATTTGGTCAGCAACCGTTTTCTCGGGCTTAGCTTGTTCAGGCTGTTTGTTTCTGCTGATAAGTTCTGACCGCTATAGCCAAGGCAATCGCAATCAATGTCCCCGCAACAAAGAACGTTACCCGCATGCCTGTGGCGACTGCGTCCGGAGTTGCTGAGGTGACATCCGCCGTTGCTGAAGCCAGTGCAAAAATGGCCCCCATCAGTGACGCACCCATGATCAAACCCAAGTTCCGCGACAAGCTGAGCATGCCTGAAATGACACCGCGCTGGTTGGCCTGGAGTTTGGCCATGACGGACGTGTTGTTGGCAGTCTGAAACAGCATGTAGCCAACCGTGGTGATAACGAGAGGTGCGAGGTAACCTGGCACGCCAAAATTCGTGGGGATTGCAGCAATAGTTAGCGTGCCAAAAAGCATTAAAACCAGTCCTGCTATGGTGACGCGTTGCGCACCATAGCGATCCGTCGTGCGCCCAACCGGAACACCACTCAAGGTTGCAACAAGTGGCCCCACAGACATCGTCAGACCGACCAGCGCCGTTTCCAGTCCAAGAGCGCGTGCAAGGTAGAAAGGCCCGACCACGAGCGTTGCCATCATGACCGTTGCCACAAGCACACTCATGATGAGACTGGAGGTGAGTACGCGGTTGCGAAACATGACCATTTGAATCAAGGGTGTTGTAGTCCTCGCTTCAATCCGAATGAACAGGAGGACGCTTCCCGTCGCCAGGACTAACAGTGCCAGATTGACCGTACCGAAGTTGCCGCGCCCCACTGTCATGGCCAAGGCAAATGCCCCAATCGTCAATGCCAGAAGCAGTGTTCCGACATAGTCGAACCCAGCCGCCGGAGATGTCCGTACGTTGGGATCAGCCGGCAGGTATCGTTTCGCCAGTAAAAAAGTAAAGATGCCCAGGGGCAAGTTGACGAGGAATATGCTCCTCCAGCCCAGTCCTGAGATCAAAATTCCACCCAGCGATGGGCCAAGCGCAGTGCCAATGGCCGACATGGTTCCGAGCAGTCCCATGGCACTGCCAATCTTCTCCTTGGAAACCGTCTCGCCGACAAAAGTCAAGGTCAATGCCATCATGGCGGCGGCTCCGAGGCCCTGCGCCGCGCGGGCCACGATGAGTAACCATAAGGACGGCGCAACTCCGCATAGGGCCGAAGCCCCTGTAAAAAGCAATATTCCAATGAGCAGTAACTGACGCCGCCCCACCATGTCGCCAAGCCGACCAATGCTGACGACGAGGGTGGTAATCGACAGTAAATAGGCAATGACCACCCACTGGACTTGTTGGAACGATGCATTGAACGCTTCGGCCAGAGTCGGCAAGCTCACATTAGCGATGCTGGTGCCTAGCGAAGACAGCAACATAGGCAGCGAAAGACTCACCAGCACCCAGCTCACTGCGGTGGTCTGGACGATGCCTTTTGTCTCTGGGGAATGGGGTTTCTTAATTTCTTGCTTGATCATGGCTTTTTGCTTCACGAAAGTGATGTATGCGTTGCGCTCCGAGCGCTGAAATGGTATTTTTCCACTTCAAGTCAACTTCAAGTCAAGGGATTTATGGTGTTGGACATATCTGAGGTGTCAAAGCGTTCTGGCGTGTCCAGTTCTGCGCTCCGCTTTTATGAGGAGAAGGGGTTGATTGCCTCAGTGGGCAGGAAAGGGCTTCGCCGCTTGTTTAATCACAGCGTGGTTGAGCGGTTGGCCCTCATCGGTCTGGGGCGTGCAGCCGGTTTTTCACTTGATGCGATGAAGAGCATGTTTGCGGTGGATGGGCCTCCACAGATCGACCGCGCCATGCTTGAAGCCAAGGCGGATGAGATCGATGGGACGATTCGTCAATTGAGCGCCATGCGTGATGGACTTCGACATGCCGCAGCGTGCTCAGCGCCCAGTCATTTTGAATGCCCAACCTTTTGTCGCCTTATGCGAGCTGCTGCCATCGGTGTCATCGAATCGCCAAGTAAGAAGGTTCCACGACCGATGTCTGCTTAGATGGATCGCCGCAGCTGAAGAATCAACCGCATCGTTGGTTTGATAAGTAAAGAGTGCGAGCATTGCCCATCAGTCCGATCAAAGCCTGCTGAATCTGCGCCAGCCACATCACCTGAATTCAGCCCAACGTGATGCCGATGCAGAACGTCAGCTTGTTAAAGCAGGTGCGACCCTTGACCGACTGGTTAGTAATCCATCAAAGCCGGCTGGCGCTTTGGAGCCAGTGCTTGCAGCGCTTCTGGGGGATCGGTTCAGCACGCGGGAGATCGCCCTGATGCTGTAGTTCTGTTGCTTCAAGCTGGCCAATGTCATGTGCTCTTCAGGCTGAAGCTGGCGGTAATGCGGTGGGGTGGAATGCATCTGCTGACCTTACAGGTTGGCTAGTGTTGCACTTCACTCTTGAATC
>CANFJF010000118.1 GCA_947447355.1 Comamonadaceae bacterium
ACCCGTGATGAAGACATCCGCGCCGGCCCCAATGGCCGCTTCAAAATACCCTTGTGCGCCGCCGCTGCACCAAGCGATATTTTGAATGGCCGTCGTGTGACTGGATGGCCGATCCACCAGCACCACCTGCCGCTGCAACACGTGAGAAACATGGCTGGCCAGACTGCCGGCTGTGGCGAATGCCTCACCACCCAAACGGCAGCCCATGAACCCCAGCCCTGACTCGCCAAAGCGACCCGCCTTCCCATCGTGGGGACTCAGACCAAGCAGACGCCCAAGCTGCGCGTTATTGCCCAGCGCCGGGTGCGCGTCGAGTGGCAGGTGATACGCGAACAGGTTGATGTCATGTGCCAACAACAAAGCCAATCGCTGCTTCATCCAGCCCGTGACACGACCATCTTGGCCGCGCCAAAAAAGACCGTGGTGCACAAAAATCGCGTCCGCTTGCCAAGCCACCGAAGCCTCAATCAACGCCAAACTGGCCGTGACCCCGGAAACGATGCGCCGCACCCTCGCCTTGCCTTCAACCTGAAGGCCGTTCGGCCCGTAATCCTTGAAAAGCTCGGGCTGCAACAGGCCGTTGAATGTCGTCAGCAACTCCGCTCTGGAGACCCCTCCGGTCTTCGCTTCTTGGGGTGTTGTCACGACGCTTTTCCTTTGATGAGTTCGCTGAAAAATACCATTTAGTCACATCCATGAGTCTGTGTAAGCCTGCTACCGGATTATCAGGCTGATCACACCGTTGGCATCTTCGAAACACGCCAGCCGATGGCTATTGCGCCGCTGTGCTGCTCATCACGTGGCCAATCAGTCAAAATAGATTGTCTGCGTTTGAGTCTTGAACTTTCATGCTGACTTTTTTTACATTTTTGATTTTGATACTCACCACCATGCGCAGATCTTGGCTCTTTTTTTCACAGCTGGTAACCATCTTGCTGGCGGTTTATTTTGTGCTCGTCAGCCTGAAGCCACAGTGGCTTCAGCGCGGCAGCAACCTAGGCGCGCTCACGGTGATTGAAGCACCTGCCGGCAGCACGGGAAAAATAGCAGGCGGTGCACCCGGCAGTTTCAGCACGGCCGCCAAAGCCGCCTCGGGCGCTGTCGTCAGCATCATTGCCAGCAAAGCCGCTGTCCGCACACCCAACACAGAGGATCCCTGGTTCCGCTTTTTCTTTGGTGATCAGGTTCGCAACGAAACGCAAGTCGGGCTGGGCAGCGGCGTGATCGTCAGCCCGAATGGCTACATTCTCACCAACAACCATGTGGTTGAAGGCGCTGACGACATTGAAGTCATCCTCATCGATTCGCGCAAAGCCAAAGCCAAAGTCATCGGCACAGATCCAGAAACAGACCTCGCCATCCTTAAGATCGAGCTGGACAAGCTGCCCGTCATCGTACTGGGCAGTTCCGAGTCAATTGAAATTGGCGATCAGGTACTGGCCATCGGCAACCCCTTCGGCGTCGGGCAAACCGTCACCGGAGGCATCATCAGTGCGCTTGGCCGGAGCCAGCTGGGCATCAACGTATTTGAAAATTTCATCCAAACTGATGCGGCTATCAACCCGGGTAATTCTGGTGGTGCACTGGTCGACACCCAAGGCCGCTTGCTGGGCATCAACACAGCCATTTATTCGCGCTCTGGCGGCTCCATGGGGATCGGCTTTGCCATTCCCGTCTCAACCGCCCGCCAGGTGCTGGAGAGCATCGTCAAGGACGGTCAGGTGACGCGCGGCTGGATTGGTGTCGAACCCCAAGAATTAAACGCTGAACTGGCCCAAACCTTCAACATCTCAGCCAAAAGTGGCGTCATCATCACGGGAGTGCTGCAAAACGGACCCGCGGCAGCAGCCGGGATACGACCTGGCGATGTGATCACAGCGGTGGCCGACAAGCCGGTGAGCAATGTCACTGAATTGCTCAGCGCAGTGGCTGCCCTGAAGCCCGGGGTGAGCTCACCGCTGAAGGTTCAACGACGCGATGCAAGCCTTGAGATTGCAGTGACTCCGAGCAAGCGCCAGCGGCCAACCTTACCGCGATAAAGAATTAACGAGGTCAGTCGCCAGCCTTGTCGGCGCTGTCATCGGCGTCTGGCGCTTTGGTGTGCTTGACAAACATCTGAGCCGCCAAAATACCCACCTCGTACAAGCCGCCAACAACGCCCAGCAGCATGAGCATAGAGCCAGCGTCAGGCGGTGTGACCAGCGCCGTGCCGACTGCTGCTAGAACCCAAAAATAACCACGGTATTCGCGCAACTGGGCGACCGTGAGGATACCCATGCGGACCAGCAAAATGACCGCGATCGGCACCTCAAAAGCGAGCCCGAAAGCCATGAACATGCCGATGACAAAATTGAGGTATTCCTCGATGTCAGGCGCGGCAGTGATCGACTTAGGCGCAAAGCTCTGGATGAACTTAAACACCTGCCCGAAGACAAAGAAATAGCAAAAAGCCACCCCTGTAAAAAACAGCAAAGTGCTTGACACCACCAGCGGCATCACCAACTTTTTTTCGTGAGCGTAGAGCCCTGGCGCCACAAAAGCCCAGACTTGGTAAAGCACCACCGGCAAGGCGATCATGAAAGCCGACATGAACATGATCTTGATCGGTACGACAAAAGGTGAGATGACATTGGTGGCGATCAGCGTGGCGCCCTTGGGTAGGCTGGCAATCAACGGTGCCGCCATCAGGTCGTAAAGCGCTCCCGGGCCTGGGTACAGGGCAAGCACAGCCGCGGCAACAGCAATCGCAACAACGGCCTTGATCATCCTGTCGCGCAACTCCATGAGGTGCTGGACGAAAGGTTGCTCGGTGCCTGCGAGTTCGTCAGGTTTGTCGGTTTGCGAATCGCTCATGAAAAAGTCAAGCCCTACAGGTCAGACGCGTCACCAAAGACATCAAAGCCCTCAGTCCCGCCACACAAAAAAGAAATCATTCAGATTAACGCCGGACTGATGCGCTCGCGCAAAAGCTTCGGCTAGACATGCGAAGTAACGCGCAGCTTTGGCCGAAAACGGGCCACCCTGGCCGCGCCCGACAGGGCTTTGGTTCTCACTCCCGAACGCGCCTTGAACCATTGCGGCGTGGCGCCCTGCTTCAGCCGCCAGTTCTTGCCCGGATTTTTGTACTCCGGAAAACTGATCATGCCGGGCAGGTCATTGGCATAGCTGCTGTCGCCAGCAAGGCTAGTGGTTTCTGCCCAGGTTTTCTCAAAATCGCTGGCGCTTGACTGCATCGAGCTTTGGACATCCCGAGCAGCCCCCTCGACACTGTCTTTCATTTTCTTGAGCTCGTCCAGCTCCATGGAGCGGTTAACTTCGCTTTTGACATCGGCCACGTAACGCTGCGCCTTGCCCAGCAAAGTGCCCACTGTTCGCGCCAAGCGCGGCAGCTTTTCGGGGCCGATGACGATCAGCGCGACCGCACCGATCAGCGCAATTTTGGAGATGCCGAGATCAATCACGTCAGTTCAGTTGGGCGCAAAGCACCCAATCACCTTGAAAACTCAATGAGAACCTGATCAGGATTTTTGACGCGCTTGCACGTCAATGGTGTTTTTGTCGTCAGCCGGTGTGGCTGATGTCGCCGCAGTGACCTGAGCAGGAGGTGTCGTAGCCGCAGCCTCCTCAGCCGCCGGTTGGTTGCCTTCTTTCATACCGTCTTTGAAACCCTTGACCGCCCCGCCGAGATCACCGCCCATATTTCTCAGCTTCTTGGTGCCAAACACCATGACCACGATCAGCAAGACGATCAACCAATGCCAAATAGAAAATCCACCCATGTTTCTGTCCTAACTTTTAATGCCGACCTCGAAGGCCAGCGTGTGCGAATAATCGTGATTCTAAGGTGCTTATCCACCGCGTCAAAAACTTATGCCATATTGACCACAGCAGACGTGTTTGAAACCGTTACCAGCCGCCTATCGCAAGCCCTCAATTCAGCCCCGCAACCAAGGCCTCGGACCGCCCATCACATGAATATGCAAGTGGTGTACCTCTTGGCCACCCTCGGCACCTGTGTTGGTAACAATGCGATAGCCACCATCCGGATACGGCCTGCAACCCTGCTCCAGTGCCAACCTTGGCGCCAGCACCATCATGCGACCCAGCAGTGACTCGTGCTCAGGCCCGAGTTGAGCCATGGAGGCGATATGGGCTTTAGGGATGATGAGGAAGTGCACCGGTGCCCACGGGTTGATGTCATGGAACGCCAGCAACTCATCATCTTCAAAGACTTTTCTGCTTGGGATCTTCCCAGCCGCAATTTTGCAAAACAGGCAGTTGTCAGCGGCGGCGCCTGGCGCATGGCTGAGCTTGTCAACGCTGCTCATACCGTTGCCACCGTCTGCGGCACACGATTGGCGTTAAAGCGCAACCAGCCTTTGATGCAACGGTACAGGTACCAGAGCCAAACAAGGCCATAAGCCAGCATGCCCGGAAAAATAAAAAACAACCACAGCGGCGACAGCAAAACCAGCCAGACCAGCGTCCACCAAAACGTCGAGATCATGAAATCGTGGTGTGCGACGTACAAGGGAGTGACTTCATCTGCGCGACGCAGGTAATTGATGATCAGCGCGACAACAGCGAACACGCCGCCGCTGAACCAAGCCATGGTGTGCAGGCCGTACAGAATTTGCATGACCAGCCGGTCACTCGACGTCTTCTCAGCGTTGTCGGAAAGATCAGGGAAGTTCATAGGCGCGGTGTTGGTAAATTGAAGGCGGGCTTATTTCTCAGCATCGGCACGCAGCAGCGCTTTACGCAGGGCTTTTTCCTCAATGCCGCTGGTGCCTTCGCGGCGCTCCAACTCGGCAATCACATCGGCTGGCGTCAAGTCGTAATGGGCCAAGGCGATCAAGCTGTGAAACCACAGATCCGCCACTTCGCCGATCAACTTGCCTTGCAGCTCTGGCGTGGCACCGCCGTGGTCCAGGTCTTTGGCGGCCATGACGGTTTCGGTGGCTTCTTCACCGATTTTTTTTAAGAAGGCGTCCGGGCCTTGGTGCAGCAGGCGGGCGACATAGCTCTGGCTGGGGTCACCGCCGTTGCGCACCTTGCGGCTTTCAATCACTTGAGCCAAGCGCGCGAGAGAGTCATTCGAGGTCGTGGTCATGAATAGCTGCCCTTGGCTTATTTGTAGATATGTTTCGGCTCTTTGAGCACCGGCTCTGCCGCGACCCATTGGCCGCCCTGGCTGCCCTCATAGCGGTGAAAAAAGCAACTGTGGCGCCCGGTGTGACAAGCGATCGAAGGGCCGGTTTCCTGCCCGAGTTGCGTGATTTTCAACAAAATCACATCGTTGTCACAGTCCAGCCGGATGTCATGCACGGTCTGAAAGTGGCCGGACTCCTCGCCCTTGCGCCAAAGCCGCGCGCGTGAGCGGCTGAAGTAAACGGCCCGACCCGAGTCAGCCGTTTCTTGTAGCGCCTCGCGGTTCATCCAAGCAAACATCAGCACGTCGCCGCTGGCGGCTTCTTGCGCGATCACGGGGATCAGGCCCCGCTCGTCCCATCGGACTTCATCTAACCAGTTCATAGGGGTTATTGTCGGTGATTGACTGGGGCTCAAAGCCGAACCGGGATGCCGCGCTCTGCCATGCGTTGCTTGGCCTGCTGCACGGTGTATTCGCCGTAATGAAAAATACTCGCGGCCAGCACGGCGTCAGCGCCGCCGATCTGGATGCCATCGGCCAGATGGTCGAGGTTGCCAACGCCACCCGAGGCGATGACCGGCACGCTCACCGCGTCGCTGACGGCGCGGGTCAGCGCCAAGTCAAAGCCGGCCTTGGTGCCATCGCGGTCCATGCTGGTCAGCAAAATTTCGCCGGCGCCACGACGCGCCATTTCACTGGCCCAGACCACCGCGTCGAGGCCGGTGTTTTGTCGGCCACCATGGCTGTAGACATCCCACCCCGGCCCGCGCGTCAAAGCTTCCACGTTAGAGCGGCGCTTGGCATCAATGGCGACGACGATGCATTGCGCTCCGTAGCGTGCAGAGACTTCGTTGATGATCTGCGGATTGGCCAGCGCAGCCGAGTTGAAACTGGTTTTGTCGGCACCCGCATTGAGCAGGCGCCGCACATCGTCCACCGTGCGCACACCGCCACCCACCGTCAGGGGAATGAAGACCTGCGAAGCCACCGCTTCGATGATGTGCAAGATCAAATCACGGCCATCACTGGTCGCGGTGATATCCAAAAAAGTCAGCTCGTCTGCGCCTTGGTCGTTGTAGCGCGCCGCAATTTCCACCGGGTCACCCGCATCGCGCAGCTCCAGAAAATTGACGCCTTTGACAACCCGACCGCCGGTGACATCTAAGCAAGGAATGATTCGTTTAGCGAGCATTAAAGCTGGCCACTAGCCGTTGAGCTCATCAGCGCGTTCTTGCGCCAGCGCGAAATCAAGATCGCCGCTGTAGATCGAGCGGCCGCAAATCACGCCTTCGACGCCTTCGCTCTCGACTTGGCACAGCGCATCAATATCGGCCATGTTGGAGAGCCCGCCTGAAGCGATGACCGGAATCCGCAAGGCCTGCGCCAGCTTGACCGTTGCCTCGATATTGATACCGCTGAGCATGCCGTCACGGCCAATGTCGGTGTAAATGATGGATTCGACGCCGTAATCTTCAAACTTCTTGGCGAGGTCAATGACTTCGTGGCCGGTGAGTTTGCTCCAGCCGTCGGTCGCCACTTTGCCGTCTTTGGCGTCCAAACCGACAATGATGTGACCGCCAAAAGCGGTGCAGGCGTCCTGCAGAAAACCGGGATTCTTGACAGCCGCCGTACCGATGATGACGTAGCGCAGACCCGCATCCAGATAGCGTTCGATGGTGTCAAGGTCGCGAATCCCGCCGCCGAGTTGCACATCCACCTCGCTGCCCACTTCGAGCAGGATCTTGCGAATCGCCGCCTCGTTTTTGGGCTTGCCGGCAAAGGCGCCGTTCAGGTCGACCAGATGCAGCCGACGCGCGCCTTTGTCGACCCAGCTACGGGCCATGGCTGCCGGGTCTTCGCCGAAGGTAGTGGACTGGTCCATGTCGCCTTGTTTGAGGCGAACGCAGTGACCGTCTTTCAAGTCAATCGCGGGGATGAGTAGCATGTTGCTTTAAAAATGAAGCTAAAAAGGATGAAAAAATAAAGTCCGCCGAACACAATTTAAACGGCAGATCAATAGCCGCTCAGGGATTCCAGTGCAGAAAGTTGCGGTACAAGGCCAGCCCCTGGTCGGCGCTCTTCTCGGGGTGAAACTGCGTCGCGAAAATATTATCCCGTGCAACCGCTGCTGTGAAGCGTCCGCCGTAGTCGGCTTCGCCCGCAGTGTTGCGCGCATCAGACGGCTTGGCGTAGAAACTGTGCACAAAGTAGAAATAAGCGCCGTCGGGAATGTCGGTCCACAGCGCATGCCGTGGCTGGCTGCCCTCCGGCAAGGCTGAACTGCCTTGGTAGACCTGGTTCCAGCCCATTTGCGGCACCTTGAAACGGCTACCGTCTGGCTGCAGTCTGCCGGCTAGGTCAAATTTAATGACTTCTCCGCCGATCAGTCCGAGCCCAGCTGTGCCCACTCCGGCAGGGCCCTCTTCGCTGCGGTCCAGCAGCATCTGCATGCCCACGCAGACGCCAAACAAGGGTTTGTGTGCGGCTGCGTGCAGCACGGCTTGGCGCAGTCCCGACTCGTCCAGCTCACGCATGCAGTCCGGCATGGCGCCTTGGCCTGGGAGCACCACGCGGTCAGCGTCCAGCACGTCTTGCGCGCGGGAGGTGACGATCACCTCAAAACCCGCGCCTTGGGCGACATGCGACACCGCTTGCGACACCGATCGCAAATTACCCATGCCGTAGTCAACCACGGCTACTTTTTTCAGAACAGTCATGTCGGCATCAGGCGGTTTACAAAGAACCCTTGGTGGAAGGAATCACACCGGCCATGCGCGGGTCTAGCTCGAGCGCCATGCGCAGAGCGCGGGCGAAGGCTTTGAAGACCGTTTCAGCTTGGTGATGGGCGTTTTCGCCGCGCAGATTGTCGATGTGCAGGGTGACAAAGGCGTGATTGGCGAAGCCCTGGAAAAACTCAAAGGCCAGTTGCGAGTCAAACGTGCCGATCATGCCG